>JBFWOK010000088.1:0-28820 GCA_050250555.1 Limisphaerales bacterium
TCCACGGTCACCGCCTTGACCACGGTGATGTCCTGCCTCGAGACGTTGGTGAAGCCGACACTCAACTCGACGAGGCGGTCTAGGTGGTTGGTTTCGCCGTCGCCGTTGTTGTCCGCGCCGAGCACCAGTCGCGGCGGGCGTTGCTCGATGCCGGCGATCAGCGCCGTGACCTGCCCCTCCGCCGCCGCGCCCGCCGAGCTCACCGTCCGGCCGATGGCGTCCTGACCGCGCACGCCGCCGGTGATCAGCGCGAATTGTCCGGCGCTTTCCGCGCGTAGTCGCCAGTCGAACTCGCGTTTCTCGCCCGGCTGTAGCGTGCCAATGTCGAGCTGCGCCGGGGCGGCGAGGTTGGTGAAGATCGGCGGGACGACGAGCACGAGGGAGTTGGTGGTCACGTTGAAGACCAGGTTGGAAAGAGCGCCCAAGCCGTCGTCGGTGGCCGACACCGTGACTCGCGCCGTGAACTCCTCGCCGAGCTCGATACGGTTGCCGGTGTGCTTGCTGAGCAGGCGGATGGAGACCATGGGCCTGGGAGCCGGGACTGTAATCGTGCGCGCGGTCTGGTTGGTCAACGCATCCGTGTCCGTAACGGTCAGGCGCACCTGAAAGCTTCCCGGCTTGGTGAAGCGATGGACGAGGCTGGCCCCATCGCGGGTGCTGCCATCTCCCATGCTCCAGCTTTCGATGAGCGGTTCGCCTTCCGGATCAGTGGAGACGGAGGTGAACTCGAAATCTCCCAGGACAGGAGGCACAGCGCGCGAAGTGAACGCTGCGGAAGGCCCTCGGCGTTGGACCTCGACATACCAGTCCGGGAGGGAATTCCCGATTTCCGTCGGGCACGTGGCGTCAAGATTCCCGGTATCAATGCCGTTGAAATAGCAATAGAAGCGGAACCGTCCGCCGGGGGAGACGGAACTCTGAGGGTTGGCCGTGCTCTGAAGGCCCGGCGTATAGATCCGGTACGAACTGCGGTTGGTGTAATTCAGGTAAGCCGGCCATTCCCCGAAAAGCCTGACGCCGCACGACTTGCGGGTCCCGCTCTCGTTAATGCCGCCGTAGGATTCCCTTACTTTCTCGATGGGTATCGTGATGACCGGACCGAAGGGCTGGGCGACTCCGACCGACCCACACGCCGCGAGCAGCAAGCCCACAACCCACCGACTCCCGAGTCGGGCGACAATTCCTGGAACCCATTTCACCGCGCGAAGGTATCCGCGGGCTTTGGGGTGACAAGGTGTGACTTCCGGCGAGGTGCGCGGGTTCCTGGACAATCTCGGTGGGTGATCCTGGGAACCGGTTCGAGCCCGAGAGTGGGTCGTGCCTGGTGGCGCTCAAGCCGTCATCCGCCTAGCGCGGATTTCAACCCGGGTCGTGCTGGTCTCCGGCACTTGTGTCACCGGGGACCCGCCGTGATGGGGGCGTCGCGAACCGGGAGTCGCTTTTTTCGGCGATCCCGAATACCTGATAGAACATGGTTGGCGCGGAGAACGAACCCCGGGGTCCCGGGCGAGGCGGCGGCGGACCGCACCTGGTGCTCTACGACGGCGAGTGCGGACTCTGCCATGGGCTCGTCGAGTTCGTGCTGGCCCGGGATCGTCGCGGAGTCTTCCATTTCGCGCCGCTCCAGGGTCCTTCTTCAGCGGTCCATCTCGCCCGGTTCGGGGGCGTTCCTTCCCGGCTTTCGACCATCCACCTGGTGGCTGGGTACCAGGAGGGGACTCCGGCGTGCCTGGTGAAGGCCCGCGCGGTGCTTGCGATAACCCGCGCCCTTGGCTGGCCGTGGCGGGCCGTTTCGCTTCTCGCGGTGCTGCCGACGGCGTGGCTCGATTGGGGTTACGACGTGGTCGCGCGCCACCGCCACCGGTTCATGCGTCGCCGCGAGACGTGTCCGACACCGCGACCCGAACACCGGGACCGATTTGTTGATTTGGCGCGGACAGGCGCGCCGGAAGGGAAGGGGGCCCGGTGACGATTGTCCCCCTGAATCATACCGACCTATGGCGCGCGGCGTGGCTGTGGGCGCCTACCTGCGGACGATCAATTCCGCCATGGCTTCGGCGAAGGCTTTGCCGATGCCGCCGAGAATCTTGGCGCTTCCGAGATAGTGGTACTCGGCGTTGGAGACCCCGATATCGAGCGCGACGCGCTCGCGTTCCGTGAGGCCTTCGGCGCGGAGTTTCGCGAACACCGCGCGTTCCTCGGCGGGTTCGAGCTTCTTCTCGGTCGCCAGCTTCCTGGCCTGTTGTCTCAGAGCGTTCTCCTTGGCTCGGGCGGAGGTCAGTTCGAGGTCCCAATACTTCTCCGTGAGCACGGCGGCGACATTGCCCTTGAACTCGGGCAGGTCCGCGGGCGCGGCCATGGCGTCGCGAAAATTCTGATGCGTCGCCTTGTAGCGCTGCTGGTCCGGGCCATAGGAGGTGGTGGGTCCACCGACGCCGAGCACGCCAATGACGAAGGGCAAGCCGGGAGCGTCGAGGTCCCTTCGGACGTCGCGGATGAACTGCGCCATCACCGAGCTGTACGCATCGTAGCCGCCGGCCTTGCCGCGGTTCGGATAGGTCCCGCTGTCGACCATGTCGTTCCAACCCTGAAACCAAACGAAACCCGCCAGCCGGCAGCCCTGCGCGGCGTCGTAGCCGGGCACGACCGCTTTGAGGTCGGCGAGAACGGCTCTCACGTGTTCGATCATGAGCCGGTAGTAGGTGCCGGTCGCCTTCTCCTTCTCCGCGCGCATGTCAGCGAGGTCCTTTCCTTGTTTCTTGAACTGGAGGACTTGCGACTCGTTGAACACGTACGGCCCCGCCCCCGGCGGACGGAAGTCCGTGTGGATGCTTTTGCCGCCCCACGCGGTCTTGATGATGAGGATCGGAGCGTCGAGCAGCTTCTCGACGTAGAGGCCGAAGGTGAACTCGGGGCCGATCTTCGGTTCCGCGCCGGCCGCGCCGAAGCCGGCGGTGAGTTGGCCGGTCCGAACCTCATCCGCCGAACCGAGGGAGGAGATCCAAACACGTTCGCAGACGGTCGGTGAGCCATCGGCGCCGCGCATCTCCGCGAGCAGGGGCGCCGTGGCGGGGTCCATGCCGATGTGATCGAAGGTGGCGACCTTGGCGTGGCCCTGCATGTTCGATTGTCCGGCGAGGATAAAAACCTGGAGCGGCCGGGCGGACAGGGGCGATGCGAAGAGGGCGAGCGCGGCGAGTGTCGCGAGAATTCTCATGGGATGACGAGAGGGTGGGGCGAGGGGCGGTTCGAGGCGAGGGCTCAGGCCAGCGCCTCGAGCACCCGGTCGAGGTGCTCCGCGGGTTGGACCTTACGAAGGACGGCCTTCACTTTGCCCTCCGGGTCGATGATGACGGTGCTGCGTTCGGTGCCCATGTACTTCTTTCCGTACATCGATTTCTCGACCCACAATCCGTAGGCTTGGACGATTTCCTTCGATTCATCGCTGATGAGTGGGAAGGGGAGGTTGTGCTTCCCGATGAATTTCAGGTGGCTTTTCGGAGAATCCACGCTGACACCGAACACGGCCGCTTTGTCCTGGATGCGGTTCCAACCGTCGCGCAGGGAGCAGGCTTGGGTGGTGCAGCCGGGGGTGTCGTCCTTCGGATAGAAGTAGAGGACGACGGTCTTCCCTTGGAGGTCCGCGAGGGAAACGGTGGCGTTCCCGGCGTAGCCGCCTCCGACAACGGGGGCATTGAAGGGCGGGGCTTTTTTTCCGATGAGTACTGTCGGGTCATTCATGGTGATTCAGGTGGCACTACGGCTTGGAAGATTCAGTGAATGTCGAAGTCGGCAAGGGGCGCCGATGTTGGGCGCGAGGGGTTTTCGAGGCGGTGATCTGTCGTTTGCCACGCCCTGTGTTCGGGTGGCCCCGGGGGAGGGGTGAGCATGGCGGGGTTGACGTTGACCGCATCGTGCACACGCCTGGGGTGATCAGCGGGGTCGCGCTTCGTCGATGACCCGCCGGCAGTTGACGCAGGCGTCGTAGGGGTCCGGCACCTCCCACGAATCCACCATGATCCAGCCGCGGAACCCTGATTCCAGGAGCAGCGCGAGCGATCGACCGCAGTCGATGTGGCCTTCACCGCATGGCAGGTGTTTGGACGTTCCGCCGTCTCGCAGAGTTCCATCGGTGTCGGTCAAGTGGACGTACCCGATGTTGCGCGCGCCCACGCGGCGCAGCATCTCCTCGGGCTTGCCGGTCGATCCCGTCATCAGATCGAAATGGCTCGGGTCGTAGATTCCTTTCAGCGACGGGTGGTCGGCGCCGTGGAGGATGCGCTGGTAGTGGTCCTCGGTGTTGAAGACGAACGGGGGTTCGATCTCGAAACAGGCGAGCAACCCGGCATCTCCGGCGATCCTTCCCGCCTCGCGGAACGACTCGGCGAGTCGGTCGATTGCCTGATCAATGGATTGGCCGCGCAGACCGCCTCCCGGCCACAACCCCAGGCACTCGCAGCCGAGTTGTTTTGCCAATCCGACGCGATCCCGGAATTCCTGGAGCCACGACCTTCGGTTGGCCTCCTCCGGATCGAAAGCGCCACTCGCGCCCAGTTGGATCGAGAAAAGTCGCAGGTTGTAGGCGTCATACAGTCGTCGCAGGGCGCGGATGCGTTCCGTTTCCGCGGCTGCCGGGTAACCTCCGGACGGCCAGTCGCCCACCAGTTCCACCCCGTCGAATCGGTGTCTTGCGGCGAAATCGAGCACCTCCCAGATCGGGTAATTCCGCTGGTACTTGCGCGAGGCGGATTGGAAGCCATTGAGACCGACCGCGGTTCTCCATGCCCCGGTCGCCGGGGTGGGCTGAGCGGCGAGCGGCAAGGACCGAGCGGCGAATCCGGCCGCCAGGGTTTTGAGGGCCGCGCGGCGGTGGACGATGGGAGTCATGGGCCAACGGTCCGCAACCGTCCGGGCGAGTGTCAAGGGAGCGGGGAACGCCGGACGGCGCCGAGGCGCGGAAGGAGGGGCGCTACGGCCGGCGTCGAAACCGGGAGTGCCGGAGGGCGGCGGCGACGGCAAGTGCCAGACCGACGACGACGGCCATGTGGGAGGGTTCGGGCACGACCGTGTGACCGGAGACCTGGATTCCCCAGCCCCGGAGGCTGGCGGTGCCTCCGGCATTGAGGTCGGAGATCAGCAGGGTCCAGTTGCCGGTGGCCGGCATTCCGTTGAACTGACTGAGCAGATGGGTGCGGGCATCGTCGGAGGACACCGAGAACGGGCTGACGTTCCGCCCGTCGGGGGACCAGGTTCCGGTCAGGGCGGACTGAAAGGTGGGATCGACGGCGGTATCGTGGCTCAAACCGGCGGGTCCGCCGGGGGTGAGCGGGAGTTGGAGGCGGTAGGTGTGGATGTCACCCGATGGCGCCTGGTCGTCGAGGATGATGTCGAAGCCGTTATCCCCGTAGCCGAAGGCGGCGTCGGGATCGGGTCCCGTGCGGCGGCCTGTTCGGTTGAGGAGGATGGAGAAGCTCGATTCGTGTTCGAGCCGCATGTAGTAGTCGCCGTTGAAGGCGCCGCCCGCGGCGGGGGACTCGAGACTGAACCAGAGGTTGATATCGGTGATCACCTGGATGCTGGAGGTGACCGTCCGGGTGTCGACCGCCTGCAGGGCGGAACCGTCGACGGGAACCAGCGGCAGGGGTTGACCTGAGAAATCGTGGAATTCGGTGACCAGCGTTCCCCCCACTGGCGGGTCGCCGACGAGTTCCACGGAAGCGTCGTGGAGGAAGGCGGTGACCGTTTGGAACATGTCCTGGAGGGTCGAGCTCATGGGAGGCGGGACGATGAATTCGGATTTCAACGCACGCTAGCGCGATAAAAGCGGACGGGGAACGCGTCGGCGTCGGGATCGAGGACTTCCCCGGTACCGAGCGGGTCGGTGGTCGCCTCGGCGAGGAACGACCACTCGCGGAGGTTTCGGGAAACCTCGATCCGGCAGACGGCGCCCGGCACGGCGCGAAATCGGACGAGGGCGGTTCCGCCGGGTTGTGGGATGACCGCGGTGATGGCGAGTCGGGAGGCGATGGGAGCCGACGAGAAAAGCACCGTTGTGGAAGCCACCGAGGTGGAGCCGAAGGCGTCCTCGACCACGTAGCTGAACTGGTCTTCCGCGGCGGAGCCGGTCACGGGCGCTTCGTAGAAGACCCACGGCCCGATCAAGCGGACGATACCCCCCGCGGCGGAAGGACTGAGCACCGACCGGACCCGCAGGGTGTCCCCGTCGAGGTCGCTGTCATTTGCGAGCAGTTCGAGCACGGAGAATTTGGCGGTGGGAGCGGGGGGACGTTGGATGGACTCGGGTTGCGCGGAAGGCGGATGGTCCAGGGGCACAACGGAAGGTCCCGCGATGGGAACGGATTCGCCATCGAAGGCCGCGGTGCCGGAGAAGAGGGCTCCGCGCGGGGAGGGTCCGGGCACCGTGACCTGGTAGCTCAGGGTGCGGAACGTGGAGCCGATGAACGGGCCCCATTTGATCTTCCTTTGGACGGGGTCGAGGGTGCCGCTCTCGGTGATGTTCGAAACGACGGCGTTCTCCGGAAGCGACTCTTCGACGAATGCGAGTGCCACGGACGGGGAGGGTTCGATATCCAGGTGGACGGTGAATGGGACGCCCGCGGTCATGCGGAGAGGCGCTTCCCGGGTCGCCTTGCTGGGGAGCGGGCGAGTCGTGAGGTTTCCCGTGGCGGGGACTTCCCGTGCGTCGAACCACCCGAGCGCGGGGAACTGAAAGACGCCGCCGGCACCGTCCGGGTCGGGCAAGACCTCCGCGCGGAGGGGGCGGGATGTGTCGTCCTGGAACGGGCCCCACTTGATGCTCCGGCGCAGGGCATCAAACGTCGCTCCGTGACTGGCGGAGACGAAGGACCATCCGTCCGGGAGCGCCAACTCGATGGCGTGAATCCGGGTGTCCGGCGCCGGCATGGATTCCAGGCCGATGTCGAAGGGGAAACCGGGTTTGAAGAACGCCGGAACATCGGCGGTGAGGGTGGGGGCGGGCGATGGATTCGCGGGGAGCCAGGAGTCGGGTCCCTCCGTCGTGACGAGTTCGGAGTCGAAATAGCCGCGCCCGGCGAAGGATTGAGGATCGGAATCCGCGGATGAGGGAATGACGACATACGTCAGTGTCCGGGGGGCCGAATCGGGGAACGGACCCCACTTGATGCGACGCCGAGCGGGATCCCAGGCTCCGCCGGGACTGATTTCATCGATGTTCAGACCGGGTGGCACATCCTCCTCGACGGCATGGATTGCGACGTAAGGAGCGGGTTGGACATGGATCGAGGCGGTGCCTGGACTGCCGGGAGTGAAGGGCGGAGGGAATTGTCGCGTGAGTGTGCTCGGCTGGATGGGGAGCGAGTCGGCGCCGGTGATTTTGACGGGTGTGGATTCGAACACGGTGGATCCCGTGAAGACGCCGGGACTCCTTTCGGCGATTGGAGGGAGCACCGCGTAGGCGAAGGTTCGGGGAGCGGGATCCAGGAATGGTCCCCATTTCAGGGTGCTTGAGACCGGGTCGAAACCCGCGCCCGAAGGAATGGCGACGAGGGTCCAGCCTGTGGGAATCGATTCCTGAACGGCCCACGCGAGCGTGCTGGCGCCGGGTTGGGCGACGAGGGAAACGCTGACGGGAGTTCCTGGAAGGTAGTGGGAGGGGAGGCTGCGGGTGGTGATTCCGGGTCGCTTGGGAAGCACGGTGGGACCGGCGACGACCGTCGACGTCGTTTGAAACACGCCGATCCCGCCGAATGTCACCGATGAAGGCGCGTCCAGGGGGGCTATGAGCGTGTACGACAGGGTTCTTGGGAGGTCGTCGGGGAAAGGCCCCCATCGGATGGTGGTCCCGGCGGGATCCAGCGTTCCGCCGTAGCTGATGCGCGTTGCCTCGAAACCCGACGGGATCGACTCCTCCAACGCGTGGGTTTCGGTGTTCGCGGGAGGGGTTACCTGGATAAGGACCGGGAACGGGACGAGGTCCTCGAAATACGCCGGCAGAATCCGGGTCGCTCGATCGGGTTCCGATCCGAGGGCGGGGAGGAGGCAGGCCAGGCACCCCGCGAGCACGAGGACGAGCCCGTGAAGACGGGCACCGGGTCCGGCTTCGCGATGGATCAGCGGCGACGCCATGGGCTGAGTCCTGGGTCCCGGGCGGGAATCGGTCCCTTGCTATTCCGCCGAGCGCGCGCGGAAGAACCTTTGGGTGAGACCGAGTTGGGACACGACATGATCGACCGTGCCCGAATCGTCGGCGGTCACGGTCTGGATCGGAGTCCAGTCGCGCAGGTTGGGGGAAGCCTCGATCGCGTAACGGGCGCCCGGGGTCCCCGACAAGCGCATGCGGAACTGGCCGTTTTCGGTTGTGACCTGGGCGAGGGTGGGTGGGACGGCGGCTCCCGGTGGGAGGATTTGCTGGATGCCGGCGAGGGTCAGGCTGCTGCCGTCGAACGAACCGAGGCCCGAAAAGACGGCGGATGAGGAGTCTCCAGGGAGCGGAGTGAGCTCGTAGCTCAGGTCGCGGGGGTCGGTGTCATAGAATGGACCCCACTTGATCTTGTTGTGGATGCGATCGATTCGGCCGCCGTGGCTCACATTCCGGATGATCCAGCCTGAGGGCGGAGTTTCCTCGACCGCGTAGGATCGGGTTTGGGGGGCGGGGGAGATCCGGATGCGGATCGGTGTCGTCTGGGCGGGTTGGAATTGGACGGGTCCGGATCGAACCCCGGCGGAGGTTGGGGAATCGACATTTCGCGATGCGAGCCCAACCGATTTTCGGGCCACGGTTCCCGGGGTGACGGCTCCTTCGGTGGGCGCGTTGCCGGCTTCGTCCCCGGAATTGTCCTGGAGGGAAGGGCTTGGGGGTGGGGCGTTCACCCACCAGAGGGGCGCCGTCGTGGGCGGATCGTTGTCGAAGACATAGGCTTCGCCACCCTTCCAGAGCGCGCCGGCCCGGGTGACGTAATCCACTGGGATCACCTTGGGTTCGACAGGCCATTCCTCACCCAACTGCCAGGCCAGCGTGTAGGCGGTCACCTCGGCGATGTTAATGGCGTCGTCGGTCGGGGTGCGGTCCGCGGGATGGCGTCCGTCCGGGACGAGCGGGTTCGTCTTGTCCAGGAACTCGCGGAGGTTGGGACGTCCGTCGTTGTCGGGGTCGAGACCGGGATTTCCTGCGGTGGCCTCGCCGAAGTACGTGGCTTCGAAGGCGTCGCTCATGCCGTCGCCGTCGCCATCGACATCGCCGAAGTCGAGGCGGACGAACCCGCCGCGTTCGGCGAGGACGAGGGATTTTGAGTCGCGAACGGAGTTCGCTTCACGGACGACGACATGGACGGTGGCGCCGACGGGGAGGGAGTCCGGTTGCAGCAGGGGCGGGGCGGTTTCAAGGCTGGCGCGGAGCACGAAGAGATTTCCGGCGCGTGGACTCGAGCCCATGCGGTACGTGCGCAGGGCGGGGCCGTTGGCGGTGGCGCGGAGTTCGACGCTCACCGACGTGTCGGCGGCGGTGATGTAACGGCCGTCCAAGGCGATGGAGCCGAAGAGGACCGTGTCAGGTTCTGGGACTCCGGCGAGGGCGGGCGCGACGGCGAGAAGCGCCGACAGCGCGGCGAGTTGGAGGGGGGATCGGGTCCGGTGGTTCATGGCGGTGGAGGGGCTGGAGTTGCCGGCGGGCGATTACAGACCCGAGTAGGAATAGGTTTGGAACAGGACCTTGATGTCGGTGTTGGAGTCGATGAAACGCTCCAGCCCCAGGTTGGGATCCGCGAGGAACGTGCCGCCAGGGATGATGATCATCCATTCGGTGTTCCAGACGGACCGGCCGATCAATCGGGCATCCGAGGCGATCTGACCGCTGTCGGCGCTGATGTCGAATTCCGAACCCGAATCGTGGTAGGCGCGGATGCCTCCGTGTCGGCGGATGGAAGCGAAGCTGCCGCCGAGCGAATTGAACTCCGGAATCCAGAAGGGATCGGTGAACGAGGAGGACCCGATCGGGAAGGGAACGGGGATGACCTGGTCGATGACCTGCCATTCCCGGGTCAGGAAATTGTCGGATTGGGACGGCGACCGGAGGATGTCGGCGCCGGTTGGAACGATGTAGATGCGCGGTGTGAACGAGAGTCCGTTGCCGTCGTAATTGCTGAACCAGACGCCGGTGGAGCGGACCTTGGTGGCGAACCGGCTGGCATCGTAAGCCGAGTCACCGGCTCCGAGGGGCAGGTTGAAGAAGTTGAGGCCGAACTGGATCGTGGACGGGAAACGAAGGACGAGTCCGGGCTGGGGTCCGAGTGATTCGGGGGCGAAGGGCCGGCAGTGGCGGCGGAATTCGGGCAGCGCCCACAGATTCGGGACCAGGGCTGCGGTGGCGCCGTTGGCGGACCGACCGTCACGGAGGGCTTCGCGCCAGCGGAGATCGGAAGGATCATTGGGGTCGTCGGGGTCCTCGTCGCGGATGCGGAACAGTTCCTGGCGGAGCGAGAAGCGGTTGCCCTCGATCTGGGGGTTGTTGAATCCGAACTGGCCGCGGACCGTGTCGAAATTGGCGATCATGCGACCGAGCAGGTCGGCGAGGCCGGGTTCGCCGACGACGGGTTCGCCGTCCTCGACCTGGCCGAGGCTGCGTTGGCGGACGATCTGGGCGAGGAAATCGGCGCCGGCGCGGGGGTCGTCGCCGAGCAGATTGATCTCGTAGTCGTAGGCGGTGGCGGTGAGGTAGGTGTAGCGGGCCGCGAGATCGAACTGGGCGCGGTATTTCTGGAGGGCGTCGTTGCGGAAGATGCGGAAGGTCATGTCCTGGTACCGCGCTTCGGTGACGTCGGCGGCGGTTTCGGTGCGGAAGCGCACGAGGTCGTCCATCAGTCGAACGCCCTCCGCGAGGGTGGCGTGGTAGTTGCCGGCGATCTGGCGGATGACTTCGGCCTGTTTGTAGACTTCGAGGCGGGCCGGGGCTTCGTTGCGGAAGAGCGCTTCGATGCCCTTGATCGACTGTTCGACCTCGTAGCGTTGGTCGGCGACGTCGATGCCGAGCTCGACGGTGAGTCCGACGACCTCCTTGGCGAGACCGATGACCTCCTGGGCGATCTGCAATCCGTTTCCGACGGCGTCCATGAATCCGCCGACGATCACACCGCCCAGTTCCAGGACGCCACGGGCCGGCGCGGTGTAGTCATTGTCGATGCCGATGACCTCGGGGAAGCCCTCCGCCGTGGCGCTCCCGACGTCACGGACGAATTCGGCGCCCGTACGGAGATTGAGTTCGATGTTCCGCATGATGGCCACGGCGGTGTTGGCGGCGATGACCCCGGCGAGTTGGCCGCCCTTGAGGCCCGTCTTGACGCCGTTGACGATTTCGAGCGTGTTGAGGAGGTCGATCTGGTCCTGGATTTCCTGAATCAGGTTCTGGTAGTTACGGAGCGCGATCTTGTATTCTGCGTTGGCCTGGACCATGTCGCTCAGAAGCTGTTGAGCGCGCCCCGGGGCCCGGCGCTTGCCCATCTCCGGGGTTGCGGTGAAGCCGTAATCGTCCGCCGAAACGGGGTAATTCACCTTCAGGATGGAGGTCTCGAGGGTGTTCGGATCGATAACGCTGTCCTGGTCGAAGTTGAGGATGGCGCCGACGTGGAAGGAGCGTTTGCCGGAACCGAGATCGACGGGATTGAAAAAGGCGGTGAACTCGCGGGCGGGCTTGTAGGTCTTTCCCGTGATGTCGCCGCCGTCGATGTACATGAACCGGTAGGGATCCGGGCCGTTGTAACCACTGGGGTAGGTCTTTCCAGGCCCGATATCGCCGGCGTAGGGGTAGCCGAAGATCTCGATGAGACGGTTTTTGAAATCGACCTCCTGGTTGCGGGCGTTGCGGGTGAGGTCGTCGATGGTGTCCTGATTCTGGCGCAGGCTCTGGGTTGCGCGGTTGGCTTCGTTGAAGATCCGGATGGCATTCTGAAGCCCCTTGACCGCGCGTTCCATGATCTGGTCGAAGTGGGTCAGTCCCTGGACCGCGCGCCGGCCGATCTGGGCGGTGGAACCGACTTCGTTGAAGGTGGGGTCGAGATCGAAGGAGACGACGCCCTTGGCGAGTCCGACCGGATTGAGTCCGAGGTCCGCCTTGTCGAGGGTGGCCTGGATTTCGCGGGCCTGGTCGGCGATCTCGGTGAGTTCCCCGACGGTCTGCCGGTCTATTTTGCGGATGCCGACGTGGGTGGGGTCGGGATCCTGGGAATGGAGGATGGCGTTGGCGGTGAGCCAGTCGAGGTAGGCGCCCTGTCCGGCGCGACGCGCCCAGTCGCTGACTCCCCAGGCGCGATCGGGGCGGGGGTCTTCGTAGCCCTGCCATTGGCCGGAGGGGTCTTCGACGTATTTGAGGCGGTAGGTGAGATCGACGGTCTCGCGGCCGACGCGGGCTCGCGCGGAGGCGGCCTTGGCGAACTTGCGTTCGTCGAGGAAATCGACTTCCTGGGCGACGCCGGCGACGTTGACGCGCTCGGTTCGGGGGATCCAGGTGAACTGGGGATGGCGGAGCAGGGCGTAGTAGGACTTGATGGCGGTGAGGTAATGGCCCCAGGCGTCGCCGTGGCCCTGCGGATGGAGGATGCGGGCGTCCTTTTCGTCGATGAACCCGTCGAAGTTCTGGTCGTTGATGTTGTAGTTCTGCTGATAGGCGATCTCGCCTTCGCCGAGCGTGAAGTTCCAGAAGAGTCGGTTGTAGACGGGGCGGGCGCCGACGCCGGCGAAGGTGTCATCTCGCCCCCGGAGCAGGGTGAGTTCCTCGTCCAGGAGGGAGTTCATCTGGTTCTGGAACGCGAAGATGGAGGAGGCGGACGTGCCGTACTCGATGCTCGTCGTGCCGAAGCCGATGGTGGGGTCCTGGGCGTCGGCGTAGGCCTCGTTGCCGAGGAGCATGTAGAGGTCGCTGATGCGGCTGGAGGCGAGCAGCAGGGCGTTGTTGGCGGGGTTGAAATTGACCGCCGGCGTGCCGTCGATGCTGAGCTTCCGGGCGCGGTTGAGGACGGTCTGATAGGCCTCGATGAGGCCGATGCTGTTGAGGTTGTCGGCGCTGGGGTTGAAGGCGATGTCGCCCTCGTAGCGGGGGCCGGCCTGTACGAGCATGCTCGAGTAGGTGTTCACCGCCGCGGCATGGAAGTCCTTGACGCGGGCATCGAACGGGTTGAGCCCGCGGATGACGCGCTTGACCCAGCCTTCGGCGAGGGCGGCCCGCGGGCGGGTGGTGCCCGAGGGATCGCCGATCCAGTCGCTCCAGACGGTGTCTCCCCGGAGGCCGACGTTGAAACCGCGGTAACGGGCGACGAACCAGTTGTCACTGATGGTGAGCAGGCCCGACTCGGCGCCGATGCCCAGCGTGACGTCGTTGACGCCGCGTCCGTCGGCTGGGGTGACCGAGGAGTAGAGAACCCAGCCGCGCAGGTCGGAGATCGAACCGTCAGCGTTGACGAGGGGGAGATCCTCGGGGTCGAAGCCGGCATCATCCGGCTTCATGTACCATTCGAAGACCACGCGATCGGGGTCGCCACCGAAGTCGCTGCTGTGGCGGACGGTCAGGCGCTGGTCGAACACGTCGTCGGGCAGGATCGGCTTGAGGTCGCCGGTGAAGGGTCCGTCGTCGACACGGATGATGTGCAGCACGACCGGGAGGGCGCCGAGCGCGGAGTCGTTGTTTTCGACGAGGGTGAGGTAGCGCGGCGGCATTCCCGTCGGGGCATCGGAATCCACGCGGGTGACGCCGGCCGCGTAAGTTGCGTCGAAGCCGTTCGGGTTGTAGTCGCGGGCGGTTCCGGGTGTGTTTTCGTCGAACCGGAAATAGCGGGCGAGGGTGTCCTCGCCGCCGGTCAGGCGTTTGGCGAGATCCTGGCGGATCGAGAAGGCGGTCCGGGCGGACTCCCAGACGCGGAGATCATCGATCCGGCCGATGAAATTCCTGGCCGGGGCCGTGTCCCCGTCGAAGTCGCGACCGACGATGAGATCCCCGGATCCGAGGAAGGCGCCGCCGGGTGGGTTGTCGAAGGCGACGCGCTGTCCGTTGTGGAAGATCTGGCGGAGATTCTCGACCGGATCGTAGGTGACGGCCCAGTGGGCCCACTGGTTGAGATCGGCGGCGAAGGGCGGCGACGCGAGGAGGACGCCGGTTTCGAACTCGACGAAGAGGGCGTCCCCCGCGGTGAAGCCGACGGCGAGGCTTCCGCGGGGCGCGGAATTGCCGAGGCTGAGGAGGATGCGTTCGCTGCCGCTGGTTTCACGGCGCGCCCAGAACTCGAGGGTGAAGGGGCGGGACGCGAGGCTGGTTTGGCTTCCCAGATTGAGGGTGCTGTTGGTCTGGCCGGTGAAGCTGAGGGCGCGGCCCGGTTCGGTGGCGGGAGCCGGGACTCCGGCCAAACCGGCGGTGAGCGCTTTCGGAAGGTCGCCGAGGGGCTCGGGGACGACGTTGGTCCCGACCATGCGGAAGCCGGGAAGATCCTCGAGGTCCGAGCCCTTGGGGTGGACGAAGGTGCGGCCTGTGTGATCGATGTCCTCGAATTCCCCGCTGTCCGGGTCCTGGATCGTTTCGGTCCAGCGATAAACGTACTGGTTGGCAAGACCGATGCGGAGCGCCTGGTCGGATTTGCCGTCGAGGGGGTCGAGATCGATGCGGTTCGGATTGCGGGTCAGGTCATAGAGTTTGTCGACGAGATCGGCCCAGTCGGCGTCGCCTTCGGCGAGGCCTTTGATGGTGTCGCGTTCACGGGACGAGAGGACGTTGGGGAGGAGGAGGGGTTCGCCCGCGTAGGACAGTTCGTCGAGCAGACCGGAGAACTCGAGGGTTCGGTTGATGGGATCGTACAGCAGGCGGGCCCGCAGGATGTAGGGAAGCCCGGTGAAGACCTCCTTTCCGCTGCGGTTCACCCTGGCGAGGGTGGTGGGCAGGTTGTAGCGATCCGGCAGCTTCAAGGTTCGGGTGCTGAGCGGATCGTAAAGGCGCGCGAGGTTGCTCACCGGGGTGACCTCGTCGGCGAGTGGATTCCAGCCCGGGGCGAGGTCGTCGTAGATCGACTCCACCTTGGCCATGTTCTTGACGGCAGGCAGTCCGCGCTTGGAAGTCATGAGCGTCTCGCCGATTTGGAGCGTTGGGGTGTCGGGCCAGCGGATGAGATAAGTGACATCGACGGGGATGCCCATCGAGCCCGAGCCGGCGTTGGGAGGGGTGAGGGCGTTGGGGGGATGACGATCGAGCCAGGCGAGGGCGGATCCATTGGGCACGTCGTTGGTCATGTCCCCGTTGAAGTCGTAGAAGAAGCCGGGCTGGATGGGGTAGAACCACTGGATCACGACGTTGGTGTCGTTGCCGCCGGTTCCGGCGGCGCGGGCGTAGAGCCGGCCGAGGTAGTCCTCCCAGTAAGGGCCGGAGACGCCGTGGGACTCGGGGACGAGATTGAATCGGCTGAGCGGGTAGGGCGGCTGGATTTCCGTTCCGGCGGTGCCTGAGAACTGGAACAGGAAGGGACCCTTGCCGTCGACGACCTCGGGTTGTTCGGCGACCACCTTGAACGGCTTGATCCGCCACTCGCTGGTGGACGGGTCGCGATGTTTCAGGAGCGCGTACGGTTCGGAGGCTTTGGGGGAGACGATGGCGTTGAGGTCGTTTCGCAGCGCGAAAAGCGCCTCACCGGCGCCTCCGTTGGCCGGTGACAGGAAGGCGTGTTCCTCGTTGGGATTGAAGCCCGGGAGGGCGCGGTCGGGCTGGTTGTAGACGCGCCGTTCGGGATAGTCGGTGTTGAAGAGGGCGCCGGAGCCGAAGGTGCTGGCGATGACGATGCGACTGACGGATTCATTGGAAGGCCAGGACAGGGAGTAGTGGACGGGTCGGACCGCCCAGGCGACGCCGATGCGGTTGAAGCGGTACCAGACGACGACCAGGTCGTCCGTATCCCTCGGAGTGTCGAGGTTGACGGGCAGGATGGGGCCGGTCCGGGTCGTCCGATCGTAGGCGCGTTCCGCGCCGGAACCGTCGTAGGGGGAGACTTCGTTGAACACGAAACCGTTTTTCCCGGCGTAATCCTGATGGGACGGGTCGCGGACCACGGTCCCGATGACGGCGTTGCTGCGGACGAGGAGGTCGGATTGGCGGTACGTGCGGACCACCTCGAAGTACGGGTGCTGGGTGACGGGATTCGGTGTTCGCGGAAGGGTGGAGCCGGTTTCCAGGTAATAGAGCACCGAGTACCCGCGGTCGGCTTTGTTGAACGTCTTGGTGGTCGGATCGACGATGCCCGGGGCTCCGGTGGAGAACAGGACGTCCTGGTAGCCGTGGACGAAGTCGGGATTGGCCGCCGGTTCAACCTCGACGGGGGTGGTGGCGATGTGGATCTGGGGGTCCTTGGGCCAGACGCTGACACCGACCACTTCGACGCGATCGGAGTTGACGGTGATATTGGTGCCTGAGCCGAGGACATCCTGGAAGGACTTGAACCACCGGAGTCGCGCGGTGACCGGGCGGACGGGGTAGAGCTTGCCCTCGCGTTCGCTCCAGACGAATGAGTTCAGGGCGTTGTCGTCGGGGCCGGAGTCGATCAGTTCGATCTCGGGCCGTCTGGGGACGGTGTCCTCAGGGCGGGCGATCTGTTTTCCGATCACCCAGGCCGGAATGGCGAGGAAGGCTCGGGGGCCGCCGGCATAGCGGCCGGTGCCTGCGATGGTTCCGTTCCTGCTGATGCCGCGCGCCTCCTCCAGGGTCCACAGTCCGTTGCCGAAAACGAGCGTGCGCGAGTCGTGGATCAGTTCATTGAGATCGAAATTCCGCTCGGCGGTGCGGAACAGCGCGCGTCGCTGGCCGGCGGCGTCATTCGCTTCGCCGACCACCTGGCGGAAATTGTTCACGGCATAAGCGATGGAGTTGGAACCGCCGGGGAGGGTGCCGAGATCGAACGCGGTGCCGCCTTCGTGGAGGAAGGCGCGGACGGATGCCTGTGGGGTCGCCGCCTTGTAGGAATCGCCGACGACAAGGCCGTCGTCGTTGATTCCGTAGGCGTGGCCCGCGTCGTGGCCGGGGAGTTCGGAAAGGCGGACCTGGCCCGCGGCGAGTGAGAACGAGAGCGGGTGAGGGACTCCGGAGGCGTCCTGGGCCCACCCGGCGAGGGCGGCGCGGTTATTGATCGCCTCAGCGGAGGCGTTGCTGCCGCCGAAACCGGCGAGGTTGGTGTGGGTTCCGATGCCGAGGTGGAGGAAGGCCTGCCGCGGTCCGCTCCCGACCACGAGGGACCCGACGACGTCATCGTTGTCGTTGATTGCGGTCGCGATGGAGTCCGCGCCCGGAGCGAGCGAGTCCGCGAGGCTGGTAAGGATGTTATTGCGCCAAATGAACGCCTCGCTCTTGGGGGCGTTGTCCGGTGTGAAGGCGCCGGCGACGACGTTCAGCGAGTTGATTCCGTAGGCCGTGCTGAGCTTGTAACCGACCGGGGTGAGGTCCTCGAGTTTGAGGTCGCCGCCGAGACCCCGGAACAATGCGGCCCTCGGATCGCCGACCTGGGACCGTGCGAAAGCCGCGGCCCAGCCGGCGTCGTTCACACTTCGGCCGAAGCTCTGGTTTCGCGTTGGCATCGAGCCGAGGTCGATCAGGGCGTAGGCGGGACGGGGATCGACGCGGACCTTGAAGATCTCGCTTTTTGTCCGGCCATCGATGTCTCCGTCGTAGGCGGTGAGGGTGATGGTGACGGTCCCGAGTTCGCCGGGAGCCGGTCGCACCTCGACGGAGCGGTTGGCGCCGGAACCGACGACCTGAATGCCGTCCAGGGGAACGAGTGCGGGGTCGGAGGTTGAGACGGTGATGGTGACGGCCTCGGGCGGGCCGTCGGCGTCGGAGATCGTGAACGGGATGGGACCGCTGGATTCGCCTTCGAGGATCGTGAGATCCGCAATGGGAGAGATGTCGGGCAGATCGTTGGCGCCAAAGACGACGAGTTGGACGCGGGCGGGAGCCGATTCGAGACCGGCCTGATCGACAAGCTTGTAGGTGAACGAGTCGGGTCCGTTGTAGTCGAGGTCGGGGGTGTAGATGATCGGGTTCTGGGCCGAAGTGGTCCAGCGCCCGCCCGTGGGCGGGTTGAGCGTTCCGTGCGCGGGGGGATCGACGATCAGAAAATCGAGGGTGGTGGACGCTTCGCTACGGAGGGTTTCGAAATCGGTGGCCGTGAGGAAGAGCTGTGTCGGTTCGTCTTCGGCGACGCTCCAGGTTCCGAACGTCCGGGTGTCGACGCTGGGCGCGTTGTCGAGGCGGAAGGCGGGGATGGGGGCTTCGACGGTGCCGTCCGGGAGGTCCCATCGGATGCTGAGATGATCCGAGCCGCTGCCTTCGACCATGATGGCCTCGATGTAGTAGCGGCGTCCGGCGACGAGGTTCACCGGGGCGGAACGCTGGCCCGGTTCGAGAGTCCATTGCCGGAACCCAGTGAAGCTTCCGACGCCGGCGATGCGCACTTTGTGGGCAGGATCTTCGTCGGAGCTGAGGAAGAGTTCGGACTGGTCGTCGCTGGCGATGTAGAACGTGTAGTCGCCGGTGGCTGGCGCGACGAGGTGACCGGAGAGGCGCTGACCGTAGAAGTCCCCTGCGTTGACGGGGCCTTCGAGAGCGCCGGGGAGGGCCGACACCGCCGTGGGGTTGTCAGGGTAGCTGGAGTTTGCGCGGAGGTTGGCGAGGGTCGTGGGGCCGAAGAAGGCAAAGACCGGGCTGTAGAGATCCCTGCGGATGGGGGCGACCCAGGACGCACCGCCGAGCAGGACACCGTTGACGGTTCCGTTGGACGTGGAGGCGTCATGGGCGGCGTTTCCGTCGGCTTCGTCGAATCGCCAGTACACGATGAGCCCGTCGTCGGAGGCATCGACCGACGGATTCCCGACGCGTGGCGTCCAGAGGTGATTCAGAATCTCACGGGAAGTCAGCCGACGGTCCCAGAGGCGGAACTCGTCGAACTGACCGGTGAAATTGGCCTCGCCGGGCATGACGCGCTGGCCGAGCAGGATTTGGGGTCGGCCGGGCGGGACGTAGAGTTCGAAGTCGGGGAGGGGAACGGCTCCGACACTGATGCCGTTGAGGAAGAGCTCGTAGATGTCGCCGTCATAGGAGGCTGCGATGTGGGTCCAGGCGTCGACGGGGATCGTGGCATTGACCTGGGGACCGTTCCAGGCGCCGGCGGTCAGGGTGACGCGTCCGGGGATCGCATTGCTGGCGAGTTGCCAGTGATGGGAGCCGGGTGCCGCCTGGCCGAGTTGAAAGAGGGACTGCCGGACGGTGACCGGTGTCGGGCGGATCCAGGCCTCGACGGTGTGGGGGGCGGAGGGATCGGCCAGGCCCGCGTCGGCGGCGGTGACGGAGGCGTCGCCGCCGGGAAGATCGAGTGCGACGATAGGGCCTGCGATTGGGGGATCGTTGACTGGGGTTACGTTGAGCGTGAGGGCGGCGGTCGTCCTGGTGGTGGAAGGTCGGGCGGTCTCGAAGGTCTCGAACGTGACCGTGGCGCTGCCGTTGCGGTTGGATTGCGGACGGAAGCTGATGGACCGGCTCGAGGAGGTTCCGGTCGTCGTCACGTTGGCTTCAGGAATCAGGTCGGGATTGGATGAACTGACGACCCGGAACGTGATGTCGGCCGGCGGCGTGTCGGGGTCCGAAACGGTGGCGGAGGCGGCGATGACGGTGTCCTCGGCGCCGGTGACGCTGGCGGGCAAGGTGGCGACGGGGGAGTCGTTGACCGGATTGACCGTGAGGGTGAAGGACTGCTGGACGCTGTCCGACCCGTCGACGGCTTTGACGGTGATGGCGGCGGTTCCGGTGAGGTTGGCGGCGGGACGGACCGTGAGGCGGAACGTGCGCTGGTTGCTGGTGGCGGCGGTGATCGGGGTGGTCGACAGGTTGAAGGCCGTATTCGGAACGAGCGAGGTGTTGCCGGAACTCGCGCTCGTGCTGATCGCGCCGATGCTGTCGATATCGGTGACCTTGAAATCGACGCTGTAAACGCCGTCCTCGTCGATGGAAGCGGAGGCGGGAAGGCCTGAAAACGTGGGTTTGTCGTTGACCGCGGCGACGCGGACGGTGACGTCGACGGTGTTGACAATCAGGCCGCCGTCGCTGGCCGTCAGGCGGATCGTTCCGTTTCCGTTGGCGTTCGCGACAGGGGTCACGCGGATGTCGAAGTACGCTCGGACGCTGGGGAAGACGTATTGGGTTCCGGCGGAGGAACTGGAGACGCTCACCAGGGATGGGGAGAGGGAGGACACGCTGAAGTTCCGGTAGATTCCCCAGGCGGCGACTTCGATGCGAAAGGAAGTGGTGCTGTCCTCATTCACCGAGACGGATGTCGGCGACGAGATTTGGGCGCGCGCGGGCGCGGAAGCGAAGAGGACGGCGACCAGGGCGAGCAAGCCGGCACCGAAGTGGGGGAGGAGGCGTGGATTGGGGGTCATGGGCGTGCGCGGGGAGGTGGGCATGGGGGCCGGATCAGGGAGCGGCGGGTGGATTCAGCTGGGCGATCTGGCTCACGCGCCGGAGACGGAACGTGCCTTGGGCATGGATCGTGTATTGGTGCAGGCCGGATATCGTCTCGCGGTAGATGCCGGCGATGAGGGAACGGCCGTAGTCGGGGGATGCGGGCAGTCCCGGGGCCGGATCGGCGTCGAGGAAATCGAATTCGAAGGCGCGCGAGATTTCGAAGGCTTCCTCCACCCGATTCTTGAAGGTGGGGTCGAGGTTGTCGTGGTCCGGGTGGAATCGGTGTTTGAAGGGGTGGGTGGGCTGGTCTGGGAAGAGGGTGTAATCGCCCCGGAGGTTGTAACCGACGCCGAATTCCCCGGTGAGATCGAGGAAGTTGTTTGTCGGAGCTGAGAGGAAATCGAAGGCCGCCGTGCTGATGCGACGGCCGACCGGTGTGCCGTCGCGGAGACCGGCGCCCTTGAATTCGTTGATGCGGGTGGAATCCGTGAGGAGCACGTATTCGCCCGGGGTTTTCACGATCGTCTGTCCCGCGGCGTTGGTTTCGTAGGTGCCGTCCCGCCAGAGTTGGATGACGTCCTTGAGGAGCAGCGCCTTGCCGGCGGCGTCGACGTGAATCAGGACACGCAGGTCGAAGCTGTTCCGGACCGGTGTCGGCGCGGGATCGCCGGCTTCGCGGGTGATTTCCAAGGGTTCGGATTCGCCCGAGTCGCTGGAGAGGCTGGAACCGACCTTGTTCGTGATGAGGGCCCCGGAGTGGACCTCGGAGACGGCGTTCACGGAGATGGATCCCACCCACAGGCCGGCCGCGGGGGAAACGGGATCGGACGCGGGCCGGTTTCGGGCCAGGGATCGGGAGCGGTTGGCCGGGTCGCCGGGGGAGGTGGTTTCGCCCTGATCGGCGTGGACCGGGATGAGGAAGCGCGTGCCTAGATTGTCGCGGACATCGAGAATCGACTCGTAGGTCGGGGACGACATGGCGAGGCGTTGGATGGCGATGCGGAGGACGCGGGATTCCTGGGCGGCGAGGGGTTCGACCTGGAGGGCTGGGAACGGCGTCCAGTGGATGGACCCGACGGCATCGTTGGTCGCGAGAGCGAGGGCGGTGGTCGCGGGCTTTTCGATTTCGGCGAGCGTCAGGGTGACGGGGCCTCCAGCGGCGTTCACGAGCGTCAGGTTCTGCTCGAGCAGGACGGCGCCGAAATCGAAGACGTCGATGCCGTCGATGCGGACCTCGAATGGGGCGACGAACTCGGTGGGGCCGCTCGTGTAGACCCAATACGCGGCTCCCTCCTGCATGAGATCGGTCGGGGCCACGCGGGTCCACTGTCCGTCCGGAGCGAGCGCGTAGATCGGTTGGAGGCTGGCGGACGCGGCGTCGTAGTGGGCCGGCGAGAACTTGAAATAATCACGAAACGTGGGCGCGGCGGATCCGTCGACGGGGAATCCCCGGAGATTGAAGGCATCGGCCTTCCAGCGCTGGGATCGGAAGGTCGGGTGGCCCGTGACCGTCCATGTGGCGGGAGCGGAGGCTTTGACGAGGTAGGCGAAGCCGCCCTGGATTTCCAGGAGGTTGTTGTCCAGCGACTCGACGCGGTTCGTCGGGACATGGACCAGCCACTGGTCGCGGTTCCAGATCGGTTCGGTGGGATCCTGGATGAAATCGACGGAGGTCATCCGGGTCTGGTGGCGCCAGACGCTGTCGATGGGGAGGCCACTCAGAACGGTTTCCGCGGTGGGATCGGCGGGATGGACATCGAGGAAGACGGCGTTCCATCCCTGGCGGAGGGTGTAGCTCCGGGTGAAGTTGGCGGCGTCGGCCGGCAGCGCGGCCATGGCTAGTGTGACGGCGAGCGCGAGCAGCGGCGGGACGAAGCGGAGGTTGAGCGGGGAGTGCATGGGAGCGGGTTGCGGTCCGGGCGAGTCGGGATTGGGGAGGTTCGTGACGCTGGGGGACACCCGGATCAGGGGTGGGTGGACGTGAGCGCGGGTGGGCGATCCGGCAGGGTGGGAGGCGCCTTCGGGTGGCGGTCCCGGTGGGTGCTGGAGGCTGGAACCGCGACGGTGGCGATCAGGCGTGGATTTTCGCGGATCTCGACCGCTCGACGGGCCTTTTCCAGAAAGTCCTCCTCCTTTCGTGCCTGGAGGGCGGCGGAGACCTGCCGTTCAACCGCGGGTCGGACCTCATCGAGAGTCTGGTTTCGGGCGGCTTTCCGATCGGCGAGTCGCGCGAGGTACAGTGCGTCGGAGGCTTCGATGACCGGGCTGAGAGAACCCGGTGTCGGCAGGGCGAAGAGCGTGGCGGTCACCTCCTCGGGCCATCGGGTCATTCGGCCCTGGACGATCCAACCCGTGTCACCCCTTTGTCGCCGGGTGGTGGGGTCATCGGAAAAATTGCGGGCGGACTCGGCGAAGGTCTCGGCGGGGTTCGTTGAACCTTCGGTCGCCTGGCGGATCGATTCGAGTCGATCGAGCGCGATCCGCCGCATTTCGGGAGTGGCTCCGCGAGGGATGCGCACGGAAAACAGGGAACCCCGAACCTGGGCGGGTTCGGTGAACTCGGCGGCGCGGGACGCATGCCACTCGCGCAATTCGTCCTGGGAGGGCGCCGGTGGATTGCCGGAACCGAGCGAACGTTCGCGGAGTTCGTGCACGAGCAGGCTCCGGAAGCGGCGTTGAATTTCGGGATCGCGATCCAGGCCTTCCGCATAGGCGCGTTGGACGAGCGCTTCCTCGTCGATCATGCCGGAGAGGACCTCGCGCCGGCGGAGGGCGGCCTCGTCATCGGTCCGGGCGGTGACACCGCGCCGTTGGAGTTCCCTGGCGAACTCGTCGACGGCGATCCGGCGGGGTCCGACCTGGGCGACGGTGTCGGGCGGCAGTTCCGCAGTCCGGGGTCCGCAGGCGGTGTGGGTGACGGCGAGGCCGACGAGGATCAGGAGCAGCGGGAAGGGGCGGGGCATCACGGGATCTTGGCCTCGGGTGATTGGGGTGGCGTGGGGCATATGGGACGGGCTCATGGGTCGATGGGGCCGGGAGCGGGAGGATGGAGCACGTCGCCAAGGCATTCGGGCAGCTCATAGATCCTGTCCTTTGAAAGGCAGGAACTGGCTCCCAACCGGAGGGCCTCCTTACGGACAGGGGCGGAATCATACGACGTGAGCAGCAGGATCCGCGCGGATGGCCAGCGGTCACGGAGATGTCGGATCGCGGTCAGGCCGTCGGTGCGTGGCATTCGGAAGTCCATGAGGGTCCAGTCGGGCAGGAACTCGCTGTACCGCTCGACGGCTTCGTCGCCGTCGGCGCATTCGATGATCTCATGGTTCCACGGAGCCAGCGTCTCGCGGATCAACTGGCGCACATCACTCGAGTCATCGACGATCATCACTCTCATCGGACGCCGGACCGATCAGGATCAGGGAACCGGGTGGGGTGAGTGTGGGGACGCCGGCGGAGGAGCGGTATCCGTGTGAGCGCCCAGACCGGCTCCGGGCAGACACGGAGGGACCGTCTAGGTGGTTGTACGGATGGCGGGATGGCCGGAGGGGGCGAACCGGGGCGTGATATTCCGCGGATCAGCGGAACGATCGGCTAGAATTCGCCGCGGTTTTCGAGGGCGAAACGGAGCAGGGCTTGCGCGCCCCGGAGCTGGAGTTTCTCGCAGATGTGGGCGCGATGGGTGTCGACCGTGCGCGGGCTGATGCACAGTTCGTGGGCGATTTCCTTGGTGGTGCGGTTCGTGGCGATCCGGCGGAGGACACGACGCTCGGTGGGGGTGAGTTGGGCGAGGCGAGGGGAGCGCTCCATTTCGGCGGAGCGCCCGAGGAAGCCGGCGACGCTGGGGCTCAGGTACATTCCGCCAGCGGCCACCGCGCGGATGCCGAGGAGTACGTCCGAGCTGGCGTTTTCCTTCAGGATGTAGCCGGCGGCTCCCCTTTCGAGGGCGCCGCGGAAGGTGCTTTCCTCGCGGTGCATGGTGAGGACGAGGGGTGCGACCGGGGGCTGGATCCCGCGGCAGTGGCGGACGAGATCAAGCCCCGAGGCGTTGGGGAGGTTGAGATCGATGATCGCCACGTCGGGGCGGAGTTCGGAAAGGAGCGCGGCCGCCGAGACGGCGTCGCCGGCTTCACCGACGACTTGGAGGTCGGCCTCGACGTCCACCAGGTTTCGGAGTCCCTGCCGGACGATGGGATGGTCGTCGATGATGAGGACGCGGATCATGCGGGCGTATCGGATTTACGGAGCGGGAGTGGGAGTGGGCGCGGACGTGGGATTGGCGGTCCGCGAAGACGGGGGCAGGGGGGCACGGAGGGTGACGCGGGTGCCGATTCCGGGTTCGGACCGGATTTCGAGATCGCCGCCGAGCATGGCGGCACGCTCGTTCATGGTTTTCAGGCCGGTGCCTGGGCTTGGAGCACCGGGGGACGCATCACGGATGTCAAAGCCCTTGCCGTTGTCGAAGACGGAGAGGGCGATGAGGGTGGGCGCGCGCTCCGCCTCGAGGGTGACCTCGGTTGCGTCGCCATGCTTCATGGCGTTGGTCAAGGCCTCCTGGGCGACGCGGTAGACGTGGAGTTCCAGTTCGGGCGCGAGATGCCCGTCGAGGTCCTCGATCCGGGATTCCAGGCGGAAGGCGGACGCCTCGGCGGCGTTGGCGGCGAGCCAGCGAAGGGCCTGGGAGAGGCCGAGCTGATCCAGTTCCGGCGGACGGAGCCCGCGGGACAGGGCGCGGACCCCTTGAATGGCTTGGGTGGCGGTGGAGGAGATGGCGTGGAGTTCGCGTCCCAGGTCGGGGGAGGGGGTGAGGCGTCGCAGGGCGAGTTCGGAACGGTTTCGGATGAGTTGGAGTTCCTGGCCGATGCCGTCGTGAAGTTCGGCGGCGATCCGGCTCCGTTCCTGTTCCTGCGAGCGGATGAGATGGCGGGAGAGTTCGGAGGCGGATTTCCGCTCCTGCCGGAGGTTTCGGATTCGTGCGTGGATGATCGAGAACGCCAGGCCGCCGACGCCGAGGGCGGCGGTGATTCGGAGCCACGTGGTCTGCCACCAGGTTGGGGCGACGATCATGGCCAGGGTGGCGGGGGCGCTCGTCGTGTCGTCCTCGTTGATGGCGCGGACATGGAAGCGGTAGCGGCCTGGAGGGACGCGGGTGTAGTAGGCGACCCGACGGTTCCCGGCGTTGACCCAGTCGGTGTCGTAGTTCTCGAGTCGATACTGGAAACCGACCGCTTCCGGCGTGACAAAGCTCAGGCCGGAATACTTGAACTCGACGCGATGCTCACCAGGCGGGATCACGACCGAATCGAGATTCGCGACCTGGAAGACGGCGCGGTTGGGGGCCGCCGGGGCGGGAATTTCGCCGAATTCGGAGGAAGAAGGAAGCAAGGCGCGAACCTCGGTCGGGGTTTGGGCAAGGGTACGGGCCTCGAGCGACGAAACGGTACCGGGTCCTTCGATGGCCAGTCGGTCGATGTGGGTGAGGGGAGGAGTCGCATTGCGGCGGATGACGGCGGGATCGGACGTGGCGAGTCCCTCGGACGTGGCGACCCAGAGCCGACCGTCGGAGTCGAGTGTGGCTGTGGGTTGGATGCTTCCCGAGCATTCCTCGCTGATGAGACCCGCGTGTCGCCCGAAGACGGCGACATCCAGGCGTCGCGAGGAGCCCGCGGCGACCGCGTCCAGCGAGGCAATGGGAACGGCGAGAATTCCCCTGGGCGTTCCGAGCCAAAGGCGGCCCAGGCGGTCGGGGGTGATGGATTGAATTCCGTCGGCGGGAAGACCCTGGTCGGTCCCGAAGTGGGCGAATTCCCCGTTTCGGAGGCGGAAGAGGCCACGCGTCATCGTCCCGATCCAGAGCGTGCCATCGGGTTCGGGCGCCAGCGAGATGGTGATCTCAATCGGGGGCAGGTTCGTGAGGCTGGTGAACGAAGTCATCTGGCCGCCGTGAAGCCGGTTCAACCCATACGACGTGCCGAACCAGATGCTGCCGTCCGGTCCTTCGGCGATGGTTCGGACGTCGTCGTTCGTGAGTTGATCGGATCCGTGGAGGTGTCGAACCCGGCGGTAGTCGCGGTATTGGAAAGCTCCGCCGCTGGTGCCGACCCAGACCGAGCCGTCGCGCGTGGGGGTGATGCACCAGGCGCCCCGGACGGTGGGTTGTTCGGATTTCGGGAGGGCAACGAAGTGATTGGTCCGGAACAGGGCGATCCCGCCCAGCCGTGTGGCGACCCAGAGAACCCCCTGGGAGTCCTCGGCGACGGAAAAGACGAACGTGTCCGGCAGGCCATCGCTCGCGTTGAAGGAGTCGATTCGGCCGCGAGCGAATCGGTGCAGTCCGCGGGGGGTCCCGACCCAGAGACTGCCGTCCCGGGAACTGCAGACCGTGGTGACGACGTCGTCGGAAAGCCCTTCGTTGACGCCGAAGGTGACGAACTTCGTTCGGCGCAACTGAACCACGCCGGTGCCCTCAGGGCTTTTCCAGATACTGCCTTCGCGGTCCCGGATGAAAGCCGAGGACAAGCGACCGGATGACCCGCCCCCAATCGGGTAGGTCGTCCAGGCGCCTTTCCGCCAGTGGACCAGACCCTGCGCGGTGCCCAGCCAGATGTCGTCGTCCTCGAATTCCCAGGCCACCACGGGGTCGTGGCCCGGGACGCGGGTGCCGGGTTCCCAGCGGTGGAAGCCGTCGGGTTGGAGCCTGTAGACGCCGGAAGCCGCGCCGAGCCAGACGCGCCCCGTCGGGGACCGGGTGAGAGCGAATCCGTATCCGGCGGTGTGCGGGGGAAAAAGGGGGATGGGTTCGAACCGTTCGCCGACGCGCCGCCACGGGCCCTGCTTGTAGGTGGCCAGCAGCAGATTTCCTTCCGGATCCTCCGTGATGCCGAAGATGAACGGTTCGGGCAGCCCATCCTTCTCGGTGAAGGCGCGAAATCGACCCGTCCAGGCGTAACGCACGAAGAGTCCGCCGCCGTCGGTTCCGATCCAAAGATCGCCAGCGCGGTCGAAGTGCAGGGCTTTGACCTGTTCGTTGGAGAGACCATCGGCGGCGGCAAACCTCTCGAAAGTGCCGTGCGCGTAGCGGACCAGTCCGCCGCCGCCCGTGCCGATCCAGAGACTGCCGTCGGGGCCTTCCGCGAGGGAGGTGACATAACTGACCGTCAGGGCCGGCGTGTTCCGCGGGTCGAAGATCTGGAACTGCTCCCCATCGAATCGGCCCAGGCCATTGTTCATCCCGAACCAGATGAAACCGTCCTTGGTTTGAAGGATGGCTTCCGCCGCGCGAAGGGGCAGGCCGTCCTTTCCGCTCCAATGGCGAATCGAATAGTCAACCGGGAGGCGGGCCTCGGGTGGCGCGGGGGCCGCGCCGGAGACCAAGGATCCTCCGAGGACCGCCACCCAGAAGAGGGAGGATCGTCCGCGGTGGATGGATATGCTGGTCGCCCGCAATGGGTTCACTGGGGGCGGGAGAATGCTGGATTCCTTTCGAGCGGGCAATGGTGGGGGCCAGCCGGTGGGGGCCGGCCGGGTTCGGCGGGTTGTTTTTTGCCGGGGCCGAGCCCATTCTCCCGGGAAGCTCCATGCAAGACTTCGTTTCACGCTCACACCCTCTGGCCGGAACCTTCCCTTGGTTCGGCGGGAATCGGATGCGTTCCGCTCGCGCGCTCGGGTGCGGTGTCCTGGTCCTGCTGGGCTGGACTGGAGGTGTCGGGCGAGCGGAGTCGGTTGGAGGCGAGGCGGCGATCGACTTCAACCGGGACATTCGTCCGATCCTGTCGGAGAACTGCTTTTTCTGCCACGGACCGGACGCTTCCGAGCGGAAGGGGGGACCGCGGGGCAAGGGAGGGCTCCGACTGGACACGCTGGAAGGGTTGCGGAGCGACCTTGGGGGCCACGCGGCGGTGGTTCCGGGAGAGCCTGAAGCGAGTGAACTCCTCCGGCGGGTGATCACTGACGACGAGGACGATCGGATGCCGCCCGCCGCGAGCGGGAAGCGAGTCACGGCTGAGCAGGTGGCGTTGTTGCGGCGTTGGATCGCGGCAGGGGCGAAGTACTCGGGGCATTGGGCCTATGAACCGCCGCGACGCCCGGAGCTCCCGGAAGTGGTCAGGCAAGGCTGGGTTCGGAACGGGATCGACCGCTTCATCCTCGCTGGTTTGGAGAAGGAAGGGTTGGCGCCCCAGCGCGAAGCGGACCGACGGGCGCTGGCGCGCCGCGTCTCGCTGGATCTGACGGGGCTTCCGCCGACACCGGACGAAGTCCGCCGCTGGGTCGGGGACGGTGAGCCGGGGGCGTTCGAGCGTTTTGTCGACGGGTTGCTCGCGAAGGAGACCTTCGGGGAACACAGATCGGAAGAGCGTCG
>JBFWOK010000089.1:0-28244 GCA_050250555.1 Limisphaerales bacterium
CCATCACGAACTCTGCGCTCCTGATACTGCCCCTGGGTACGAACGGACCGTTGCCCCTCGTCAGCGCTCATCACGGGACGCTCACGAGGAAGGCCGACGCGCCGTCCCGCCCCAACAGCGGGGACATCTATGCCTCGGTGCTCGCGTCGGTCGGCTATGCAGTGGTGGTGCCGGACTATCTCGGTCTCGGCGCCTCCCCAGGTTACCAGGGCTATCTCCACGCGCGGAGCGAGGCGACGTGTGTTGTGGATGCGTTGCGGGCAGGACGGGCTTACTGCGCGAGCAATAGCGTCACGTTGAACGGACAACTCTTCCTGACCGGCTTCTCGCAGGGCGGTCACGTTACCATGGCGGCACACCGCGAACTCGAAGCCACTTATGCGGACGAGTTCACCGTCACCGCGTCGGCACCCTGCGCCGGCACCTATGATCTCGGGGGCGTCACCATCGAAGGGATGATCAGCGCCACGACGAGGTATCCCATCGCCTATCCCTTCCCAATGGTTGTCGCGTCCTACCTTCCGATCTACCAGCTTGGGGATGTGCTCGCAGATCTGCTCGCGGAACCGTATCGTCGAACATTGCCGCCCCTATTGGACGGAACCCATGACGAGGCGCAACTCCAGGCTGTCCTCCCGCGGGATCCCATTGCCATTCTGCGTTCTGATTATCAAGCGGATTTTCGATCGAATCCCGACAACCCGCTCCGTCGGGCGCTCCGCGATAATAACGTGCATGACTGGACTCCCAGAGCACCGACGAAGCTGATCCATTGCCAAGGGGACACCATAGCAGCCCATCAGGGAACACCGCCGGTTCGGGGGCCCCGGCCTCCAGCGGCTGAATTCATTGGCAAGGTTGTAGACCACGCGCCCTCACGTGTCGATTCGCAATACTATCCAACGGGCTGGCAGGGGGTTGGGAGGACGATGCAGTGAGGTCAAATCCTTTGATGACCGGTTCGGCCACGCAATTCCGCATGTAGACCGGAAGGGCTGCGGATCAGCGCAACCACCATGAAAGACACGATGAAACGAATAGCGACAATTCCTATCCTTACCTCAGCTGTCCTCACGATCCCGAGTGACAGCGTTCGCGCCAACCTCATCAACAATGCGAGCTTCGAGTCGCCAGTTTCGGTTCCGGGGTTGAGTTCTGTTCGACCCAGCGGGTGGTCCGGTTATGGTTCGTTCGTCAATGGGCTTGTCCACGGCCCGGGCGTAGTCCAGGGCGGATTCCAGTATCCGAATCCCCACGATGGCGATCAGTTTGTGGATATTGGCACGGGGGAGATGACTGCCCCTTTCACCGTGGCGACACCTGGCGACTACACCCTGAGTTGGTACGACAATTCGTTGATCACCGGGTGGTTGGGTTCCTACGGGGTTACCATTCAGGATAGTACCGCGAACACCGTGGCCTCCGCCAGTTACAGCTACTACTACCTCGCGCAGTCCCCTCCATGGCGGGAGTTGATACTCGACCTGCCCGACCTTGCCGCCGGCAGCTACACATTGACGTTCGGACCCGGCACGACGCATACCTACATCGACGGTCTGTCGTTGGTGGCCAATCAGGCGGCAGCCTTGCCGGACGGTGCGAACACCGCCGCCCTGATTGGTCTTGCCGTGTTGGCGGGAACCGCCCTGAGCATGCGAGGAAAGGGCATGTCCGCATGAGGGGGGCGCGATGCCATAAAACGAGGTGTGAAGCCCGGTAGTCAACGGCTCTAACAACCACTCCGAAGCGGTTCCCGTCAACTGGTCCCATTGCACCGCTCACTCATGATGCCTTCAAACCCCTGGCGCTCAGGTCGCTCGTCGCCCCCGGTGTCCCTGCTACCCTGCGCACACGCTTTTGTAGACGCCGGGCGGAACGGACCCCAGTGGTTCGCTGGCGTGTTGATCGTCTTGCTCCTGTGCTCCGGTGTTGTCCAGACGCGAGCACAGTCCACGGCCCACGCCTTTGGCGCGCCCCGCTTCAACGAAGAGGGCAACTTCACGTTGGAACTACTGGGAACGGCTCCCACTCTCTACGCGAGGTACTTCGACCTGTTTCCGATCGAGGCATCCACTGACCTGGGCACGTGGGTGGAGATTGCGACGGTGGTCCGCACCAACCTGGCTAATGGTCCTCGGGTCTTCGAGGAATCCACCGCCACCGGCACCCCGCAGCGCTTCTTTCGGATGCCGACCAACGCCTTCCCGACAGCGCTGGCTAAGCCAACCGGTCCATACGCGGTGGGCCGGACGGTACGGGTGGCGACCGATCCTTCACGCACCAACCGGTATGGCATCGCCAACAATGCGTCGTGGATGGTCACGATCTGGTACCCCGCGGCGAACCCGACGGGCACGCCGCCCGCGACGTATCTTGACGCCCCCATCGCCGCTCCCCTGGCAGAGCCTCATCTAGGCTCCTCGGGCGACGTTGCTTCCCGCCTGGCAGGGTTCCACGCCTTCGCACGCACGAACCTTCCCATCGCCGGCGGAGGTGAGCTGCTACCCGTCGTGCTGTACTCCCATGGCTATTCGTTCCATCGCCAGGAGAGTTCGGAGAAGCTCGAGGAACTGGCGAGCCACGGTTTCGTGGCTGTCGCCATGGATCATGTCGATTGTCGGGCAACCGTCTTCCCCGACGGCAAATCGGCACGAGGCGTGTTCACCGACAATCCCACGCCTGAATTGATTCGGAACTCAGTGTCCGGACGTCTGGCCGACGACATCGAAGTCATTCGCTTGTTGGAGGAGCTGAATCGAACCGACTCTTTGCTGGCGGGCCGCCTGGATCTGGATCGTCTGGGAGCGATGGGCTGGTCACTTGGGAACAGCGACCTTGGGGAGCTTGTGCTGAAGAACGACCGATTTCGGGGCATCGTCATGTTGGAAGGCTATCTTCAGGGCTCCCCGGACCTTCAGGAGGCGGTGCTTAGCCGAGGCATGCGCGCGCCGTTGCTGGCCCTCTATCAAGAGGGATTCGAGGACACCGCGTTGCTCGACCAGGCGGCACGAGCTGCCACCCAAGACGCTTATCTCGGCCTGGTGCGAATCGGCGACCATTTTGCCTTCAAGGATCTCACGGAAACCGGGCTGGCCAATGACGCGGCCCGCAGGGCCGCCGTCGCGATGCGTGCCTGCGTGCTTTCGTTCTTTGACAAATATCTCCGGGGAATCGACGACCACCTTCTCGATAACCCAACCAATCGCTTTCCCGCTCTCTTTCACTATGTTCGGAGCAGATAGTGGACGGTCCAATGCCCCCAATCCCTAAAGCACTGCCTGCGCATCAGTTATTGCCCCAGCGAATCAGTATGCTGCTTTCGATTTGTCCTGGAGGGATCGCATTGGCGCTCGCGTCGATAGGAACATCCGTAAAGGGGTCAGTTCTTGTGATTGTCGCTACGTGTCCTTGGGGGAGGGGGCGCGGGGGAGGGAGCACGGGGGAGGGGCGTGAGGACGAGCGATTCGAGGGATGCTCCGGCGGCAGGCCGGGTGGCTCGAATTCAAAGGGACAGTCGTACGCATAGGGACGGGCATCCAGTCGTACGACCTCCTGGAAGACGTCGTCGACGACGCTAAACCGGGGAGGAGTGGTCAACGGCAATCCTTCGGGCATCCGGGACTGCGCTAGCGACGATTGACGATCGTCGACGTGGATCAAGGCACGGAAGAGCGCACGTCGAACTCGAGGCGGTACTCCGACTGAATCTGGTTGCGGGTCTGCCGTAGGATCTCCACCGACCGGTCCACGGGACGCAACGCATTCACCAGGAATACGCTGATCGCCGGCAGGTGAAGGTTGGTGAGCGTCAGGCTGTGGCGGCCTGTCGCGAGAGCTCCGATGGACGTGGCGGCCCTTAGCCGGATCACGCCGTGCCCGGTGCGGAGTTCAGCCATCGCGGGAAACACGCTGTTGCTTGAAGTCAAAGTGATGGCGGTTCCATCCAGGTCCAACTTCAGATCGGCGAAGAAGCGTCGAGCGTACGACTTCGCCTCCGCGTCCGCGACCTGCCCGTCACGATTCTTGTCGATCTCGGCCAACACCTCTTTCGCGACCGCCACGCCCGGCGTCAGATCCACCGCAACCTCCAAGCGGTTGGTCGTCACCGCGATGCGGATGGCTTGGAGATACTCATCGAGACGATGGGCCAACGCGTTCGTTGCCAGCAGCAACACACCCAGACTCAAGGCGCCCGACTTCATTGGCCGGTGAACTTCCTTCCGTAATCGTTGGTCGGATCGCGATACATCGAGTGCAGGTGCATGGTGACATCGCCGCCCAGGCGCTGTGGCGCGTACTCGATGATCACCGTCGGCCCCTGGATCCGGAAGTAGGCCTTGCCGGCTTCCAGCGGCCCGCTCCAGGCAAACCAGGTTTCCGCGAGGTTGGCTTTGATCTCGTTCATTTTCGCGGCGGCCGCGGAGTCGTGAATGATCCCCGACCATTCGGCGACGAGTTCCAAAAGCAATTGACGTTGGGCTTCGTCGAGCGCGGAGGCCTTCAAACCCTCGGGCTGAATGGTTTCGCCGTCGTGCCCTGGGCCCAGCACCAGATCCCGCATCTGCGCGCCGAGGATCGCCTGATGGCGTTGTTCTTCGGTCAGCGCCTTGATGAGTTCCAGCGCCTTGTCCGTCTCGCGGCCCATGGGGCGCACGGTTCTGCCATCGAGGATGAACTTGGCGGGCTGCACGGCAATCAGGCTCGGGGTGAGCACGCCGTTGTCGCCGGCGACCGTGATGTTCAGCGCCAGGTGATGCCCGCCAAACTGAATCATCCAGGGCGCCGTCACCGAGGGCTCGCCCATGAATGAGATGAAGAACTCGTCCCGACCGAAGGGCGGCGAGTTGGGACCGCTCTCCTTACGCAGGGCCTCGTCCGATTCCACGATCCCCACGATCTTCTCGTAGCCCATCCGGCTCAAGGCGGCGGCCAGCACTTGCATCGCGGCGTCGCGCTGGTTGGACTTCAAGTCGCCCAGACGAAGGCCGCGGCGTTCCGCCATGGTGACCGGCAGATTCGACCAGCGCTTTCGTTGGGCCGCGTCATCGAATGCGAAACCCACCTTGCCACGTTGCGCGTCGTCCAGGGTGGCCAGGAAGGCATTCGCGGCGGCGGCGATGCGGGTCGTCTGGCCGGTCCCAGCGGCAGCCAGGACCAGGGCGGGTTGCGAGGCCAGCAGGGCAAGGCCCGCCGCCGTCATGGTTGTGAACCAGGCGCGGCCGAGGCGGGAAGTGAGGTTCATGCTCGGATCATGCATGCCCTGCCGCGGTGCGACAATTCGTTTCCCTGTTCGCGAAGGAAGGCGATGGGGTTTGGGTATCTCATCTGCTTTGGATGGATGGGTCCATCATTTCGCCCGACAGAACGCTGCGGAGAACCGCTTCGTATTGAGCAAGTTTCCCGAAGAAGCGAAGTCGCTTTGCGACGAATGGCTACTTCGCCTGCGCGGGATCGCCGGAGACGGGCGTGGAGAACTCCTGGACCTGTGCATGCAGGACACCGAAGCGCGGAGCCGCCGCTTCGTGTTCGACCGCCGTCGCGGCAGGGCACCGAGCGTGATGGGTTGGCCTGTCTGGCGGCTCAGGGGGCAAAAGGCGTTTCAGATCACTTCGAATTTCCAGGATGGGCCGAACGCCCGCTACTCGCTTGAATTGAGAGACCTAGAGAACCCCGATGGACTCAGGGCATCGAGTGGAGGACCGATCCGAGGATTCCCTCGCGATCTGACCCACCTTTTCCGCTTGGAGGGTGTGGATACCACCCGCGCGCAAGGTCCGACCCCGTTCTGAAGTGCGCCTGGCGGTAGGCCTCCCTGGATTACAGCCTTTATCGTTGGGCAGCACGTGTGGCCTCCGGAGTTGCGGCCGCCGACCGACGGCGCAGGAAAAGCATGATGATGGCTGACAGCACGATGCCCACAATCAGCGCGGTCGCGGCGGATGAAACGGCGTAATTGGAGAGCGTGAACGAACCACGAGCCTGCACGACCATCCGCTCGACTTGTGCCGGAGACATCCCCTGCGCCGTGAAGTGCGCTTTGGTCTGTTGCGCCATGACCTCCGGCCACGCGGGATGAACGACCGTGAAATAGCCAACTTGTGCCACCACGGCGACGATAGCCGACACCACCGCCGTCGCTGCGCCTGCTCCGATGCCTCCCAGAAAACTCAACGACGGCTTCTGACGTTTGACGGCGCGCAGGGCGAGAATGAACCCGGTCACGGTCAGCGCAAGCCACACCAGCATGAAGATCTGAAACACCATGATGCCGCTGGTGTGGAGGCCTAGAAAATAGGCGAGGTAAAGCCAGACGAGGTTGGTGAGGCCGATGAACAGTCCCCACTTCGCCGCGATTCGGTTTGTTGGACTCATGGTTGAGCTAAGCCGCTTCGTGGCGATGCGGCGGGTGCCACGGGGGCTCTCCGCCAACGCGCCGCCGCCCGATCTGAGGCCGAAAGCGTATCGGCTCGGCGACGCATGAAAAGCGCCAATCCATTCTGGCTCCGCATCGCTCGGCAGCAATGCACCCTCTATTGTTCGGCACTGCCTGGACCGATCCTCAACTGGGATCGTCTTCTGATGTCATGTCATGTCAGCTTTGTTTGCAATCCAGATGATGACAGCAAGGATAGCGATACCAGCCAGTCCTAAGTAACCTGCCATCCCCATAAACGTCAGGACCGTCAGTGCGAGTCCGACGAGCAGGATGACAGCCGGCAAGCCGCGGTTCCCGTTCGCGAATGACACCACTACACCGTATATCAATGCTGTCAGTGCCACGTAGAACATCGTGTGCCTTATTTGCGGTGTTGCCGAACGCCCTGATCACCGACCGTGTGTGGTATCTGGGAAGAGGTCCTGCAACGCTTCAACCAGTCGCCATGACCGATTCTGGTCGAGTAGCAGCTTCATCCCGCAACGATCGCCAAACGGCGCTCCCGATCACCTGCGAAAGCCGAGCACGCCCGGACATTCTCGATGGTGAGCTCCGGAAAATCTGTGACAATCTGATCCGCTGTCATTCCAGACGCCAATTAGTCCAGAACATCGGAAACCGTGATGCGGAGCCCACGAATGCAGGGTTTTCCCCCGCGTTTTCCGGGTTCGAGCGTGATGATCTCACTATAGTCCACGGGGCAAGAATATGGCCTCGACAGGTGGGGTCAACCGTGGCGATAGATGGCCAAGGACTAGCTCCCCGACGCCGCCCGAATAGCCAAGCCTATAGACCGCTGGCGCAACCGGCGTTTGGAGGAGCGATTTGTTCGGCGCGGATTCGGTTCACTCGAATCCACTGCACTCCATTGAGGCTTACGGGATGGGAGCGGTGAGGCGCGAGGCGCGGACGGCGAATCGGTACCAGAAATTGCGGCCGGCGAGCTCGGGGCCTTGCATGGGCCGGCTGTGCTTGAAGTCCTCTTCGAGCATCCTGGCGACATGGGCTCCGAAATCGGGGTCGGCAAAGGCCATGGTGATCTCGAAATTCATGCGGAAGGATCGGTTGTCGAAGTTCGCCGTGCCGATGGTGCACAGGGCGTCGTCTCCGAGGACCACCTTGTGGTGCATGATTGATCGCGTTCAGGAAGAAGAGGGTGCAGGTCTCCAGGGGATCGGCGGGTCCCGCGGGAATGCACAGCATGGCGCGCGACTTGCCCGACGGAGCGGGTTGGGGATCCCAGTTGAGTTGAGGCCGGAGAGCATTTCGCCGGACGCCCAGTACCAATCCTCGCCGAAGGAGACCTGGGTGCATTGGACGACGGGCCCGGTGACGCGGAGGTGGGTGTCGCGCCAGGAGCCGATCTTGGGATCTAGGCCCTTGTATTCTTCGCCGACATTCAGGCCGCTGACCCATGCCTCGCGGCCGTCGAGGATCACGATTTTCCGGTGATTGCGGAAGTTGATCTGAAATCTGTTGGCGTGGCCTTGACGGGTGTTGAAGGGCAGGGCGGGGACTCCGGCGTTCCGGAGTTCATCTAAAGCGTCCAGCCCTGGCGGTAGGGCGGACTGAGATGCGCGTTCGCCTCGGGACGGTTCGTGAAGCGATTCGCGGATTCGTCCCATTGAAGCGTCTCGCCGGGGAACCGCAGCGCGATCAGTCCGAGCAGGCCCACGATCGTGAGAGGGCCTCCGTAGTCGGTGAAGTCCGATCCGGCGATGCGTCCGGTTCGGATGGCTTCGGCCCAATCCCAGACGTGCCCGCGGACGCGGGGGATTTTCTGCTCGGGTGCCTTCTTACCCGAATGCTCCTCCATCAGGCGCTCGGGTGAGATGACGCAATTGCCGCCACCGTGCGAGCCGTGGACGATCATCGCCTTGTCGCCATGGATGATGGCGCCCGTTCCGGGGACTTTTTCGTCCGGACCGAACGATTCCGGACGCGGAATCCGGATGCTTCCGTCGTGCCAGACCAGCTTCACGGGTCCGCGCCCCTTCTTCGCGGGGAACTGGAACGTGATTCTGGATCCTGGCGGATAAGTCAGACCGTGGAGTTTGAGGTCATAGCCGGTGACTTCGGCGTGAATGCTGGAAGGGGCGCCGAGGTGGAGCGCCCAGAACGATGGATCGACAACGTGACAGATCCAGTCGCCGATGGTGCCGCCGCCGTAGGGGAGCCAGCCCCGCCAGTTCCAGTGGACCCAGAGCGGGGAGTAGGGGCGCGATTCGGCCGGCCCGAGCCAGAGGTCGTAGTCCAGACCCTTGGGGATGTCGCGTTTCTCCTCGAGTTTCGGGAGGTTCGGAATCTGACAGTAGACGTTGGGGAAGGCGTCACACGCGGCGTGAATAGTGTGGACCTCCCCGATCGCCCCCGCCCAGATCCATTCGCAGACCCGTCGGATCGAGTCGGCGGAATGTCCCTGGTTTCCGAGTTGGGTGACCACCTTGTGTTCGCGTGCGGCGGCCATGAGCCGGCGAGCCTCGCCGACCGTGTGGGTGAGGGGTTTTTCGCAATACACGTGCTTGCCCCGGCGCATGGCTTCGAGGGCGATGACCGCGTGGGTGTGGTCGGGCGTGCCGATCACGACGCCGTCGATCTCCGCGCCCATCTTGTCGAGCATGACGCGGTAATCCGTGAACCGGCGGGCGTTCGGGTACTTGGCGAATTCCTTCGCCGCGTAGTTTTCGTCGACGTCGCACAACGCGACGATGTTGTGGCCCAGGCCGGCGGCTTCACCGACATCGGAACCGCCGCGACTGCCGATGCCGATGCCGGCGAGGTTCAGCTTGCCGTTCGCGGTGATGGGATCGGCGCCGGCGACACGGGTTGACGGAAGGATGTTGAACAGGGCGACCGCGGTTCCGGCGGTTTGCAGGAATTTCCGGCGTGGAATTCGCGGGTGGGAGATCGGGGTCATGGCGGTGGTGATCTTGAGGGTGGTGGCCGGGCTCTTATCGCTCCAAAAGCGGTGCCGGATCAACAGGCATTCCGATGGGGCGAATAGGTGGATACGGGAATTATCTACTTGCTTCGGCTAGCTCAGTGGCGTTGGAGTGATGCAGTCAAGGGAACCCGCTTATGAGAATTCCGCAGGTCCATGCCTTTGCCTTCCGGGGGGTGCTGAGTCGGGTCGCGATCGCGATGATGGCCTGTTCTACGGCGCTGTCGGCTTGGTCGGACACGGGGACGGGGGATGTGGTCGGGGTTCATCGGCTCACGTTGGCGAGCGGTCCCAATTTTATTTCGTTGCCGCTGCACGGGCCGGCGGCGTTCCGCGGAACGGTTCAATCGGTGTCGGCGGGTGGTTTGACGGTTTCGGTCGATCCGGTTTGGACGGCGGACGCCTTCGGTCCACGGGACGGGTTCACGCAGTACATCGTCCTGGTGAGGACGGACGCGTCCGAGACGCCGGGGATCGAAGGGGACTGGTGGCCGGTTCTTTCGAACGGGGCGGACACCCTGACGGTCGGCACGCGCGGGACGGATCTTTCGACGTTGTTGGCGGCGGGTGATGAGGTGGAGGTGCGGCGTTTGACGTCGTTGAAGGATGTGTTCGGGAGTGGGGCGAGCCTGAAGCTGAATCCGGACGTCGACTTCGACGTGTTGACGACGCAGGAGGATGTCATCCGGTTCGTCCAGGGCGTGTCGTTCAGTGGCGAGGTGTTCTACCACCAAGGGGCGCCCTCGGAGACGGGGTATTACTTCAACGGCTCGCTCCTTGGGACCGGCGACGGGTCGACGATCACGCTGATGCCTGGGGAACCGCTTCTCGTGTGGCGCAAGGCCGGTTCGGGTCCGTTGGCGATGCTGTTGTCGGGATCGGTGTTGAAGACGCGATTCACGCACTACCTGATGCCTGGGCCGAACGCGGTGGGCGCGGTGTATCCGGTTCCCAGCCCGCTGGCCCTGGCCAACCTCCACGAGTCGGGTTGGGTCAGCGACGAGAACTTCGACATTCTGACCACGGAGGAGGACATCATCCGGGCGGTCTACGGGACGAGTTTCGGGGAGGAGGTCTTTCACCATGCGGGGCCGGTGGACGCGGCCTACGGATGGTACGCGAGCGGCGAGTTCACCGAGGTGTACTCCTTTCAGCCGACCCGCGGATACGTCTTCTTCGTCACTGGATCCTCGATGCTCCGGTGGCGACAGAATCCAGCCCTTGAACCCTAGCCGACGAATTCGTTCATGAGTACGCGTACCCTCCCCATCGCAGTCGCCCCGATCCTGGACCGTTTCGCCCGAGCGGCCGCGTCCTTTGGCTTGGTGCTCGTCGCGGTGTCCTCCCAGGCGGCGAGTTTTCTGGTCGACATCAAGACGGTCACCGTGCGGAACAACAACGCGAGCGACTCGCCGCTGGCGGAGCGTTTGTTTCTCGACTCGGGCAATCCGGCGCCTTTGGGGACGCCCCTTTGGTTCATCGCGGACCTCAACCGTGACGGCCTGGGTTTTGAGAGTCTCGGCAAGACCTCGTTGCTACCGGGAGAACTCTTCGGACCGGACGATTTCGTCGTTCTTCTCGATGTCGTCGACGGCGACCAACCGGGAAGTGCGAGGACCGGGGTCTATCGTGGGATCGGGTATTCGGCGCAGGTTCCGGACGGTTACACCGCGGAACAGGTCCAAGCGGGAAACATCTACGCCATGCTGTGGGATGACCCGGCCGCTTCGGATGCCCCGCTTGTGGGTGCGAATTTCGGGATCCACAACCTTGGAGTGAATGCCAAACCGAGCCTTGGAAACCCTTTTTGGGCCCTTGGCCAGGATGTGTTCGCCGACACCTTTTCGATGATACCGGAACCCGAGACGGAAACCGCGCTTGTGGCGGCGGGACTGCTCACCGGTTGGATGGGATGGCGATTCCGATTCCGACGTCAGCGCGCCACGAAAGCCTAGGCGGTGTCTCAACCCTCAAGCCTGCCGGACCATGCAAGCGAATCCTCCCCGAACACCAAGGAACCCGCGAAGGCCCCGGACGTGGAGGCCTGCCGCGGTCGGCCTGATTGGCGCCTTCCTGGTACTGACCTCGGGCGTGCCTCGACTCCAGGCTCTGGAGGTCCCTCCCGTCACGGTCGAACCGATCGATGCGGACACCGTGCGCCTGACTTGGACGGAGACCGGGGCTTCGTTTCTCGTCCAGGAGTCGACCGCGCCGTCGCCGGATGGGATCTGGTGGGCGATCGACCAGGCGCCTGTCGCGAACGGCGACGATCGCGAACTGGTCCGGGTTTTGGATCCGGCGATGTCGCGGTGTTTTTTCCGGTTGCGACCGCGGGGGGCGCTTCCCGGGATCGACTACCTGCTCGCGAACCAGGATCCCACGGGCCTTTGGAATCCGGGAACGGCGGGGGCTTTTGGGGACACGGTGGCGGCGCTGGACGCCTTGTTGATCCACGGTGTTGGTGGAACGGCGATGACGCGCGGGGGGGCGGCGCTCGGAGCCTTGACGGCGCGGAATCATGACGAACTCGCGCGGAGGACTCAGCTGCGGGCGGGTTTGACCCAGGACGTCGTCTCGGCGATCGACGAACTTCTCGATGGGCAGGGGGCGGCGGTTGGATCTTCGACCAGCCCTTCCTACCCGGGCCGGACCTGGGGGCTGGCACCGGGATTCGGAGGCAGCACGCTTGATACCGCGCTTGTTCATGCCGCCCTCCGATCGGGTGGAGTCGAGGGCGGATTGGCCGTGGGGGACGAGGCCGTGGGAGTTGGCGAGACTTCGCCCGCACATCCGTTTGTCATCACGTCGGGAGCCAGTGCCGTCGTGCTGCGGGTCCACCGGGTTTCAGGCTCGTCGCTTCGCTTCAATCTCACGCCTCCCGGATCGGGAACGTTGTTTGTCGATATTGCGCCGCGGACGACTCCGATCGACATCAGTCCGCTTCCGACAACGGCGGGAACATGGACGCTGGAAGTCGTCAACCTGGGGGGTGTCGCGGCGTCGTATTCGGCGGAAGTCGGCTACTCCACCTCGGGCGGATTCGACACCTTTCGGATGAGTTCGCCCCTGATCTACCTGGCGCGATCCCAGAACACGGACGGCGGCTGGGGCATTGGGGCGGACACGGAGAGCCACCTGATGGTGACGGCCGAAGTGGCGCGAAACCTCGCCGGGGCGGGAACGGGTTTTGTCGCGCCGACGGTTCTCAACGCCGCGGCGGCGTGGCTTGCCGGCAAGCAGAACGGGGACGGGGGGTTCAGTTCGGTGGCGGATTCGAGCAATGTGGCCGAGACGGCGCTGGCCTTGCGCGCCCTGGCCGCGGTGGATCCGACGGTCAATCTGACGGCGGCCGCCGATTTCCTGAGGGCCGGCCAGGGCTACGATGGTGCCTGGAACGACAGTGTTCCTCTGACGGCGCTGGCGGTTTCCGCGCTCCACCTGCCGCCTCAGGTCAGTCCGATCCCGGATCAGACCGTCACGGCGCCGGACGCGTTCGCCACGATCCAACTCGACGACTTCGTGGCGGATCCCGATCACGCCGATGCGGAGATTTCATGGACGGTGACCGGTGCATCCGCGATTCAAGTGGCGATCGTGAACCGGGTCGTGACGCTTTCCTATGCGGGTGGGACGACGCCGAGCGAGACGCTGACCTTCACGGCGACGGATCCCGACGGGCTTTCGGACACCGTGACGGCGACGTTCACGGTGGGGGTTCTCGCGCCGGTCGACTACACGATCGCGCGGGGAGCGAGCGTCACCGACTCGCGACAGATCACGGGCGATGAAGCGTTGCTGGATCAGACGGCGTCGTTCACCGAGCAGGTGTCCGGGATTCCCGCGAATGTCTCCTATGCGCGAACCGCCTTCTTCCGGGCGTCCGCGACGGCGTTCGAAGTCGGTTACCAGATCTCGGCGGGGGCTTCGGCACCGCTTGGGGATCATGAGTTTCAGGTCACCTACGAGCTGCACGACGAGTTCCCGCCGGCGGGAGCGCCGCTGGGTCCGGTCACCGGGAACACGTTCAATTTCAAAATTCGCATCACACCATGAGGCCTTCGAACACGCCCAGGCGGACCGCCATGCGATTCCCATTCACACGTCTTCCGATCGGCGGGGCGGCGGGCTGGCTTCTTGCGATCACGCTGGCGGTGGGGTTTGGCGGGTTCGGGGCCAAGGCGGCTGGGGAGCCCTCGTTTTCCCTCGGCCTTTCGCGCAACGGCCAGATGGTTCAGCCGTTCCAGGAGGGCAACGTCGCGGACCTCGTGGAGCCTTCCGATGCGGAGGCCTTGCGGCGGGCGAGACTGATGCAGCCCGTGGCGCCGAGCGCAGCGACCGTCGCACGCAACGCGGCCTTCGGCGAGGCCGCGGCGGCTGGGGAAGCGTTGAGGCGTCACGCGGACGGGTGGGTTCGATTGCATGGCGCGGCGGGGTTGGGGACGGATGCGGATCCGGAGTTCGCGGTGCTCGCCGATGCCCTTCGGGCGGCGCAGGCCGGCGCCGGAGAGGCCCTCGCGTCGCTGAGTCGCGACCTTCGCGAGCGGCGTTTGGCGCCGACGGTGCTCGAACGTCACCTCAAGACCCTTCGGCAGCACGAGGCGTGGATGGCTCGATTCGAGGAAGCGGTTTCCGCGGCGAAGCGGGGTCTTCCCGGAGCGGGCGAGCGGTTGCACCGGCTTCTGACCGGCACGGGATTCCTTCGCGAACCGCGTCGGTCCGGCGAGCCGACCGTTGCGACGAAATCGGCCGTCGCCCCGGAACTCTCGCGCGCGGCCGCGGATGAACGCATTCGGCCGGGTCTGCCTCGGACGCCCGCGCCCCGGGCGAGTGCCGGATCGGGAGCCGGTTCGCGGCGGGTCGGGCTTCAGGCCGCGCCGAAGCGGGTGGCCGCCGAGGGACGGACGGGTGTGGGTGTCGCGGGGCCGGTCGCGCTTCAGAACTCCGACCCTCCGGCGGCGGCGGACCTGGCCGCGACCCCGGACGTGCAGCTCACGGCTGAGATCATCGCCCAGGCGGCGGCCCTGGGGAATTCCCCGCTGGCGCTCTACGAATTCGTGCGCAACCACGTGGCGTTCGAGCCCTACCTGGGTTCCCGGAAGGGTGCGGCCTACACCCTTCGGCAACTGCGTGGCAACGACACGGACCAGGCCTCGCTGCTGATCGCGCTGCTGAGGGCGGCTGGAATCCCATCACGCTACGCCCGGGGGACGATCGAACTCACCCCCGACCAGGCCAAGGCGCTGACCGGCGTGGACGACGCGGCGACGGCGGCCAGCATTCTGACGACGGCGGGACTCGACGGGGTGGCGATCGTGGATGGGTCCACGGTGACGGCGGTGCGGTGCACGCGCGTCTGGGTGGTCGCCTATGTGCCGTACTCGAACTATCGCGGCGTCGGTTCCGACGACACCGGGAAGACCTGGATTCCATTGGACCCGGCCTTCGCGGCGTGGGACGTGACGCCGGGGGAGGATGTTCTCGATGCGATGGGCTGGGACGCCGACGCTTTTCTGGCCGACTACATCTCGACGTTTCACGTTCCGAGCGTGCTCGAGAAACTGAACTCGGACATCCAGGCGTGGTTGGACGCGAATCAGCCGGGAACGACGGTGGCGCAGATCGAGCGCCGTCTGAGCCTGGCGCCGGTCAACTTGGGTCTCCTGCCGGCCTCGCTGCCGTACCAGGTTGTCTCAGTCGACTCCGAATTCGCGACCCTCGAGGAAGCGATGCGCTACAAGGTCCGTTTTCATCTGCACGACTCGGGAACGACCTTCATCGACGAGACGCTCGCCGTCGTGGACCTCGCCGGGCACCGGCTCACGATCGAGTACATCGGGGCGACGCCGGCGGATCAGGCGGTCATCGATTCGTACGGATCCATTTACGAGACCCCGCCGAACCTCGTGGACGTGAAACCGGTCCTGAAGCTGGACAACTTGGCGATCGCGACTTCGGTCAACTCAATCGGCATGGGGATCGTTCACAGCTCCGACATGGAATTCCTCGAGCCGACCGGCGGGAGCAACGTTCAACCGAACATTGCGAACGAGATCATCGCGGGGAACGGGCAGGCCATCGCGTTCGACACGTTCCTCGACACGCCCGACATCGCTCTGGACACGACGGTTCCCGCGGCGGACGTGCTGATCGAATCGGTGCTGCACCCGACCGCGGCGGGATACCTGAGCCGCGTCAGCGAGGGTCTCATGACGGCGGGTCGGTTGCTGCGGGTCGTCACCGTCCAGGATGTCAGCGAGGCCATCGTGGAGAACTCGGTCAAGGTCACCTATTCCGGACTGGGTGTTCCGCTGACCTTCGAATGGACCGGCCTCATCGTGGACGCGGACCGGCGAATCATCGGGCCGTTCGCGGTCGATGGCGACACGACGAAGGCGCTTCCGTACATGAAGGTCACGGGCTACGAGGGGTCCCTGATGGAGAATCGAATCTTCGAGGACACCTTCGATCAGGAGGCTGTCTCGACGATCAAGATTCTCGAACTCTCGAACGATGCGGCGTTGGGGGTCTGCACGATCACGACGAGCATCGCGGGGGACTGCCCCGGGTTCAGCCAGCCGGCATCGATCGTTTCGGCGGTCAACGCGGCCCTGGCCAAGGGGAACCACGTTACAATTCCCAAGGCGCCGATCACGATCGGCGAGTGGTCGGGCACGGGGTATATCGATCTGAATCCGACGACGGGCGCCGGGGCGTACATCATCAGCGGGGGGATCAGCGGGAACGTGACCGTCTCCGGTGGCGCCACGGTGGCGACCTGGAACATCAGTTTCACGTGTGAATTCACCGAGTTCACGGGGCAGGTGACGACGCCGCCCGCGGATTCGCCGGATCCCTCGGCGGTGTTCTGCGCGACCGACACCAATCCGTTGGTCCTGGACGGCACCGTGACGGTCACGTGCAAGGACGGCGGGAGCCAGACGAAATCGCTCAAGCCGCCGTTCGCGCTGCCGTCGCCGAAGGCCATCGCCGACAATCCCGCGCTGGGTCCGGGTGTCTACGACGTGGTCCTGATCGCGCTCGGGCAGACCAAGGTGCTTCGAAAGATCGCGATCGCGAAAGTCGAGTTCGTGACGCCCGACGGCGATCCGGTCGCGGCCGCCGACCAGTCGGGTGACGGGCAGAACGAGTTCACCTACTCGGGGGCGAGTCCCGGCGTGCTGACGATCAATCTCAAGGCGAAGGTGACGCCGACCGGCGTCGCGAGCGCGTTGGTGAACAAGGTTCTGTTCGAAGTCAGCGACATCACGGGTTCGACCAAGGCGTGGAACGGAGCGAATCCGAACGGCAAACCGACCGCCAGCGGCGACGATCTCCTGGCGACCGTGACGTTCACGACGCTTCCGGCGGGCAACGGCGACTTCGGCGCCAAGGTGGCGCGCGTGCTGTGCATGGGCGCCGAACTCGACAAAGCCGACTACGAGGTTTTCTTCCCGCGCGGTGCGATGAACAACCCCGGCGGAACCGATCCCAACTGGTTCTACTACTGGCGGCAGGTGTACGACTACGCCGACCTCGTGTTGGACGCGACGATCAGCGGCAGTGGGGATGCCCCGGGCATGACGACCTGGAGCTACGCGGCGGCCGCGGACAAGGACCGGATCCGGCTCAATCCGGGGTCGCATCCCGGCAAGTTCAAGAGTTACGGCGTGGGCGAGGAGTATTCCGGGATCGACCGCTACGTCGCGACCGTCATTCACGAGGAAAAACACATCGAGCAGATTGCGCTCGCCGACACGGAGGTGACGGCGACCGCGGGGACGCCCTGGCGCTTCGGCTGGTCGTTCAATCAAGGGGCGAACCACAACCACTGGACCATCGGGCCGGATGGCCAACCGGGAGCGATGGGAGTCGACGACGACGCCGACACCACCGTCGACAACCACATCACGGGCGGGCCCGGGGAGTTGGGGAACGGGGACGATGTCGATCTGACGCACCCGACCACGACTTCGAGGAACTGGCCCAATTCATGGCCTCCCCCCGCCGCCAAAATCTATTCCTCGGAGATCGAGGACGAGGCGATCAAGCACTCGGACGCCGCGGTCGATGAGCATGACAATGCGGGCAGTGATTGGGGAGACCCGGGCAAGCAACACAAGACCGTCAACAAGTGGGATGACTAGGCCCGTCCTTGTCGGCGCTCGTCCCGGAGTGTGGGTCGTCCTGTTGTTCGCGGGATGGGTCGGTGGCGCCGCCGTCACCGCTGCCGCGCAGTTCCACGACCTGGCGGTTCCCAGGCCGGCCGTCATGATCCGCGAAGCGGGTGTGATCGCTGAGGGAGTGTTCGAGGGTGCGCCGGGAGCCCTTCTTTTTCGTCCGACCCGGATCCTGAAGGGTACGGGTCCGGACACCGTTCCGTGGAAGGTGGAATACCAGCGGGTCGGTGATTCCGATTTCGACGCGGACATCCCGCGGCTTCGCGCCGCGCCCCGGCTTTTCCTGGGTCGGAAGGGTCTTGCGGAGGGCTCGGTGTCGTTGTCCTGGCTGAATGAAGGCGTTTGGCCGGGTGCCTACAGCCTTCGGGAGTTTCCGGCGGAGAATGTCCAAACCTGTCGGGCGTATGTCGAAGCCGTGCTTGGCTACGCCGGGATTCTGGCGTCCGCGCCGGACGATTTGCCGAAGCGACTTCTCGACGACGCCGCGAAGCCGAAGACGTGGCCTGCGTTGCTGGGATTCGTCGATGCGTACCTCGACGAGTCGGCCAGGGTTCCGCGGGACTTTCGTCGGGACCTGCTTGCGAGCATCGCCGCGGGCGCGGTTTCCGATCTGCCACGTCTCGACGTCTTCACGCGACGCAATCTGGCTAATCTCGCGCCCGAACTTCCGCCGTCGCTCGGGGTGACGATCCTGGCGTCGGAATCCGTCGGCGCCACGGAACTCGACCGACGGGAGGCGCTGGTCCAGGGGCGCGCGATCCTTGCCGCCCGGGGGCTTGTTCGCGCGCGCGAGTGCCGGACCCTCGAGGAATTCCGGGAGGCGGCGAAACGGCATGAACCCACGTTGCGCAAGGCCGATGCGAGGCGGCTTCTCAACCTGTTCGATTCGGAGGTGCCCGAGATGCGCGCCGCCGCGCACGGAGTGATGGCGGCGGTGTTGGGCCTCGATGGCTCGACCTCGGGGTCGGTACCGGAGCTGGAACCGCGCTCGAATCTTCCCATCGCGCCGGCGGCCGCCAAAGCCTACTGGCGCGAACAGATTCGCCTGCTTGAGGAACGCCGGGCGGTTCCGGAGTGAGACCGGTAGCGCCTGTCTCAACCACGGAACCGTGCCGAACACACGGAAGGAGGGAAGGGGAGCTGGAGGGTCGGTGTCGATTCACGCGCGCGAAGCGCGTCTGGACTCTCGGTGTCCTGTGGTGAAAACACCCCAAGGACACATCGACGGATCCCATGGAGGAAAGGTGTGCACCACCGAGGACGCTGAGCGCACAGAGGAATACCCGGCGCCGCTCAGGGTGACGCCCGGACCCTGAAGAATCCGGCGGCGGGATCCTCGGCGACCACGGTCGATTCAAAGGTGGCCGTCGTGGGGCGTCCCGACCACACCGTCTTCCAAGTTCGGAGGTCACCCGAGTTCTCGATGGCGTATTCGGCTCCAGGATCCGCGCGAACCCGGAAACGAAGCACCGCCCCATCCCACGCGATTCGATCCAGCACCGGCGGCGTCAGCACGGTCGACCCGTTGGCGCGCCCTGGAGTCGGACGAACGAACGCCACCAAGGGGCCATCGGCGCCGTCCGGAAGGCGGCCGGTGGACTCGGCCTCCGCTTGGGCGGGGAGCCCAATCTGATCCAGCAAATGGCCCGCGGGATCATGCATCCGAAGGGAACCTCCGCTGGCGGGCAGTTTGAAACCCAGTCTTGCCGGTCCGCCCCGACCGTCCGCTTCGAGGACGAGGAAGCCTCCCGGCTCGATGAACGAATGGGTGCCGACCCTCGAAGGTTCGGCGTTCATGGTGAACTGAAAGCCCTGAATGGACGCGGGGCGCGTTGTGTCGAGGTTATGGAACTCCAGCCAATCGGGTTCGCCGGGCGGTGGATTGGATTGCCATTCGTTGATCCGGACCGCTGCGTGCGTCGCCAATGCCACCGGCACGTTCGCCTCACCGGGAGTCGGGCTTCCCAGGGACCATTCCAACCCGGTCCCCACTCGACCGAACGAGAAGCCGGGGATTTGAACCCCGTAGGTCACAGCGTCCACGCGGTGGCCGGCCCGATCGTGGAGGGACACCGTTTCGCCCCTTCGATCGAGCGCGAAGGAGGCAGTGAGCGGGGCGGTCCCGGCTCCGGGCAAAGCCGGCGGGGAGCCTGTCGGATCTGTATCTGTATCGCCGCGACAGGCGACCCAGAGATAGTCGCGAGCGCCGAGAACGGTTCCGGGTGGGAACACGGCTTTTCGAGGGTCGCTGTCGTCGGTCAGACTCCATCCGGCGAGGTCGACGGCTTGGTCGCTCGAGTTGTGCAGTTCCACCCAGTCGAATTCCGGATTCGAATTCGAATTCGTGTCCAGATCCGAAGCGTCGTTGACGGCGACAATCTCATTGAGCCGGACGGGTGGGGGTTCGACGGACGAAGTCGGATTGCCCGGGGATCCGTCGTTGACGAGGCTGGCACGCCAGTTGGCGGGTGCGTTCGGATCTCCCCACGGATCCAACAACTCGATCGACGGACCGGAACCGTCCGCGAGTCCCGGCCAGCCACCGCGGTCGTTGTAGTCCACCGCGACCACGGGATGTCCGGCCCGATCGAGGAGGGCGAGCCATTCGCCGCCGTCGGCCAGGGTTCCGTCGAACCAACCGGACACGGACAAACCCGGATGACGCGCGTTGAAAGCCGCGGGATCGATTCCGGACGCCAGGACGATCCGTTGTCCGGGAACCAGGGTGGAGCCTGCCGGGAACACGAAACTGATCCCCGAGAACGAATACCCGGCGACTTCGAGGGCGATGTCGCCGTAGTTCCAAACCTCGACGAACTCGTAGGGGCCTCCGCCGAGGGGATGGTAGTGGATCTCTGAGATCGCGAGGGTGGGTGACAGGGGGCCCATTTCGAAAACGCCCTCGGACAGCGCGCTCCACTCATTGCCGAGCCGTGTCCTGGCTTTCACGACTGTCGGGACCTGAAGGACGAGCGGGGTCGTGTACGGCGCCGCGCGCGGCGAGACGCCGCCGGAGTAGGCGATTCGCGGGTCCGAACCGTCTGTGGTGAAAAAGACCGTTCCCGACGGAGCCGAGAGGACGAGGCGAGCGCCCCGTTCGATGCGGCCCGGAGCGAGGCTGAAGGCCGGCGCGACGGCGTTGGCGGGGTAGAGTCCCGCGGCTTTGAGTTGGCTGATGAGGGTCGCGGTGCGGGCGGGAAAGTAGGTGGTCAGCAGCCGTTGCTTCTCGGCCTGGAAATGGATGTCCGGCGTGTACAGCTCGTAGGGAGCGCTCGAGTAGCGATGGACATCGCGCCGGTAATCCCCCCACCGGGCCGACTCGGCGACCATGGCGGGTTCGACCTGATCCAGCCGGGTCTGGTAGCGCGCGGCGTTGGCCGCCGGCGTGAGGGCGCCGGAGCCGAAGCAATGCCGTTGCGCGCGGTCCGCGAACTCGAGCCGGTACTCGGGACTCGCGAGGAGCCGGGTGTGAAGTCCGGAAGGCTGATCGGTGCGGGTCACGATGTTGGCGGTCGGAGAATTCATCATCAGTTCGCCGTCCCAACTCTGGTAACGGAACCCCGCGCCGGGCACGCCGCGCCGGCGGCTGGCATACCAGTTCTTGTCCGTGAACCAGTCCTCATGGCCGACGTAGAAATGGAGCAGCAGGTAGTCGATGTACGCGGTCACATCGAGGGACTGTTTCATCCGTTCGTAGCCCGCCGGTGAATCGAGCCCCGACAGGGAACGCATCGTGTTGTACTCGGCCATGCTTCCGTCGACCAACTGACCTTCGTTGACGACGTCGTACTCCTCCTTCGCGCCACCCTGATAGGCCGCGGCGAACGCGGCATCGGGCCGTTCCGTGGCGTCGTACACGCCCCAGTACAATCCGTTGACATAGAGGTGAAAGAACCGGCTGTGGGATGCCAGGCCTCCCATCGCCCTCTGGCTGTCCTTGATCCACGCATCCCGGACGCGCTGGCCGCGTGGCCGCTGCGCTCCGTTCCAATGCATCCACGAATTGTTGAAGTCCGCGCGCAGCGTCAGCGTGTCGAACTCGTCGAGACGCGAGTCCGGGAACACGCGGTACCGGAGTTTGGGTTCCCCGTAGTCGCCCTTGAAGACGAGCCGGAAGGCGTGCTTCGCCGTCTTGACCGGGTCACGCACCGAATTCCCCTGCATCTGAACCCCGCAGTCGACCTGCACCGATCCGCCACCGTCGAGTTCCAGGATCTCGACCGAGGCTTCGCGTTCCCACGACGGTCCCCTGGCCTGCGATTTCGGATAGATGCCCCGCGCGTTGTCGAACATGTCGGACGGCCGCGTCACGATCGACATCGCCGGCAGCGATCGAAGCGACGTGAGAACGCGGTCCCGGTACGCGGGCGAATCCACGATCTCGGGATCCATCCCGTAGTCGGCGGTCCAGCTCCGACCCGACGTGTCGACCCACTCCGCGGGAACCTCGGGTGGGTTGGCCGGCTGACGGATCACGTCGGCGGGAAACAGGTACGTCCGTGTCGCGGTCGGCGACGCGACCCAGCCCGCGAGGAACGCGGCCGCGCGCAGCACCTGCGTCCGTTGGACCTCGATCCCGCCGGTGTAGGCGGCGCCTGTCGCGATCGTCGGAACACTGCCGTCCGTCGTGTAACGGATCACGGCGCCGTCCACCGCGCAGGCGAGGTGGACTGTGAAGGCTTGGTCGAACCACCCGGGTTCGACGTCGAACACCACCCGCGGCAGGAGGCCGGTCAACGAGCCCGATCCGTTCGCCGACCCGGGCGTGGGGCGTTCGAAGTAACCCATCCCACCGGCGCCATCCGAGCCGTAGGAGTAGTCATTCCGCTGTTCGGGAAACGCGGGTTCGAAGCCGGCCGCGAGTTCGCGGGGAGTTTCCGGCGTGAAGAGGCCCAGGAACTCACCCCGCGTCGCCAGCCGGAAGTTCGTGTGCAACGGCGTTCCAGTGTTCGCGGGCCTCCGATTCTTTCCCGAGGCGAAGACCACGACGAACCTCCCGGGCGCCAGGCGGACCGCCGGGAACACCCATTTGCCGGGATCCGCGGGATCGTCCGAAAGCGACCAGCCTTCCAGGTTCGCCTCCACCGTCCCGCGGTTCTCGAGTTCGATCCAATCGTGCGTCTCGCCGTCCTCGTCGCGCAGTCCGGCGGTTCCCGAAGTGCCGGCGAGCACCTCGCTGATGCGGATCGCCGGATGGGCGAACGCGGGATCGACCGTGTACGACCATTTCGTGGCGGGCAGCGGGTGGGGAGGTTCCCCGAGATCGCGAATGCCCGAGGTTTCCGACCACTCCACGGAAACCTCCCCGGCGGGGATCCCTTCGAACCGGAACACATAGGGACCGTTCCCTGTTCCCGTCACGGACACGGCGGGCGTCTCGTCGATGAGCAGATCCGCGGCATCGACGCCGGTCACGATCTCACTGAATCGGACTTCGATCTGGCGCAGCGAGCGAACCGTGATTCCGGGAGGCGGCGAGGTCTCGACAATCGTCGGTGCCGCCGAATCGACGAGCTGATAGGTCCAACCGGTTCCGAGTCCCTGTGGATTCAGGCGATTGGGAGGCGCCGCGAGATCTTCGATGAGGGCGCCCTGATCCCAGCCGATGCGGACTTCGCCATACGCGGGTTGCTCGATTGCGAAACGGTAGGTCGTGCCGGTGCCTTCGATGCCCACCGCTGGGCGGTCGTTGACGAGCAGATCCGAGAACCCGAGTCCCACGACAGGTTCGGAAAACTCCACGGTCACGGAGGTGAGGGCGCCGATCGCGCCGGGAGGTGGGTCAACGCGTACGATCCTGGGCGGGAGGGTGTCGGGTTCCTCCGTCGCGAGCTCCAGTTCCATCACGAAATCCGAACTCGACAGCGAACTGTTGAAGGCCTGGACGGCGATCTGATTGGCGCCGGCGTTCCACCAGTCGGCGGGATTCGGAATTCTGAGTTCCTTCCAGATCAAGGGTTCGCCGACCGCGGCGGCGGCGACGGAACCGAAAGCGAACGAGCCGGTCGACTTGTTCACGTTCGTGACCAGCAGACCATTGATCCAGAGCGCGAAACCGTCGTCGCAGAAGTACCGCAACCGGACCGCCGAAGGCGCCGGGGCTCCACCCCCTGCGAACGAAGTCCGGAGGTAGACGCAGGTGTACTGGTTCCGCATATCGGGAAGTTCGGTGTTCCCCGAGTAGACTCCGCCGGAATCGTAATAGAACGGGCCCCGACCGCGCGGCCAGGCGGAGTCGTTGAAGTCGGATCGCCGCCAGGCGTCGATCGGAATCGAGGCTTCGGAGGTCCCCTTGCGGTAGGCCCAGACACTGTTGGTGGCGACCAGAACCGTCGCGTTGGCGGCGGGCTGAGAGGCCTGGAGCATGGCGATGGCGATGCCGAGAATCAGGACCCCAACCCGTGGGGCAAATGACTTCCGGAATCCGCTCCGCGCCCGGAACGTGGGGACGGCGCATGGATCCTGATACGCTGCGGGGAACGACATGACGCCCCCAATCAACGCCACGTCGGGCCGTCGGGAAAGCCGTTTGTGGAGCCGGCTTCGCGGGTGGCACGCCCCCGACAGCGCGCATCGTTCGCAGGCGTGCCTCGCAAGAGTGGAGACAATCCGGAGGTGTGCCCGGAGTCGCCCAAGCTTGAAACGGCTCTTGGCCGGGTGCGCGACGCGGTTCATACTCCGCCTGTTGAAATCCTGGATTCGAAATCTGGCGTGGACGGGCTGGGCCTTGCTGCTGGCCAGCGGTTGTTCCCGTTCCCCTGGAACCGCCGGGGCCGATCAGGCGCGATCGGAACCCAAGGACGGTGGCGCTTTCGAGATCGTGCGGGCCGAGAGACGAGGAATTGAAAGAACGATCACAACCACGGGTTCCCTGCTTCCGATGGACCGCACGCCGTTGAGCGTGATCGTGCCGGGACGACTTTCTTCGATCGCCGTGGATCTCGGTAGTCTCGTGCGCGAGGGGGAACCGATCGCGCAGGTGGACGATTCGGACTACCAGCTGCGCGTGGAGCAGTCCGAGGCCGCGCTTTTTCAGGCGCGGGCGCTTCTGGGACTTCCGTTGACGGGGGACGAGGATCTGGTGGACGTGGAGGCGTCGAGCCGGGTTCAGGAAGCGAAGGCGGTCTTGGCGGAGGCGAAGGCGAACCGGGACCGGATCGAGGCGTTGTCCGCGGAAGGGATTCTTTCGGCATCCGAATTGGAGACGGCGACGGCGGCCTACAAGGTGGCGGCGAGTCGGTATTCGGAGGCGCTGGAGCAGGCGCGAACACGGATGGCCCAACTGCAGCAGCGGCGGGCGGAGTTCAGGATCGCGCAGAAGCAGCTCGCGGACACCCGGATCGTCGCGCCGTACGACGGGGCGGTGCAGGAGCGGCTGGCGAATGTGGGTGAGTACCTGGCGGTGGGAGCGCCCGTGGTGACCTTTGTGCGGACGGATCCGCTCCGGCTGCGGGTGGAGGTTTCCGAGCGTGAAGCGCCCCGGGTGAAGATCGGCCAGGAGGTCCGAGTGTCGCTGGAAGGCGATCCCGAGATTTACACCGGGAAGGTGAAGCGGCTGAGCCCGGCGATTGTCCAGGGGAGCCGGACGCTGGTGGTCGAAGCGGACGTGCCTTCCCGAGGGCGGTTGCGTCCGGGTGCGTTTGCGCGGGCTGGGATTGTGACCACGGGGGAGGTTCCCGTGGTGACGGTGCCGAACGAGGCTCTCGTGACGTTCGCCGGGATTCAGAAGGTCTTTCTGGTCGAGGACGGACTGGCCGTGGAACGGCGGGTCTCCACGGGGGACCGCGGTCAGGGCTGGGTCGAGATCACCGAGGGCGTGAAGGAGGGGCAGTCGGTGGTGATGTCGCCGGGAAGCCTGCAGACGGGGCAGAAGGTGACCGGTCTGCCGCCGCGAACCGAGTCGGCGAAGGCCGCTTCCGGAACCCCGGCGGGTTCCTGATCCTGGGATGAACTGAGGCGATGCAAACCCTGGCTGAGATCTGCATCCGGCGGCCCGTGTTTGCGTGCATGCTGGTGCTGTCGCTGGTGGTCGCCGGCGCGACGGGCTACGTCCGGCTGAACGTGGACCGCTCGCCGTCGGTGGATCTTCCGACGATCTACGTTTCGACGATGCTTCCGGGCGCTTCGCCGGTGGAGATGGAGTCCCTCGTCGCTCAGCCCCTCGAGCAGAGCATCAACACGATCGAGGGGATCAGCGAGCTCCGGTCGATCTGTGGGGTCGGGCGTTCGTTCATCATCGTTCGGTTCAATCTGGACCGGGATCCGAACGCGGCGGCGGAGGACGTGCGGAACCGGGTCGCGGCGGCGGCGGCGGAACTGCCGCCGGACGTGTTGGCGCCGCGGGTGTCGAAGTTCGACGTCGATTCGGCCGCGGTTCTGACCCTGGCGATGTCCGGGGATCGGCCGGTGCGGGAGCTGACGGAAATGGCGGACAAGGTGGTCCGGGTTCAGTTGGAACGGGCGGAGGGCGTGGGTGAGGTGGAAGTGTCCGGCGGATTGGGGAGGGCGATCAACATCTGGGTGGAGGCGGATCGATTGGCGGCGTACGGGCTGCCGATCACGGTTGTTCGCGACGCCGTGGTCAGCCAGAACGCCAACATCCCGGGGGGCAATCTGACCGGCGCGTTGAAGGAGAGCGTGCTTCGGACCGTGGGGCGGGTGGAGAACCCGGAGGACTTCAACGACCTCGTCGTCACGACGGTGAACGGGTCGCCGGTGCGGATTCGGGATCTGGGCTACGCGGAGGACGGCACCCAGGAACAGAGGTCGGTGGCACGGCTGGACGGCCGGCCCTGCGTCCAACTCGACATCCGGCGTCAGTCGGGCGCGAACACGGTGGCGGTGATCGAATCGATCAAGGAGCGGCTTCCCGGCCTGCTCGCGCAGCTTCCCCCGGATGTGAGGATCCAGGTGACGCGGGACCAGTCCCGGTACATCCACGAGGCTCTGGCGGAGATCAAGAAGCACCTCGTCTTGGGCAGTCTCCTGGCCAGCCTCGTCGTGCTGGCGTTCATGCGGAGCTGGAGGGCGACGTTCGTCGCCGGCATCGCGATTCCGGTCTCGGTGATCTCGACGTTCGGGATGATGTGGGCCCTCGATTTCACGCTGAACAGCGTGACGATGCTGGCGCTGGTCCTGATGGTCGGCATCGTGATCGACGACGCCATCGTCGTTCTAGAGAACATCTTCCGGTTCGTCGAGGAGAAGGGCGTGAACGCCTTCGAGGCGGCGCGGGCGGCGACGGCGGAGATCGGGCTCGCGGTGATGGCGACGACGTTCAGCCTGGTCGTGATCTTCGTCCCCGTGTCGTTCATGTCGAGCGTGGCGGGACGGTTCCTCTTTCAGTTCGGCCTGACTTCGGCGGTGGCGATTCTGGTGAGTCTCCTGGTGTCGTTCACGCTCACGCCGATGTTGAGCGCGCGGCTTTACAGCGTGGGGCCTTCGCGCCGGACGGATCACGGCGGGCAGGGGTCCCGGCGCGGATTCTACGCCGCGATCGAACGTGTCTATCTCAGGGCCCTGGACTGGTCGTTGCGCCACCGTCTGGGGGTCGTGGCGTTGGCGGCGCTGGTGGCGCTGAGTTCCCTGCCGTTGTACGGCCTGGTGCGGCAGGAGTTCACGCCGACCGACACCGACGAGGGTGAGTTCGAAATCAACCTTTCCGCGCCCGAGGGGACGAGCCTCGCCTCCATGCACGAGGTCGTGCTCCTGGCGGAGGCCGCGGTCCGGGAGGTCCCCCATGTGCGGACGATCCTGGCGACGACGGGTTCCGGGAGCGGGTTTTCGTCGGTCAACCAGGGCAGGCTCTATCTCATGCTGGCGCCCCATGCGGAAAGGACGTTCAGCTGGGGGCGCCTGCTCAGCCTGACGCCGTGGAAGGCGTTCCAGGGAAACGCGAGTCAGCGCGAGGTGATGCAGCAGGTCCGGGCGCGGTTGGAGTTCCTGAAGAAGGACGTGCGGGTCGGCGTGCGCGGCGGCGGTTCGTCGATCAACCTGGGGGGGCCGCCCTACGAGATCGATTTCGCCCTGCTGGGTCCGGACCTCGAAGACCTGGCGGCGTACGCGGATCATCTTCGGAAAAAGGCGCCGGAACTCGGTCTTCAGGACGCCGACACGACGCTGCGACTGGACAAGCCGGAGTTGAGGGTGGAGGTGGACCGGAGCCGGGCGGCGGATCTCGGGGTGGAGGTGCGGGACATCGCGTCGGCGCTCAGGATCCTGGTGGGTGGGGACACGCGGGTCTCGCGGTTCCGGGACAACGGGATCAACGACGACTACGACGTGCAACTCCGTCTGACGGGCGTGGATCGCGACGACCCGGAGGATCTGGCGCGGTTGTATGTGTCCCGGAAAGGCGGCGGGTTGGTGCGTTTGGACAATCTGGTGCGGGTGGTGGAGGGCCAGACCGCGTCGCGCATCGACCGGCTCGACCGGCAGCGGACGGTGGCGCTCCGATCGAACATCGCTCCCGGGTACGCCATGGCGGACCGGCTCGCCGCGCTTCGCGAGGAGGTGAGAAATATGAATCTCCCGCCGGCTTACACGACGAAGGTCTCGGGTCGGGGGCGCGAACTCGAGAGTACTTTCGTGGAGGTCCTCTGGGCCTTCGCGCTTTCGGTGGCGTGCATGTACATGATCCTGGCGTCCCAGTACGAAAGCGTGGTCCATCCCTTCACGATTCTCCTTTCCC
>JBFWOK010000090.1:0-28144 GCA_050250555.1 Limisphaerales bacterium
GGTAGGGCGTCATGGGTAATATCAACGAGTTGCGGCTCGCGCGTTGGATCCAGGGACGGCGGAGGATTCCACCACGAAGACACGAAGATCACGAAGAAGACCGATGGATGGAATTCCCTCCCTTCGATCGAGTTTCGTGTCCTTCGAGCTCTTCGTGGTGAGATGCCGGTTCATGGAGCGTGGATGCGATTTGCGCGGACTTCCAACGTACGCGCGGACCTAGGCTCGGGCCGCCCGGGACAACGCGTCAAGCTGCGCGGGACCAACACGCCGCGTCATCGTTCGGCGATGAGTTCCCGGTCCCGCGTGCGGGCGTGCAGGGTGGCGAGGAACCGGGATTCCTCGGCAAGAACGACATCGAAATCGGCGTGAAGTCTCTCCGACACCGCCCGGGTCCATTCGGGGGCGAAAAGTCCGGGTCCGTGAAGCGCTCCGATGAACGCGCCCACCACCTGGGCGTAGGAATCGGTGTCATGCCCCCATTCGAGGCTGAGTTGGAGCGCGGCCAGCGGATCGTAGTCGGCGAGGGCCAGGCACGCGAAGGCGACGGTGAAGGGAACCTGCGCCTCCCATTTGGTGGTGTCCTTGAACTCCCGTTCGAGTCCCGCGAAGAGGCGGGCCGGTCGGCGGTCCGCGGCTTTCACCAGACTCAGAGCCCGGTCCAGCCAGCGATCGACCGAACGAGTCGTCCATCGGATCGCCCCATACTGGTACGGATCGGTCCGCCGCAACGCATCAAGGATGACGCGCCAGGCATCGCCAGGTCGGGAAGGATCGACGTCGACGGTCAACGCGACGGCCAACGCGGCGACGAGCGCCGCGTTGAGGTCCTTTCCGTACCCGTTGTCGAAGAAACCGAGATGGTAGGCGGCGCGGTAGGCGCGATCGGGGTGTCCGGCGTGGATCGCCGCGAGGGGAAGGAGGCTCATCTGGCCGCTGCACGTGGGAAGGCCCTGCCACATGCGTTCCGGGGGGCGGGCTCGGGACGGTTCGCGATCCCCCAGGATCCATCGAGCCGCGAATTGCCATTCCTCGAGCCAATCCGCGGCGAGCGCGGCGTAGGCGGGTTTGGAAGCGATCACGGATTGCGACGCCCATTCGAGGTGGGTTCTGGCGTAGGCCGTCCGATCGAGCGGCCAGTTGCCGGACTGGTCGGCACCGTGGAGGGCTCGAAGGAGGACCAGTTTGTGCCGCGTGTCATCGGTCACCGTGCCCGGCGCGGCGTTTTCATTCCAGTGGGCGTAGGACTCCGGCGTGGGACGCAGGTCCTGATACCGGCGAAGCCGAAGCCTGTCGCGCGTCGCCCGCCGGGCGGAATCGTCGAGGATCTCGTCGTCACGCCAGATCTTCGGCGGTGTGGGAAGTCGTTGCACGTCGGCGGGCGCCTGAAACTCGATGGGGCCGCCGAAGGCGTCGCCGAGAGCTGTTCCCACAAGGAGGCCGTGGATGCGGGAGTGGAGGTCTTTTGTGCCGGACCCGGCACCGGGCGCTTCTTCCGGCTGCGGGTCGGCGACCGCAGTATCGGCGACGGCGGGCCGGGAAGCAGCCGCCAGCGCGAGGGTGGCGGTGGTCTGCCGGAGGAAATGTCGGCGGGTCGGGGTGATCACGATCTCAAGGTGGAGGGCCAGGGTTGCAGGGGGCGATCCGGTAGTAGGACGAGATCCCGCGCGATGTTCAACAAGGCGACACGGTCCGCGAGGTCCCAGCGATTGGGCAGTTGGGCGTAGCCGATGAGGCGGCGCATGATTTCGATTCCGGCGAGCTGGCGCGCGACCTTCTCCTCGAAGCCGGCCGGGGGTTCGTAGCGGCATTCGAACGCGGTCCAGAGGCTGGGAGGCTGCGCGCCGAGGATGAGGTGGGCGAGCAATACGCCCACGTCGAGTTCCGCGCGGCCGAAGTGGCAGAACTCCGGATCGATCACGCGGGGCCCCGAAGCCGTGCGGAGGATTGAGCCGGGGAAGAAGTCGCCATGGACCAGCGTGGGTCCGTCGGCGAGGTAGATCTCGCGCCCGAGGCGTGTGACCTCGTCGTGGAACTTCGAAGGGGCGAGAAGGGGATCGGCCGCCGATCGGAGTCCGGGCGCGAGGGCATCGAGGTTGAGGCCGTTGTCTCGGCGGAGGGGAATATCGAAGACGTGCGCGTGGTTGAGGGCTCGCATCTCGCTGTTCGGCAGCGGGGGGTGGGCGGTACCAGGTGGATAAGCTCCGTGCAGGCCGGAAAGGAACTCCGCGAGTCGCAGCAGGGTGTCCGCGGTGAGGATTTCGCCGTGAAGATAGATTCCGGTGTAGTCACCGCCCTCGCCGAGGTCCTCGATCACGAGAACGCGGGATTCGGGATCGGCGAAATGCAGGTTGGGTAGGAACGCGGCGACGCGGGGGTGGTCGCTGACGATCCGATAGAATTCGGCCTCGACGACGGCCCGGTCCCAGGGGGCCTCGAACTGGGGGTATTTCTCCACCCAGGGGCGTGATTGTTTGACGATCAGGGTTCGGGACGGGGTGAAGGCCCGGAGCGTGCAGTTCATGTTGCCTTCACCGGCTCGTTCGAGCTGGGTGACGACTTCTTCGGGCCCGAGGAGTCCGTGGCGGGCCAGATAGGCGCCGGCTCCCTCGACATCCGACGGATCAAGAAGGAAGAGGTCCGGATGTTCCCGTCGGAGAGTCTGCGGCGTCATTCGGTTTTCGAACGCGACGGGATGCGCTGGTTGTGGAGCCCGCCGCGGACCCGTTCACTGAAGCATCCGGTAGACGAGCGCGGCAAGCGCTCCGCCGACAAGGGGGCCAACGACGGGAACCCAGGCGTATCCCCAGTCACTGTCGCGTTTGCCCGGGATCGGGAGGAGGAAGTGGGCGATCCGCGGTCCGAGATCGCGGGCGGGATTGATCGCATAGCCGGTGGTCCCGCCGAGCGAGACTCCGATGGCGAAGACGACGAGGGCCACGGGGAGGACTCCCAGGGCGCCGAGGCCGAGGGTGCCGGCGGGTTGGCCGGGAACCGAGACGGACGGCGGGTCGAGCAGGTAGATCGGCAGGACGAGGACAAACGTGCCGATCGCCTCGCAGATGAAGGACTGGGGATGGTTCCGGATATTGGAAGCCGTTGAGAAGCAGGCGAGCTTGCCGTCGGCGTTTTCGGTGACCTTGAAGTGTTCCCGGTAGAAGAGGTAGACGGCGGCCGCGCCGGTGATTCCGCCGAGAAGCTGGGCGAGCATGTATCCGGGGAGCTTCGCCGCCTCGAGGTTGCCGGTCATCGTCATGGCCAGGGTAACGGCGGGGTTCAAGTGGGCGCCGCTGGCGCGGGCCGAGCAGAAGGCCCCGACGAATACGGCCATGCCCCAGCCGGCCGCGATGACGATCCAGCCCGAGTTGTTGCCCTTGGTGCGGGCGAGCACGACGTTGGCGACGACTCCATTGCCGAGCAGCACGAGGAGGGCCGTTCCGAGGAATTCGGCGGTGTAGGGGCTCATGATTCAGGGGGGATGAGGGTGGGGATGGGGATGGGGCTGAAGTTCGTTCGATGGCTGGGTTGGGAAAACGCTCCGGCGGTGGAACGGCTGGGGTGGAAATGGGTTCAGGTGGCGGGCGCTCCGGGCGAAGAGGACGGGCGTTCCTCCCAATTGCGGGAGCGGTCGAGGGCGCGCCTCCAGCGTTGGTGGCGGTGCGCGGCTTCGTCCCGCGACATCCGGGGCTCGAAGGTGCGATCCACCTGCCACGCTCGTTGGACGTCCGATCGCGATTTCCAGAAACCAGTGGCCAGTCCGGCGAGATAGGCGGCGCCCAGGGCGGTGGTCTCGGTGACTCTGGGCCGGACCACAGGAACCTGGAGGATGTCGGCCTGGAACTGGAGCAGAAGATTGTTGGCGCTGGCGCCGCCATCGACGCGGAGCTGGTCCATCGCGACGCCGGAATCGTCGCGCATGACCTGAAGGACATCGGCGACTTGGAACGCGATGCCCTCGAGGGCGGCGCGGGCGATGTGTCCGGAGTGGCTGCCGCGGGTGAGTCCGGTGATCGTGCCGCGCGCGTATTGGTCCCAGTGCGGGGCGCCGAGGCCGGCGAAAGCCGGGACGACGTACACGCCGCCGGAATCGGGAACACTGGCCGCGAGCGCCTCGATTTCCTGGGAGGTTTTGATGATGCCCAGGCCATCGCGGAGCCACTGAACAACGGCGCCACCGATGAAGATGCTGCCTTCGAGGGCGAACTCGGTTTCTGACCCGAGCTTCCAGGCGACGGACGTGATGAGTTTGTTCCTGGATAGGGTGGGATCGTTCCCGATGTTCATCAGGAGGAAACAGCCGGTTCCGTACGTGTTCTTCGCGAAGCCGCGCGAGAAACAGTTCTGGCCGAAGAGGGCGGCCTGCTGATCCCCGGCGATGCCGGCGATTGGAATGGGACCGCCAAAGAGATCGGGGAGGGTCGATCCGTAGACCTCGCTCGACGAGCGCACGACGGGAAGGAGCGCGCGGGGAACGCGGAACAGGTCGAGCATCGCGGCGTCCCAGTCGCCGGTTCGGAGATTGTAGAGGAGCGTGCGCGAGGCGTTTGTGGCGTCCGTGAGATGGAGCGCCCCGCCACTGAGATTCCACAGAAGCCACGAATCCACGGTGCCGAAGGCGAGTTCCCCCCGTTCGGCGCGTTCGCGGGCGCCCGGAACGTGGTCGAGGAGCCACGCGATTTTGCTGCCCGAGAAATACGCGTCGATCACGAGACCCGTGGCTTGCTGGACGGCCGGCGCGTGGCCCGCCGCGTTCAAAGCGTCGCAGCGTGGCGAAGTCCGGCGGTCCTGCCAGACGATGGCGTTGTGGATAGGCGCGCCGGTGGCGCGGTCCCAGATCAGCGTCGTTTCCCGCTGGTTCGTGATTCCGAGGGCGGCGATGTCGGAGGCGGTGAGTCCGGACTTCCGGAGCGCTTCGCGGGCGGTGGCGAGCTGGGAGGCCCAGATCTCGTAGGGGTCGTGTTCGACCCAGCCGGATTGGGGATAGATCTGACGGAATTCCTGCTGGGCGATGGCCCGGATGGAACCCGCGTGATCAAAGACGATGGCACGGGAACTCGTGGTCCCCTGGTCCAACGCCAGGATGGCTGCTTTCATCGGGAACGGAAAGGGATCCAAGCCGAGTATCGGGAATGCGGTGGCCCGTCAAGCTCCCCCTTCGAAAAAGGAGCCACGCGGTGGGGCGAGGTCACCCGGAAACGAGGATGATGTTGCTGTAGACGGTCGCGTCGCCGGTGCGGATGAGGCCGATGGCGGACGGGACCCGGCGTTTCAGTTCGATGTGCGGCTCGAACGCGATGGGCGCGCCCCGCATCGCGGCCTGGAATGCGCCGACGGTGGCCGCCGTGTTGTGGTCCCGGAACTCGCCGGCCATGTGGGCGATATCGCATTTCCAGATGGGGATGAGCGCATCGAGCACCTGGAGCACGGTGGGAACACCCGCGACGAGGGAGAGGTCGACCGTCTCGACGCCGGGCCACGAGGGGAAGGCCCAGTCGGCGATCACGAGCGTGTTGGTGTGGCGGACGCGGGCGACGAGGGAAAGCACCTGGGGGTTGAGAAGGCCTTGGATGAGCATGGCGGGATTGGACCTGGGAATGATCGGTTCGGTGACGTCCGCAAAGTCATGACCCGGGGGGCCCGGCGTCAAGGGGACGAGGCGTCGCGGGACGGGTTTTCTTCCTTGGAAAGGGGACCGGGCAGTCACAGCGTTGGGGGCCGATTCGATTCGACCGCCGACCGATGAACGAAACCGTCTCCGCCCCGGGCCCGAGCGCGGGCATTCCATCCAACATCCTGGATCGCACCTACCGTCTCAATCCGCCCAAGACGGTGTTCAAAAAGATGCTGTGCCGAATGGCGGACGCCTTCGAGGCCCGGCTCGCGCGGGCCTCGCTGATTCCCGACACACCGGTGTATGACAACCGGCAGTTCCCGTGGGTTCCCGACGTGGAAGCCGAATGGCGCAAGGTCCGCGCCGAGCTGGACGAAGTCATGAAATTCCGGGACCAGATGCCTTCGTTCCAGGACATCGTGAAGGAGGTCGGATTGATCCAGAAGGACGACCAGTGGAAGACATTCTTCCTCACGGGAATCGGAATGGATTGCGAGGAGAACGCCAGGCGGTGTCCCGAGACAATGCGGATCCTGAGGAAGATTCCGGGGATCAAGACGGCCTTCTTCTCGATCCTATCGCCGCGGAAACACATCCCGCCGCACCGCGGCCCCTACGTCGGCGTGCTCCGGCTTCATCTTGGCCTGATCGTCCCCGAACCGCGGGACAAGGTGCGGATTCGAATCGCCGACACCTGCCACCTCTGGGAGGAGGGGAAATGCCTGGTGTTCGACGACACCTACAACCACGAGGTGTGGAACGACACCGACGGCTACCGCGTGGTGTTGTTCGTCGACTTCGCGCGGCCGATGAAGGCGCCCTACGGAGGGCTGAACGACTGGGTTCTCAACATGGCGACGCTGGCTCCGATCTTCCGGGAGGCCAAGGGCAAGCAGGCGAGCTGGGAGAAGCGTTTCTACAAGGGCGGCAAGTGAGAAGGCGGCGGTGAACCGGGATCCCGATCCGAAGGCGGCTGGGGCGCCGGTGGGGCGGGGCGCCGGTCGGGCTCAGGACCCGGGTTGGGTCCTGAACCCGGGCCGGGAACAGGCCGGCGCCGGAATCCGTGCTGGGCCGCGAGGTGCCAGACCACCAGCAGCGCTTCGCGGACAATGTTCCAGGACATCTTGGATTTGCCGTGGAACCGGTCGGTGAACACGATCGGAACCTCGGCCACGCGGAGCCCCTGACGCCAGATCCGGTGGGTGAGTTCGATCTGGAAGCTGTAGCCATTGGATTTCACGGATTCGAGCCCGAGGCGTTGGAGCGCCTCCCGGCGAAAGCATTTGTAGCCGCCGGTCGGATCCGAGAACGGCATTCCCGTGATCATCCGGACATAGAGCGCGGCACCGAGGCTCAGCATGAGCCGGTTCAGCGGCCAGTTGATCACCCGGATGCCGTCCCGGTACCGGGAGCCAAGGACGAGGTCCGCGTTCTCCGAAGCCTCGAGAAAACGAGGGATGTCGGCGGGATTGTGGGACAGGTCGGCGTCCATCTCGAGGATGCGTTCGTAACCGCGTTCGAGCGCCCACTGGAAACCGGCGATGTAGGCGCGCCCGAGTCCGTCCTTGGTTGTCCGGTGGAGGACATGGACCCGCGCGGGATGCTTTGCCGAGTAGGCGTCCGCAAGCTCCCCGGTGCCGTCGGGGGAACGGTCGTCGACCACGAGAAGTTCGATGAAGTCGGGAAGATCGAGCACGCGCGCCATGAGATCCGGAAGGTTTTCCTTCTCATTGTAGGTCGGGCTGATGACGAGGGTTCTCGGATGCATCGGGATGTCCGGTGAGCCGGTGGGCCGGTGAGGACTACTCCCGGAATCCGACGACGGCAAGCTTCGCCCGTGGGTTCGGGAGGGCGAGAATGCCTTGGTCCTTGCCAAGGATTGCGCCACGGTCCGACCCGCCATGAGACCCGTGAACTCGATTCTGGCGCGGTTGATCGCGGCGTTCGGCGCCGGCGTTTCGATTTCCGTTCCGGCGGTTCCACCGGAAAACCTCGTGCTGGATGGGGTGCCCGAACCCACGGCCGAACTGCGCGAAGCCGTCGAACCGTACCTGGCGTTTCGGCCTTCCACGTTCCTCGACTGGCACCCGCGCCGACGCGACGCGCTCATCTCCACCCGGTCCGCGGAGACGCCCCAGCTGCACCAGGTTCGCGTGCCGCTTGGACCTCGGGGGATACTGACCGACCTGCCCGAGCGGGTGACCGGGGGCTCGTTTGCGCCGGACAACGGCGACGCCATCGTCTTCAGCCAGGACCGCGGCGGGAACGAGTTCTACCAGCTGTATCGGCGGGACGCGGACGGCGGCGCGATCACGCTGCTGACGGACGGGAACTCGCGCAACACGTCCCCGCTCTGGTCCGGCACGGGACGCCTTCTGGCCTACGGGACCACCCGCCGGAATGGCCGCGACACCGATCTCCGGGTCTTGGACCCGCGGCGGCCTGCGACCGACCGGCTCCTGTTGGAAACGGTCGGCGGCGGGTGGACCGCGCTCGACTGGTCGCCCGACGAACGCCGGCTCCTCGTGCTGAACCGGATCTCCGCCAATCGAAGCGAACTGCACCTTGTCGACCTCGACGGCGGTGGCCGACGGTTGCTGACCTACGGTGAAGGTGACTCGGAACCCTCCTCGACGACCGATGGCGCGTTCCTTCCCGATGGGCGATCGATCCTTGTGGTCACGGATTGGGGGGCGGAACACCGGCGTCTGGGCCGGATGGATCTGGACACCGGTTCGTTCGCGCCCCTGGGTCCCGCGATCCCATGGAATGTGGAGGGCTTCGACCTTTCCGGGGACGGGAAGATTGTGGCGCTGGTGACGAACGAGGACGGCGCGAGCGTCCTCCGGTGGATCGACGCGGGATCGGGGGCCGAACTCGGACGCCACGACCTTCCGTTGGGTGTCGTGTCGGGGGTTCGCTGGCATCCCCGGCGGCGCGAGATCGGACTGACGCTGACCTCGGCGCGGATCGCCGGCGATGTGTTCTCCGTGAACACCCGCGTGAACGGGCGGACCCGGTGGACCGAGGGTGAAACGGGCGGACTGAACCTGGCGCGGTTCGCGGAACCGGAGCGCGTGCGGGTGAAGGGCTTCGATGGTCTCGAAGTGTCGGGATTCCTGGTTCGACCGGATTCCCGGCGCTTCCCCGGGCCCCGGCCGGTCGTGGTCCACATTCATGGTGGTCCCGAAGGACAGGCGAGGCCGCAGTTCCTGCGGGCATGGAACTACCTCGTGCGGGAAATGGGGATCGCCCTGCTGTTTCCCAACGTCCGCGGATCGGAGGGGTACGGAAAAACGTTCCTGGCGCTCGACGATGGATTTCGCCGGGAGGATTCGGTGAAGGACATCGGGGCGTTCCTTGATTGGATCGGGCGTCAGCCGGATCTGGATGCCCATAGAGTGGCCGTCTACGGCGGGAGTTACGGGGGCTACATGGTTTTGGCGTCCCTGGTTCACTTCGGCGACCGGCTGCGGTGCGGGATCGATGTCGTGGGGATCTCGAATTTCAGGACGTTTCTCAGGAACACGCAGGACTATCGGCGCGACCTGCGGCGGGTGGAGTACGGGGACGAGCGGGAGCCGCGGATGGCGGAGTTCCTCGAAAGCATATCCCCGATGAACCGGTTGGATCGGATACGCAAGCCCCTGCTGGTGGCGCAGGGTCTGAACGATCCACGGGTTCCCGCCAGCGAGTCGGAGCAGCTGGTCCGGGCCCTTCGGCAGCAGGGCGGGACGGTGGGCTATCTCCTGGCGAAGGACGAAGGGCACGGATTCGCGAAGAAACGGAACGCGGACTTCCTATTTCTCTCCGTCGTGGGGTTCCTCGAGCGCCATCTGCTCGATCCAGGTGTGGCGCGTCCTTCTGATTCTCCTTGAGGCTGACCGGGGCGAGCCTCGGGGACATCCTCATCGGTCCCCGAGCCGTTGCAGGACCGCCGCAGCCACCTGTTCCGGGGCGAGGCGACGCATGCAGGCGTGGGGTTCGTACTCGGTTGTGCGGCACGTCCGCTGGTAACAGGGGCTGCACCCAAGGCCCGCTCGAAGGACGATGTGATCTTCGCCATAGGGACCGGTGTAATCGGCGGAAGTCGGCCCGAACAACGCCACGACCGGGGTGCCGGCGGCGACCGCGATGTGCATCGGACCGGTGTCGGTCGACAGGACCGTGGTGGCCCTGCGAAAGATCCCGGCGAGCGTGGGAAGGGCGGTCTTCCCGTCCAGGCGACGGAGGGGATGCCGCGTGGCGGCGGCGATGGCATCGATTTCAAGGCGGTCGCCGGGTGCGCCTGTGAACACAACCGGAACGCCCGCGTCGACGAGCCGATCCGACACCTCCGCGAAGTGCGCGGCGGTCCAGTTCTTGGTGGGCCAGCGGGTCATCGCGCTGACGGCGACGAACCGGGTTCCGGCCTTCAGGCCCAGACCGTCGAGCAGGGCGTCGGCTTCCTCCTGGCGGGCGGGGGCTATCGGAAGGTCGAAGGTGAGCGGAAGCCGCGGAAAGCCGAGCGCATGGACCAGGTTGAGATTCCGTTCGACGGCGTGGGCGTCCGGAAGGGTGACGGGGATCCGCCGGTTGAGGGCGTGCCAGGCGTGTTCGTCGTGTCGCTGGCCGGGTCCGTATCCGGCCTTGATTCCGGCCCTGGCGAGCGCAACCCAGAGGGCGCTTTTGAGCAGGCCTTGGAAGTCGATCACGAGATCGTAGCGCGTCCGCCGCAGTTCGCGGACGAAACGCGTGACCGCGGTCGCCAGCGTGGGCCATCTTCCCGACCGCAGGAGCCCTTTCCACGTTGCGCGGCGCCAGACGAGCAGCGAGTCGATGGCGGGATGTCCTTCGATCAGTTCGCGGGCCGATTCCTCGACGAGCCAGGTGATGTGGGCGTCGGGGCGGGCGCGGCGGAGGACCGTCAGGGCTGGGAGGACATGCGTGACGTCGCCCAGGGCGGAAAGCTTGACGATCAGGATGTTCAAGGGCGGTTGGGGATCGGGGCGACTGGTTCGCGGCCGGGCAAAGCGCGAACGCTAGGCGCGCGGGGCGCCTATGACGAGTCTTCCGGCGATCCGTTGTCCGTCGCGCTTGTCTCGGGAGGGGGCCATGGCGGAGGATCCGGCGTGTCCATGAAACTTGGCTTTGTCTCGGCGATTCTCCCCGAGTTGAACCTGGACCAGGTGCTGGCGTTCGCCGCGGCGGAGGGATTCTCCTGCGTGGAAGTCATGTCCTGGCCTGTGGGGAAGGCGGAACGGAAATTCGCCGGCGTGACGCATTTGAACGCGATCGGCTTCACGAAAGCCCTGGCCGACGACGTTCGCGACCTTTGCGGACGGCACGGCGTTTCGATTTCCGCGCTCGGATTCTACCCCAACCCCCTTCACCCGGATGCCGCGGTTTCCAAGGCCGCGGTGGACCATCTCAAGCGGGTGATCCGCGCCGCGCAAACGCTCGGACTGAAGAACGTGAACACGTTCGTGGGGCGCGACTGGACGAAGAGCGTCGACGACAACTGGCCGCGATTCCTGAAGATCTGGCGGCCCCTGATCGCCTTCGCGGAGGACCATGACATTCGGGTGGGGATCGAGAACTGTCCGATGTCGTTCACGGCGGACGAGTGGCCCGGCGGGAAGAACCTGATGACCACTCCTGTGATCTGGCGGCGCGCGTTCGCGGACATCCCGTCGAAGCACTTCGGCCTGAACTACGATCCGTCCCATTTCGTCCTCCAGCACATGGACCCGCAAAGCCCGCTGAAGGAATTCCAGGACAAGATTTTCCACGCGCACGCGAAGGACGTGAAGATCCGCCGCGACCGCATCCACGAAGTGGGAATCCTTGCGCCACCGTTGGAATGGCATCAGCCGCGGATTCCCGGTTTCGGGGAGATGGACTGGGGCAGGTACCTCGCCGCCCTGATGGAGACGAACTACCGCGGCCCCGTCTGCATCGAGGTCGAGGACGACACCTTCGGGAAGTCCCTGGCGGCGCGACAGGCGGCGCTTCGGGTCGCGGGCAACGTTCTCCGACCCTATTTCGGGTCCGAAGGCGCCGCCGGCGGGGCGGGGCGGGGACGTTCGTGAGTCCGAGCGACCATTTCCGTTGCTGTCCGGCCTGTGGTTCGGCGCGTCGCGACGAACCCGGGGGGTCCCCGTTCCGATGCGAGGGCTGCGGGTTCACCTACTACTTCAACGCGTCGATCTCGGCGGCCGTCTTCCTGCGCCGCGCCGACGGCAGGGTGCTCTTCATCCGACGCGCCCGCGACCCCGGACGCGGGAAACTGGCGCCGCCGGGAGGCTTCGTGGATGTGGGGGAGCGGGTGGAGGAAGCGCTGCGAAGGGAGATCCGGGAGGAAGTCGGCTTGGAAATCGGGGACACGGATTTTCTTGGCTCCTTCCCGAATCAGTATCCCTACCTCGGCGTGACGTACCCGGTCCTGGACCTCTTCTTTTCGGCGCTGGCCGTCCGTCCCGACTCGGCGAGGGCGCTCGACGACGTCGATGGCGTGATGTGGCTGGATCCGGTGAGCGAGGTGACGCCCGATGACATGGCGTTTCCGTCGATGCGGGCGGCGCTCCAACTCCTTCGCGAACGATCGTCCCCCGCGGAGGTTTGATGTCGCCGGTCCGGGACGTCTCTGGCACCGTTCAACCGCTTTCGATCGACGTGACCATGCCTCCTTTCACCCTCACACGAATGCCCGTTCCGGGATCCCTTCGTCGGACCGCCCTTTCGTTCGTGGCGATCGCTCTCCTGCTCGTCGGCGGGCCGACCCACGCCGCGGTCGATTTTTCGAAGGAGATCGAACCGATCCTCGTGAAGCGCTGTTCGGAATGCCACGGCGCCGACCAGCAGAAGGCGAACCTGCGCCTGGATTCCCGGCCATCGGCCCTGGCGCCCGCGAAGTCCGGGAAGCCGGCGGTGGTTCCCGGCCGGCCCGATCAGAGCGAACTCCTGGTCCGGGTCCTTTCCACCGACGCCGATGAGGTCATGCCGCCGAAAGGTGCGCCTCTGACGACGGAGGAGACGGACGCGTTGAAGCGCTGGATCGAGGAAGGCGCGGAATGGCCTGCGAGCGATCCTTCGGCCCATTGGGCGTTCCGGGCCCCGGTCCGACCGTTGCTGCCTTCTCCCGAGACCGGCGGAACCTGGGGTTTCAACGAGATCGACCCGTTTATTCTCGCGCGTTTGGAGGCGGAGGGATTGTCGCCCCGGCCGGAAGCGGATCGTGCGACGCTCATCCGGCGCCTGAGCCTGGACCTGACGGGCCTCCCGCCGGCCTGGCGTGACGTCGAGGCGTTTCTCGCGGACACGTCGGATCGCGCCTACGAGAGGCTCGTGGACCGCCTGCTCGCGTCGCCCCACTACGGCGAGCATATGGCTCGGGGTTGGCTGGATCTCGCCCGGTACGCCGATTCGAACGGCTACCAGGTGGACCTTGCCCGATCGATCTGGCCGTACCGCGACTGGGTCATCCGGGCCTTCAACGACAACATGAGATTCGATCAGTTCACGATCGAACAGTTGGCGGGGGATCTCCTGCCGGATCCGACGACGGACCAGAGGATCGCGACGGGATTCAACCGGAACACGAAGATCAACGACGAGGGCGGCGGCGATGCCGAGGAATACCGGACGAAGGCGGTCAAGGATCGGGTCGCGACCCTGGGAACGGCGTGGCTGGGGTTGACCCTGAATTGCGCCGAGTGCCACACGCACAAATACGATCCCGTGACCCACGAGGAGTACTACCGTCTCTACGCTTTCTTCAACAACACGACCGACGGCGGGAACTACAGCGCGGCGCCCTCGGTGCCCGTTCCGAAACCCGACCTGAGCGACACCTTCGATCACCTGAAACGACGCCTGGCCAAAGCCCGCGCGGATCGGGCCGCCCTCGACGCGGGACTGGCCGTCCGGCAGGAGGCCTGGGAGGCGCGGGCCAGGACCCGAGGGGACGTGTGGCGGACGCTGAACCTGACCAACGCGCTGTCGACCGGTGGTTCGAGCTACACGAATCTCTCGGACGGATCGGTCCTCGCCACCGGCGTCAACCCGATCTACGACACCATCACGGTCGAGGCGACGACGGACCTCACGGGAATCCGGGCCGTCCTGCTCGAAGTGCTCCCCGATCCAAGCCTTCCGAAGAACGGGCCCGGACGGTGGCGCCAGACGGGGAACTTCATCCTGGACGAATTCGCGCTGACACTGGAACCGGCATCGGGAGGGGCGGGTGCGAAACCCGTGGCAGTGGTGTTCGCGGACGCGACGGCGGACTGGGAACAACAGTATTACCGGGCGGAACACGCCGTGGATCGCAACCCGAAGACGGGCTGGGCCATCGGACCGCGTTTCGGGGAACGCCACTTCCTGGTGGCCCGATTGCCGGAGCCCGCGGGTTTTGAAGGCGGTTCGCGCCTGACGTTCCGGTTCGAGCATTACCATGGGAACAGTCACTGCGTGGGGCGCTTCCGGATTTCGGTGGCGACAGAAGCGGATCAGGAGGCGTTGTGGCCTCTTCCCGCGGAGATCCGGGCGATCGTTGGGAAGCGGGAGGGGGACCGAACTTCCGAGGAAGCGGGCCGGTTGGCGAATCACTATCGGTCGTCGCTGCCGGAGGTCCGGGCTCTGGAACGGGAGATCATTCGACTGGAGGACCGCGAGCGGGAACTGTCCGCGAAGTCCTATTCGACGCTGGTGATCGCGGAACGTGGGGAACCGGAGCCGCGACCTTCGTACGTCCACGTGCGGGGCAATTTTCTGGAGAAGGGCAGGGCGGTGACGCCGGGGGTGCCCGAAGCTTTTCCGGGCCTGCCGCCGGGGGCGCCCGCGAACCGCCTGGGTCTGGCGAAGTGGTTGGTGGATCCGGCGAATCCCCTGACCGCGCGCGTCACGGTGAACCGGCTTTGGGAACAGTTCTTTGGCACTGGGTTGGTGAAGACGAGCGAGGATTTCGGTCGCCAGGGGGAACCGCCTTCGCACCCCGAACTCCTCGACTGGCTGGCGACGGAGTTCCTGGCGGTCGGCTGGGATGTAAAGGCGATGCAGAAGCGGATCGTGATGTCGGCGGCTTACCGGCAGGGCGCGGCCGCCGACGACATCCGGTTGGAGAAGGATCCCTACAACCGCCTGCTCTCGCGCGGACCACGCTTCCGGATGGACGCGGAGATGATCCGGGATCATGCCCTCGCCGTCAGTGGGCTGCTCAATCCGAAGGTGGGCGGCCCGAGCGTGTATCCGGTCCAGATTCCGAACCTTTGGAAGGAGATCGGCTTCCTCCGGCCTGAGATCGGGATGGACGAATGGCCGGTCAGCGAGGGACCGGATCTGTATCGTCGCGCCGTGTACACCTTCTGGCGCCGCGTCTGCACCTACCCGACCTTTGCGACCTTTGACGCTCCCAGCCGGGATGTGTGCGTCGCGAGGAGGCCCCGGACCAACACGCCGCTCCAGGCGTTGGCGGGGCTGAACGACCCCACCTTCCTCGAGGCGGCACGGGTCTTCGCGCAGCGGGTGATCGTGGAGGGCGGGGCGACGGACGGGGAGCGTCTCCGATTCGCTTTCCGCACCTGCCTCGGGCGCCTTCCCACGGTGGGCGAAGAGGATCGCTTGCGCGCGTTTCTGGATCAGCAGATCCAGGGTTATCGCAACGATCTTCCGTCGGCGGAGACCCTGGTGGGGATCGGTTCCGCGAAGGGTCCCGGCGAGGCGGATCCCCGGTCGGTCGCCGCGTGGATGATGGTGGCCAACGTGCTTTTCAATCTCGACGAAACCCTGACCAAGGGATGAGGGAACAGAACACACTCCGATGAATCCAGCGCTCGAAAACATTCGGAACTCCACAAGGCGCCGCTTCCTGGGCCAATGCGCGACGGGCATGGGTTCCCTGGCTTTGGCGTCCCTGCTGGACGGGAAGCTCGTGGCGGGCGAGGCCGGCAAACCCGGCGGCGCGTTCACGGTCGGGCCCCATTTCGCGCCGAAGGCGAAAAACATCATCTACCTGTTCCAATCGGGGGGGCCCTCCCATCTCGATTTGTTCGATCCGAAGCCCGAACTCACCAAACGCAACGGCCAGCAGGTGCCGGAGGAACTGGTGAAGAACATTCGTCTGGCGCAGATCGGGAAGAACGCCTCCCTGCTGGGATCGCCGTACCAGTTCGCCCGGCACGGCCGCTCGGGGATGTGGCTGAGCGAGCTGCTGCCGCACCTGAGCACGATCGTGGACGACGTGTGTTTCGTGCAGGGTTTCCACTCCGAGGCGTTCAATCACGATCCCGCGACCATCTTCATGAACACCGGCGCCCAGCTGTCGGGGCGGCCCGCGATGGGTTCCTGGTTCAGCTACGGCCTCGGAAGCGAGAACAAGGATCTGCCGGCGTTTGTCGTGCTCATGACCGGCGTGGGGCAGCCGCTGACGAACGCCGCCTGGGGCAGCGGGTTTCTCCCCACCCTGCATCAGGGGGTGACGCTTCGTTCCCAGGGAGATCCGGTCCTGTACGTCAGCAATCCGCCCGGCATGGGGAGTCGTCGGCGGCGGGAATCACTCGATGCGCTGCGCGACCTCAACGGAGCCCGCTTTGATCTCCTTCAGGACCCGGAGATCCGGACGCGGATCGAGGCGTACGAGATGGCCTACCGGATGCAGACGAGCGTGCCGGAGGTGATGGATATCTCGCGCGAACCCCAGGCGGTGCAGGACGCCTACGCGACGACTCCCGGCCGGGCGTCCTTCGCGAACAACTGCCTCCTGGCGCGCCGACTCGTGGAACGCGGCGTGCGCTTCGTTCAGCTTTACCATCGTGGCTGGGACCACCATGGCGGCCCGGATGGGAATCTCGTCTTCGATCTCAAAAAGCGCTGCGCGGAGACCGACCAGCCGGCGGCGGCGCTTGTCAGGGATCTGAAGGAGCGGGGGTTGCTCGAGGAAACGCTCGTCCTGTGGGGCGGTGAGTTCGGACGGACTCCCATGATGCAGGGCGCCATGAGCCCGGATCAGGTGGGGCGCGACCATCACCCGCACGGGTACACGATCTGGATGGCCGGCGGCGGAATCAAACCCGGCATCGTCCACGGCGCCACCGACGAATTCGGATTCTACGCGGTCGAGAACAAGGTCCATGTCCACGACCTGCACGCGACCATCCTGCACCTTTTCGGAATCGACCACCTCAGGCTGACCTACCGGTTCCAGGGCCGGGACTATCGGCTCACCGACGTCCACGGCGAGGTCGTGAAGGGGATCCTCGCCTGAACGGAACTGAACGGAACGGAACTGACCCGAACCGAAGCGAATCGAATCGGAGCGAACGGAACTTCCCGGAACCCACGGCGACCCCGCGGATGCCATACTCATGAAAACCATCGGAAACAGGCCCATCCCCGAACCCTCCGGCGTCGAAGTCGCCGCCAATTCGAATTCGATTCCCGCGGTCAACCGCAGGGACGCCTTGAAGACGACGCTCGCGACGGTCGGATTGTCCGCGCTGGCTTTCGAGCCGGGTTCGGTTCGCGCCGCGGAATCCTCGACGCCCGACGCGCGGCGCGGATCGACCAAGCGGTACGACATGCTCAAATCGATCAACCAGTGGGCGTTTCCGTATCCGCAGCGGATGAACCTCGAGGAATGCCTCCGCCTGGCGAAGGACGCGGGCTTCGATGGGATCGAGCTGAACTACGACCTCGAGAACGATCTGTCGCCGAAGTCGGGCACCCGCGAGTACGAGGCCATCCGGCGCATGGCCGACCGGATCGGGATCCGGATCAGCGGCCTGTGTTCGTTCCTGTTCTGGCCGTATCCGCTGACGAGCAACGATCCCGTCAAGCGGGAGCGGGGCTTGGAACTCGCCGGGAAGATCGGCCAGGCCGCGCACGACCTCGGCGTCGAAAACGTGCTGTTGGTCCCGGGCGCGGTCCACATCCCGTGGCGGACGGATCACGAACCGGTTCCGAACGACCTTTGTGATCGCCGGGCGAAGGAGGCGGTGGGCCGCCTGGTGACTCAGGCGGAACGCCTCAAGATCACGCTCAACATCGAAAACATCTTCTTCAACGGCTACCTGATGACGCCGATGGAGATGAACGCCTTTGTCGATCACTTCGGCAGCGACCGAGTCCGGATCCACTTCGATACCGGCAACATCTCGATGTTCCAGTTCCCGGAGCACTGGATTCCCGTGATGGGCTCCCGGACTAAGAACGTTCACCTCAAGGAATTCACGAAGAAGGGAACGGATTTTTCGCTCGAGACCTTCCGCCCGTTGCTCGACGGGACGACCGACTGGCCCGCGGTGACGGAGGCGCTGGACCGGGTCGGGTACCGGGGTTTTCTGACGTTCGAGTACTTCCATCCGTACCCGCACTATCCCGAAGCGCTGATCTGGCAGACCTCCGATTCCCTGGACCGGATCCTGGGCCGGAAGGCGTGAACCGGACATGAGTTCGACGTCGACCATCCCGGCGCTTCTGTCGGTCAGTGAACTGCGTCTCGCGTTCGGGCTCCAGCCCCTGCTCGATGGCGCGACCTTGTCGGTGCTTCCGGGGGAGAAGGTGGGGCTTGTCGGGCGCAATGGCTGCGGGAAGACCAGCCTGTTCCGCATTCTCGCCGGCGAGTCGGCCGCGGATGGCGGCGAGATCTCCCGTCGGCGCGGGCTGCGGGTGGGCTACCTGCCGCAGGAGTTCGAACTCCAGCCCGACCGCACGGTTCGCGAGAACATCGAGTTGGGATCCGCGGACGTGCTCGAATGGCTGCGGCGCTACGAGTCCGGCGAGGGCAGCGACGCGGAACTCGCCCAGATTCAGCACGACATCCAGGACGCCGACGGATGGAACCTGTCGACGCGGGTCGAGACCGTGGCTTCGGCGCTGGCGACGCCTCCGCTGGACGCGATCGTCGGACCATTGTCCGGGGGTGAGAAACGTCGGGTGGCGCTGTGCCGGGCGCTGGTCGGCCAGCCGGATCTCCTGCTCCTTGACGAACCGACGAACCACCTCGATTCCGAGTCGATCCGCTGGCTGGAGGAATTCCTGCGGAGCTTTCCCGGCGCGGTGATTTTCGTGACCCACGACCGGTACTTCCTCGATGTGATCGCGACGCGGGTGATCGAACTGGCCGATGGCCGGTGCTTTTCGCATCCCGGGAACTACACGGCTTACCTGGAAGCCAAGGCCATCCGGCAACAGATCGCCGAACAAGGGGAACGCCGGCGCCAGCGATTTCTCCGCGAGGAACTGGACTGGGTCCGGGCCGGGGTTCGTGCCCAGCGGTCCAAATCACGGCACCGCCTCGACAAGTTCTACGCGATCGCCGGACTCGAAGCGCCACCCGAGGAACGTGAGATGGATCTCCTGATCCCGCCGCCGCCGGCCCTTGGCAACACGGTGGTGGAACTCACCGATGTCGGGGCCCGGGTCCGTTCCGAAGGGGTGGATCGCTGGCTGTTCCGCAGTCTGAATCTGGTCCTTCAGCCGGGGCAATGCACCGGGGTTGTGGGCCGAAACGGCGCCGGGAAGACCACGCTTCTCCGGCTTTGCCTCGGCGAACGCGCCCCCGACGAGGGTGGGGTCGCGATCGGAAAGAAGGTCGTCTTCAACTACATCGACCAGACCCGCATGCAGTTGGAGGGCACGGGCACCGTGATGGAGGAGATTTCGGGCAAGAGCGACATCATCCAGTTCGGCGAGCAGAAGCTGAACGTCCGCTCGTATCTGCGCCGGTTCCTGTTCGGCGATGACCGTGTGAAGGAGCCCGTTTCGAAACTCTCGGGTGGGGAGCGCGCGAGGTTGATGCTGGCCAAGGTTCTCTGCCGCGGGGGCAATGTCCTGGTTCTCGACGAACCCACCAACGACCTCGATCTGCCGAGCCTGCGGATGCTCGAGGAAGCTCTCGTCGACTTCGACGGCGCCGCGCTCGTCGTCAGTCACGACCGCTACTTCCTCGATCGGATCTGCGATCAGGTCGTGGCGTTCGAGGAGGCGGGCGTGGTCGTCGGCCCCGGGAATTACTCGTACTACCTGGAGAAACGGCGGGAACGCGAGGCATGGGCGCGGCAACGGGCTTCCGGAGCGGCCAGTTCCCCGGCGGCCAGGGAAAAAGCCTCGGCATCACCGGCGCGCCCAGCCCCCGCCGCGCAGCCTTCGCGTCCCCGCAAGCTGTCGTTCAAGGAACAACGCGAACTGGACGGCATGGAGGAGGCGATTCTCCAGGCGGAAGCGCGGATGGCCGAACTGGATTCGCTGTTGCTGGATCCCGAATTCTACTCGACCCGGGCCAAGGAGGCGGCGGGTATGGCGGTCGAGTTGGAAGCCGCGAGGAACGAGGTCGCGCGCCTCTACGCGCGGTGGGCCGAACTCGGTGAGATCGCGCGATGATCGGCGACGGAGACGCCAGCAACCCGGCCCGGAGGGTCGTCGTCATCGGAGGCGGCGCGGCGGGTTTCTTTGGCGCCATCACCTGCGCCGAATCCGGAAGGGGCCTCGAGGTGGTGCTTCTCGAGAAGGGTCCCCAGGTCCTGACGAAGGTCCGAATCTCCGGCGGGGGCCGGTGCAACGTGACCCACGCCTGCTTCGATCCGCGCGAATTGGCGCGACGCTACCCGCGCGGAGGACAGGCGCTGATCGGACCCCTCCACCGATTCCAGCCCAGGGAGACCGTGGCATGGTTCGAAGCCCGGGGGGTCACGCTCAAGACCGAGGAGGACGGCCGCATGTTTCCCACGACGGACTCCTCCGAGACCATCGTGGACTGCCTGACCCGCGGCGCGCGCGAAGCCGGAGTCCGGATCGAAACCCACGCCGCGGTGGAATCCATCGTCCGCCTGCCGGCGGGCGGCTTCGAGGTGAAGGTCGCCGGGCGTCCGCCGCTTCGCGCCGATCGGGTCCTGGTGGCCACGGGTGGATGCCGGTCCGCGGCCTGGGGAGCGATCGCCACGTCCCTCGGGCACACGCTCGAACCCCCGGTTCCGTCGCTTTTCAGCCTGCACGTCACCTCCCCGTTCCTCCAGGGATTGGCCGGCGTCGCGATTGATCCGGTCGAAGTCTCCGCGCCGGGCATCCCGAAGCCGGAACGCGGACCGATCCTCGTCACCCACGAAGGTGTGAGCGGACCGGCGGTCCTGCGCCTTTCGGCCTGGGGCGCCCGCATCCTCCATGCGGCGGACTATCGGTTCCCGCTTCGGATCAACTGGCTGCCGACCGAAAACCCCGGCTCGCTGGCGGAGCATTTCGAGCGGCGCCGCGCGGAACAGGGCGCGCGCCGGGTGGTGAACGCGCCGATCGCGCCCCTGACATCCCGGTTGTGGGAACGGCTGGTCCTGGGCTCCGGAATTCCCCGTGAAGCCCAGTGGTCGGGACTCACCCGGGAGATGCGATCCGCGCTGGCGGCGGTTCTGTGCGGCCTGGAGTTGCCCGTGACGGGCAAGACGTTGAACAAGGACGAATTTGTGACGTGCGGCGGCATTCGGTTGTCGGAGGTCCATTTCAAGACGATGGAGAGCCGGATTTGCCCGGGACTCCATTTCGCGGGCGAGGTTCTGGACATCGACGGAATCACGGGCGGCTTCAACTTCCAGGCCGCCTGGACGACGGGTTGGCTGGCGGGCCAGGCGATGGCGGGCGGGTGAGTGAGGGGGGCGGAGAGCGAGTGGGGCAAGGCGGAATGAAGGATGCGTGGCGCCAGCGGAGCGGCCAGGTTGAGGTTGGGTGATGGCGCAAGAGTTGAGTTGACTGGATGGTCAATTTGTTGAACGGTGTCGGCGTGATTCACGGTTGCCGGGTGAGGGTCCAATCAATCGAGGGTGGTTATGGGGCGGACGAGTGACGCGAAGGAAAAGCTGCTGGACGTTGCCTTCCAGTTGATCTGGGACAGCAGTTACGGCGGTGTGAGCGTGGATCAGATCTGCGAGAGGGCCGGCGTGAACAAGGGGAGTTTCTACTACTACTTTGGCAGCAAAGCGGACCTGGTGGTCGCGGCCTACGAGGAGCATTGGAGGCAACGGCGACCGGAGTTGGATCGGCTGTTCTCGGCCCAGGTTCCGCCGCTCGAACGCCTTGCCCGCTGGTGCGAAAGCGCCTACGAGCGGCAGAAGGAAAGGGCCAGCAAATACGGGCATGTGTGCGGTTGTCCGTATGCCAGCATCGGGGTCGAGGTCGCGACCCAGGACGACAAGATACGGGCCAAGGCGGACCAGTTGATCGAGCGCGGCACGAAGTACGTCGAGAGCGCCATCGCCGAGGCGCAGCGGGAGGGGTCGTTGCCTTCGGGCGACGCCCGGCGAATGGCGCAACAGGTGTACTCCTTCATCCTCGGCGCGCTCTTGCGGGCGAAGATTCAGAACGATGTCGAGATTCTGCGGGATTTGGCGCCGACGGTGATGGCGATCCTCGGGGCGAAGTCGGAAGCCGGAGCGGCGGTGTAGGGGATCATCCCAAGGCAAGGAAACCCGGGAACAGCGGCGCACGGTTTGGTTCGGTTGATAGTAGTGGACCGGTTGGATAAATACCGACGAAGGAAAAAGTATGAGACGGCTTTCAGAACGATCCCTGCTGCTGCTGCTGGCCGCGGTGCAGTTCACGCACGTCATGGATTTCATGATCCTGATGCCCCTCGGTCCGCAACTGATGCGGGTGATGGGAATCGGGCCGGGGCAATTCGCGGGCTTTGTCGCCGCGTACACGATCAGTTCCGGCGTGGTTGGATTGGTGGCCGCACCCTTCATCGACCGGTTCGATCGCAGGAAGCTCCTGCTGTTCACCTACGCGGGATTCACCTTGGGCACCCTGGCGTGCGCCTTGGCCGGTGACGCCACCGCGCTGCTGGTCGCCCGGGCCGTCAGCGGAGCCTTCGGCGGACTCTCCATTTCCCTGGTCATGGCCATCGTCGGCGACGTGGTTCCCGCGGAGCGCCGCGCCGCGGGCGTGGGCCTTGTGATGACCGCCTTTTCGGTCGCCGCGGCGGTGGGGGTTCCTTTCGGGTTGAAGCTGGCGCAACTCTTCCGATGGGAGACGCCGTTTATCGCGCTCGCCGCAATCTCGGGCGTGATGTGGGTGATCGCGTACCTGAAGATGCCGGCGGTTCGCGGACATCTGGAGAACGGCAGCGGCCGGAACACATTCTCGGAACTGCTGCGTGATTCCAACGCCGGTCGGGCGCTGCTCTTCATGGTGGCGACCGTCCTGGGTCATTTCACGATCATCCCCCTGCTCTCGCCGTACCTCGTCAACAACGTCGGGTTGCCGGAGCGGAGTCTGTTCCTCGTGTATCTGACGGGCGGCGTCCTGACCGTTTTCACGGCGCCCCGAATCGGCAGGCTCGCCGACCGGTTGGGTCGGCGCCGCGTCTTTGCGGCGCTGGTGGGGGTCGCGAGCCTGGTCACCCTGTTCATCGCCAATTCGGGCCCGTTGCCGGTTTGGGCGGTGCTGGCCTCCGGTGGGGCATTCTTCGTCTTCGCGAGCGGGCGCTTCGTTCCCGGGCAGGCGATCATGACGCTCGCCGTGCCGGCTTCGCGACGCGGCGCGTTCATGAGCCTGGCTGGGTGCGCGCGCGATCTCGCCATGGGACTGTCGTCGGCCATCGCCGGCTGGGTGGTGGTCACGGCTCCGTCCGGCGAACTCCTCAATTTTCACTGGCTGGGCTGGATTGCGGTCGCTGCGGGCGCGGTGAGCATCTGGCTGAGCCGCCGCGTGCGGGTCCACGAACACGAGCCTATGGCGTCGGCGCCCGTGGTCGGACGGCCGACCACCCCGCCTTCCACTGTGTCCAAACCCATTTCGCCCGGCGAACTGACCCTGAAATCGGGTCTGCACGTCGAAGCCTGAAATCCGAAGCGAGCCCCAACGAAACCATGAGAACCGCGACGAACCATGAGCCGGAGCCCGGAACGACATCCCCCCCTCGGGAGGGCAACCCCACGCCGACCTTGCGGGATCCCGTCCGCATTGGCGCTTGGCGCCTGCCCAATCGCATCGTCATGTCGCCCCTGACCCGGGCGCGTGCCGGCGTCACCCGCGTCCCGAACGCGCTGATGGCGGAATACTATCGGCAGCGGGCGTCGGCGGGACTGATCATTTCCGAGGCCACCTCGGTGACGCCGATGGGTGTGGGCTACGCCGACACGCCGGGTGTGTGGTCGGAAGAACAGGTCGCCGGGTGGAGGAGGGTGACCACCGCCGTTCACGAAGCCGGCGGGAGGATGCTGCTTCAGCTCTGGCATGTCGGCCGCATTTCGGACCCCATGTTCCTGAACGGCGAAACTCCGGTCGCGCCCAGCGCCATCCAGCCTGCGGGACATGTGAGCCTGGTGCGTCCAGCGAAGCCCTTTGTGACGCCGCGCGCCCTGGGAGCCGGGGAGATTCCAGGAATCCTGGAGGCCTTTCGCAACGGAGCGGAAAACGCCCAGCGCGCGGGCTTCGATGGCGTGGAGATTCACGGGGCGAACGGATACCTGTTGGACCAGTTCCTGCAGGACAAGACCAATCGCCGGACGGATGAGTATGGCGGGCCGATCGAGAATCGTGCCCGCCTGATGCTCGAGGTGACCGACCTGGCCATCTCGGTCTGGGGCGCGGATCGGGTGGGCATGCATCTTGCACCGCGGGGTGACGCCCACGACATGGGAGATTCCAATCCTCTCGCCACGTTCAGCCATGTTGCGCGCGAACTGGGCAGGCGCGGAATCGCCTTCATCGCGGTGCGGGAACACGTGGGTGACGGAAGGATTGGTCCGGCGTTGAAGATGGCCTTCGGCGGCGCCTACATCGCCAACGAGAAATTCACGATGGAAACCGCGACTCAGGTGCTGGCGACGCGCGAAGCGGATGCCGTCGCCTTCGGGGTGCCGTTCATCGCGAACCCCGATCTGCCCGAGCGATTCCGACGCAACGCACCCCTCAATGCGCCGGACCCGACCACGTTCTACGCCCCCGGCGCGAAGGGATACATCGACTATCCGTTCCTGCCGGAGTCCTGATCAGCCCATGCCCCGGAGTCGAATCCGCCTTCAGGAAGGCGGATGATTCGGATCGGTGCGCCCGGCGGGGCGCCGTTGGCGGGCGGTGTCGATTTTCGCGGCTGTCGGTCAAATCAGACCCAACACAAGCAAGCAATCCAGGATACCCAAATCATGAGCAGCAACGATTCGAGGAAGTTGGATGGGAAGGTGGCGGTCGTCACCGGGGCCTCCAAAGGCATCGGCGCGGAGATCGCCCGGCAACTGGCCGCGGCGGGCGCGGCGGTGGTGGTGAACTACGCCTCCAGCCGATCGGGGGCGGACAGCGTGGTCGCGGAGATCACCGCGGGGGGCGGCCGAGCCATCGCGGTTCAGGCGGACTTGTCGAAGAAGCCGGACATCGAACGCCTGTTCGCCGAGTCGATGAAGGCGTTTGGCCGTCTCGATATTCTCGTCAACAACGCCGGGATCTATGAGTTCGCGCCGCTGGAGGACGTCACGGAGGACCTGTTTCACCGGCAGTTCAATCTCAACGTGCTGGGGCTGATTCTCGCGACCCAGGAAGCCGCGAGGCACTTCGGCGCGGCGGGCGGGAGTGTCATCAACATCAGCTCCGTGGTCAGCACCTGGGGTACGCCGGGCGGCACGGTGTACGCCGCGACCAAAGCCGCCGTGGATGCCGTCACTCGTTGTCTGGCCAAGGAACTCGGCCACCGCAGAATCCGAGTGAACTCAATCAATCCGGGAATGGTGGAAACCGAGGGCACGCACACCGCGGGAATCACCGGGAGCGACTTCCGGAAGCAGACCGAGGCGGCCACGCCGCTCGGCCGGATCGGCCAACCCCAGGACATCGCGCCAGCGGTCGTGTTCCTCGCCTCGCCGGATTCCTCGTGGATCACGGGAGAGACACTCTTCATCAGCGGCGGCTTTCGGTGAGCGGGGCGGGAATCCTCGCCGGCGGCCGGGGCGGGGTGCCGAAGGCGCCGCAGCCGCTGGAACGGGAACGGGAACGGCCCGCACGGCCATGACTGCTCGCGCCCCTCGCGAGATGAAGGGCGTCCGAACCGGCGGAATGCCGCGGGTCCCGGGGATCAAGCCCCGAGGCTCCAGCCGGGGCGGTAGGCGCGGCGGATCAGCGGGGCCGCCTCGGGGACTCCCACCGCCTCCAGTTTGTCGGCGTCCCAGTTCAAAGTTCGCCCCGTCCGGTAGGCGACGTTCCCGAGGTGATTGGCTTCGGTGAGGGCGCCGCTGTATTCGAACGGGCAGGTCGTCGGGGCTCCCGTTTTGCAGGCGTGGATCCATTCCTCGTGATGTCCGAGGCTGTCGGGAATGCTTGGCGTGGGACGCACGAAGTCCTTGAACCGGTCTTCCGGAAGAAGGAGGTGCTTTCCGTAGTCGGCGAGGATCATTCCCTTGTCGCCGACGAACAGGACGCCGTCGCCCCAACGCGGGATGGCGTTCTCCTGCCAGAGGCGGGGTTTGGCCTCCCCCTGGTACCAGGTGAGGGAGAGTCCGGGGCGATCTCCGCGGGCGGCGTATTCGTAGGTCGCGCTCATGCTCGCGGGGGCGAGTTCCGGGTGGGGCGGGGGACCGCTGGCGGCGATCGTCTTCGGGGCGTCAAGATCGAGCGCCCAGAAGGGGAGGTCATTCCAGTGGCTTCCGAGGTCGCTCATCGTGCCGCTTCCGAAATCCCACCATCGGTACCACTTCGGTCCGGGAAAGTAGACTTCATGGAACGGGCGCTCCGGCGCCGGACCGAGCCAGAGGTCCCAATGCAGTCCGGGTGGCACGGGAGAGCTTCCCGAGGGGCGGGTGGAGGCGGTGACGATGTCGCGGTTGCGGGCCGCGGCTTCGGCGGACTGGAGCCCCCAGGCCCGGGAAACCCAGACGTGGACTTCCCGGATCGGGCCGACGGCCCCCGCGCGGACGAGTTCGACGACGCGCCGGTAATTGGACCCGGCGTGAATCTGCGTGCCCATCTGGGTTGCGACGCGCGCCTTCCTGGCGGCTTCGCGGATGATCCGGGCCTCCCAGACCGAATGGGTGAGGGGTTTCTCGCAGTAGACATGTTTGCCGAGTTGAAGGGCGGGCAGGGTCGCGAAGGCGTGGGTGTGTTCCGCGGTGCTGACAACGACCGCATCGAAATCCGCCGCGGAGTCGAAGAGCTTCCGGAAATCGACGTGCTTGCGGGCCTTGGGATGCCGGGACGCCGCGGCGTCGAGGTTGCGTTCATTGACGTCGCACAGCGCGACGATGTTTTCGGACGCGACGGCGCCCAGGTTGCCGGCTCCGCGGCCGCCCGTGCCGATGATCGCGAGATTCAGGCGGTTGTTCGGGGAAGCGGCGCGGAGGAAGGCGGGTGCCGTGGACGCGGCGAGGACCGTGGCGAGGAAGCTGCGCCGCGAGCGGGAGTGGGAGTGGGAGTGGCTTCGGGGAAAGGGAGGCATGGGTGGAGAGTACCGGGAATGGGTGGGACATTCCAAGGCGGTACCTCCTGAGGGATGTGGATCGGTTCGAGCCCCATGGGCTGGTGCGCGGGCCGTGATTTTCTTCAAGATATGGGTTGCCAGCGAAGTTCGTTTCGGCATCATCAGCCCCGCCCGTTCGGACAGCTTATCGATTCCTAGCTCTGGTAAATCTTCAGGTGAACTTCGTTCGTTCAGTGATGATTCGAAACCCGGAAGTCGGGAACAGTCAGGAAGCAGGAGAGTGATTCGATTCTCGGGCGCAAGAGCATCACATGAGCACGAAACTGTACGTAGGAAATCTGTCCTACAACACGACCGAAAACGACCTGCACGACGCGTTTGCCGCGCATGGTACCGTGGTCGAAGCCAACCTGATGGTGGATCGCGAGAGCGGTCGGCCGCGGGGATTCGGGTTTGTCACCATGAGCACTCCCGAAGAGGCGCAGAAGGCGATTGAGTCCATGCACGGCTCCTCGCTGGATGGCCGTCCTTTGACCGTCAACCTGGCGCGTCCGCGCGAGGAACGTCCTCCGGGTGGTGGTGGAGGCCGGGGTTATGGCGGCGGCGGCGGCGGTGGTGGCGGCGGCCGTGGAGGCTATGGCGGCGGCGGCGGTGGTGGTGGCCGCGGTGGTGACCGTGGTGGTCGCGGCGGCGGTCGGGATCGCTACTAGCCCACAGTTGTTTTTCATCACGTGACCCGGCATGCTCGGGTCACGTTTTTTTTTGAACGACGTCGGTCCTCCGGTCGATCGGCGTCGTTTCCGTTGGGTGAGAGACCGGAGGCCGGTGATTTGACTCGACTGGATTCGATTCGGAGGACGGACATGGACGATCATATAACGGTGGAGGGACGCATTGTGACAGTGCTCCCCGGAACCATGTTCCGGGTACAGCTCGCCAACGATCACGAGGTGCTCGCGGTGATCTCCGGAAAGATGCGCAAACGCTGGGTTCGCCTGACGGCCGGCGACCGGGTCCGCATGGAGATGTCGCCCTACGACCTCACCAAGGCCCGCATCATCTGGCGCATCGGTTGACGATCGAAGCCGGTTGGCGATGTCGGCGGCTACATCGGGCTTCCGGGATTTCCGCGGCGGGCCGGGTCCATGTCGACCTGGAGGGTTTCGCCG
>JBFWOK010000091.1:0-27376 GCA_050250555.1 Limisphaerales bacterium
GGGACCAGCAACGGTGGCGGCGGGAACTGCCCCGGCCCGCCGCGCGGCCCGATGCCGCCGCCCTGCCCATCCCGACCCCGGATGGCGAATCGGAGGATTTCCGGTGGCTGATGTGGCGCGCGAGCCGCCAGGTGCCGTCCATCGAGACGAGCGCTCCCTGAATTCCAGGCCGGGGTGCCGTGGCGGCGGGTGGGGTGGGTTCCTTCCGGAAGCGGCGGCGACAACCACGGAAGAGGCGTTAAACACGGAATGAGAGTGAGTCGGAGTTCTGGCTGGCTTCCGGGGAAGGCCCTCTCCCTCCACCTCGCCTCCTTCGGTTCCGCTCCTTCCACGATTGGAACGGCCGTTTCCCGGTTCAGAAGTATTTCCGGATCGCGTCGAGGCTCGAGGAGGAGGCGACGACGTACGTTCTGCCCCGGTCAGTCCATGCCCCAGTGGAAAGTCGATTCACCCGCGCGAATTCGGTCCGCGCCGGAGGCGCGCCGGTCAACTCCGAGGTGGGCACGACGAAGACATAGAACATTCCGTCCTGGCCGCCATTGAGGCAGACCATCGCCGCGCGGCCGTCCTTCCAGCTCAGGGTTCCGGCGCCGATCGCGGGAAGAGCCGCCAGACCCGGTGGGAGGTTGAAATCGGCGGGGGCCTTCTGACGGGTGAGGTACGCACGGATGGCCGGCACATCGTTGGTCGTGATTTCCATCCGGTATTCGCGAAGGGCGGCCCGGACCATGCGGCCGCGGAAGGTTGTGTAGTCGGCGGCGACGTTGTCGCGAAGAAACATCGACGCGATCAGGAGGGCGGCGATGAAACCGGCGGCCGCGAGACGAAGGGAACGGGTCCAAGGGAAGGCGGGTCGGAGCACGCGTGGGCTGACGCGAGCGAGGATTTCCGCCGCGAGGTCCGGCGGGATGGGAATTTGGCGGAGCGCGGCGGAAGTGGCCGTTTGGAATTGAGCGTGCCTCCGAAGCCATTCGTCGTGGTTCCCGCCGCTCCGGAGAAGGCGGAGCGCCTCCTGGATTTCGGGGTCGGAGTCCAGGGTTCCGTCGGGCCGCCAGCGCGCGAGGATTGATTTAGCTTGGGCTGGCTCCATGGGGGCGGTGGTGGGATGGGGGAGGCCGATGACCCGGTTCGACCGCCAGCGCGCGCTGGAGTTGGGCGATGCCGCGGGCGAGACGGGATTTCACGGTGCCGACCGGAACGTCGAGGATTTCGGCGATTTCCGGGTAGGAATAGGCTTCGAGATAGAAAAGGGCGATGGGGGATCGGAAGTGTTCGGCCAGTTGATCCAGCGCGGCGAGGATCAGTTCAGCGTCGGTGATTCGCGGGGCTTCCGGTGGGATCTCGGGGAGTTCGGGTTCCGCGGATTCGATCGAATCATGGGGAAAGCGGACGGCGCGTCGGGCCTTGGCGGCTGATTCGCGGTAGAGGGTGGTGAAGAGCCACGACTTGACCTTCGAGACGTCGGACAACTGGTGACCCCGCTGGGCCCAGCGGAGAAACGTTTCCTGGACGAGATCGCGGGCATCGGATTCGTTCCGAGCGAGACTACGGGCGAAGCGGTAGAGCGCTTCGTGGTGTTCGAGCACGAGGCGTTCGAAGTCCACGTCGCCGCGCATGCCGTCGGAGGTTGCCAACGTTTGTTACGAGTGGGAGTCGCGAAGGGTGGGGTTGGTTCCCGCGCCCGCGGATTTCCCGCGAAATCGTGCCGGGAAACTCAGGGAGACGCCCCGCGCGGGCGAGAGAAATTTGTAGGGAACATCGAGGTCGGTTCGGGCATCCTATCCCGAGGTTAGGATTTTTGCTAGAAGCCGGGGTTGAACCCGACATCGACCATAATTCTTCACGTTACGAACCCATGATTATTCACCGAATTGGAGGCGGAAAACTGGCGGCCCGGACGATCTGGCTGGCGTTGTTGGGCGTGCCGTTGCTGGCGTCGGCGAGGGATTTCCGCGTCTCGCGACTCCCCAACGGCGCGACCTTCAGCTGCGCCAACTGCCATGTTTCCCAGTTTGGCGGTGGCGCCAGGAATCCGTTCGGTCAGGCGGTGGAGGCCATCGTTCGAGGGCCGGCGAATGTCGCGTTCTGGTCTTCGACCCTTGCCGCGCTTGATTCCGACGGCGACGGCACGGCGAACGGTGCCGAGTTGGGCGACCCGGAAGGGGACGGTCAGGCGACACCGGGTGCGCGGGTCACGAATCCTGGAAACGCCGCCAGCCGGCCGCCCGACAATGCGGCTCCGCAGGTGAACGTCGAGGCGCCGGCGGATGGCACGGCCGTCACGGCGCCCGCGGTCGTGGCTGTCGACGTGACGGCGACGGATACCGACGGCACGGTGGCCCGGGTCGAGTTCTTCGACGGGGAACGCCTTCTGGGAACGGATGTCGAGGCTCCCTACAGCCTGCTCGTCGATTGGGCTTTGGGCGCGCATGCGATCACGGCGAAGGCGACGGACAATGCCGGGGCGACGACGACGTCCGCGCCGGTGACGTTGACCGTGAATGCGCCGGATGCGACCCGGGTGACCCGCGTGGTCCGGGCTGGCGAGGCCGTTGACGTGGATTGGACGGCGGGCGGCGGTCCGTATGTCGTTCAGGGCAAGGCCGACCTCGTTGACCCCTGGTGCGCGACGAGTGGCGTGACGACGGGATTGACGGCCCGGGTACAGGCCCGCGGGGACCTCGGCTTCTACCGCGTCGTCGATCTGGCGGGGAGCCAGTCGATTCCGCTTTCCGTCGTGCTGGCTGGCGCCTTTGAGCGGCCAGCCGTGACGACCTCGGGATCGGGATCCGGGACGCTTCGCCTCGAAGGCAACACCCTGACCTTCAGCGTCCAGTACGCGGGGTTGTCGGGTCCGGCGACGCTGGCCCACATTCACGGTCCCGCGTCGATGGATGTTTCGGCGGGCGTGTTGATCAACCTGGCGCCGTTCAATGGCGACGGGTTCGGGACTTCGGGGACGTTGGCGGGTTCGGTGGTGGTGACCTCGGAGCAAAAGGCGTTGATCCTGGGCGGGCAGACCTACGTCAACATTCACACCGACGCCAACAGGCCCGGGGAGATTCGGGGCCAGGTGCTTCCGGTGGCGATGGGAGCGACGCTGAGCGGAGCCCAGGAGGCTCCGACCCCCGTGGTGACCCCCGGCCGAGGCAGCGGACATTTCTCGCTGGAAGGGGATCAACTCACGTTCGTCATCAACTACTCGGGGCTGCCGGGGGCCGCGACGCTCGCCCACATCCATGGGCCGGCGGCGATCGGAGCCAGCGCGGGTGTGATGGTCGACCTGGCGCCATTCCATAACGGTCCGCTGGGAACCTCGGGGCAATTTTCCGGGACGATCGCGCTGACGGCGGACCAGTTGGTCTCCGTGGCATCGGGCCTGACCTACGTGAACGTCCACACCGACGCGAACCGGTCGGGCGAAATCCGCGGTCAGATCCTGCCCTGTGTGACCGGCCTTCCGCTGGCGGCCACCTTGAGTGGGGACGCCGAAGTGCCGGCGGTGGCGACGCCCGGGACCGGGCAGGCCGGATTGCGCCTGGAGGGCGATGTGCTTTCGTTCGACATCCGCTACGGCGGTTTGCCCGGACCGGCGACGCTGGCGCACATCCATGGGCCTGCCGCGGTGGGATCGAACGCGGGGGTCATGATCAACCTGGCGCCCTTCCATCTGGGACCTCTGGGTACGGCGGGAGGCTTCACGGGTTCGGTCGTGCTGACCCCGGAGCAGAAAGCCGCGCTGAAGGGCGGGTTGACCTACGTGAACATCCATACCGACGCCAACCGATCCGGTGAAATCCGGGGTCAGGTGGAGGTTGTGGGTCTTCCATAGCCCGCGGAGACGATTGCGTTCGCGCAAGGGCTCCGCTAACCGTTTCGCGTGTCCCCGACGGAACCGAGACTCTTGCTGCTGATTCCGGCTTACAACGAGGAGGCCCGGATTGGTCCGGTCCTCCACGCCTACTCGGAATACTTCAAGGCGAACTACCGGGGTCCGTTTCTCATGGTGGTGGTGCTGAACGGATGCAAGGACGGCACCCTGAAGGTGGTGCGGGACGTGGCGGCGGTTCGTGGCGGGATCGGCTGGCTCGATTTTCCCGAACCAATCGGGAAGGGCGGCGCGCTCATCGAGGGGCTCAAACTCGCGCCGGGAACGGACCTGATCGGGTACGTCGACGCGGATGGCGCGACGCCACCCGCGGCGTTTCACGATCTGATCCGTCAGATGAAGGGCGACGACTGCGTGATCGGTTCGCGGTGGCTGCCGGATTCGAAACTCGGGGAGGAACAGCCCTGGAAGCGTCGCCTCGCGAGCCGGATCTTCCACCTGCTCGTGGAGGGGTTCTTTTGGATGGGAATCCAGGACACCCAATGCGGCGCGAAGGTGATGCGCCGCGAGGCGGTGGAAGCGATCCACAAGGACCTTCGGACCGCGGACCTCGCGTTTGATATCAACCTGCTTTTCTGCCTCAAACGCGCGGGCTTTCGGATCCGCGAGGTTCCCACGGAATGGACCGACCAGATCGGTTCGAAGATCCGGCTCGGGCGTAGTTCCTTCACGATGTTCCTCAGCGTCGTCCGCCTGAGGCTGGTGTATTCGCCTTTCTACCGGATGCTCGGGCCGCTTCGTCCGATTGAGCAGTGGCTCTATGTCAAACTGGGAGCCCCGCCTTCGCTTCCCCCCGCCGTGGCAGGGAAAAGCACACCGATACCGCAAGTAGAAGGACGCTGAACCCGCCGAGCGTCCGGATCACCCGCCGGAATTCGTCGAAGAGCCTCTGCGGAGAGCGACGTACGATGCCGTCCGGGAAGGCGTCCTCGAGGAGCAGCCGGTTCAGGCGCGCGAGATCGCGGCCCGTTGGGTTCCGCTCGAGCAGGGTTCGAGTTTCGGGACGCAGTGGGATGCCGCGAATGCGTTCCGGATCATGCAATGACGGATCCGCCAGCAGCGGATTGATGGCATCGACGATTCCCGCGGTCAGGGCGCGCGGTGGTTCTCCGTCGGATCGCGTGTCGGACGGAACCGGAACCGGAACCGGAACCAGCGCCAGCACCTGGGCCGGAAGCGCGTCGCGCAGATGGGTTTCGAGCGGGCTGTCGGGTTTCGCAAGGCGATGGATCAGGGACATTCCGATTTCGTCGGGTTCCAAAGTGGGTGAAGTGCGGCGCGCGATATCGGCGCGCATCGACGCGAGCGTGAGGGCGTAGCCGACGGCGACGAGAAGAAGCCAGGGAACGGCGGCGAAGCGTTTTCGGGCGAGCAGGTTGTTGACCAGCGTGTACGCGGCGGTCAGGGGAAGCATGCACCAGCAGAAAAGCGGTACGAGCTGGGCCGCCGGAAGGAACACCGGATTGCCCATGTAGAGGACCCGGAGCGGGAATTCCGGCGCGATCGAACAGAACACGGCGGCCGCGATGCCCGTTCCCAGTGTGGCGCCAAGGGCGAGTTTCAGGGCTTCGGTCGGCATTCCGGTGGTCGCGCTACGCGCGACCCGTGGGAACAGGACGAGCGCCAGGGGCATCGTCAGAAAAACCAGGGCGCGGCCCACGCGTCCGGCCGCGACGTAAAACGCCTTCTCCTCGTCGCCGAACGTGGATTGAACGAAGAGCGGATCGGCGCCGAGCATGATGTTCCCCGCCATCAGTCCGATCGTCAGCGCCAGCCAGGGGCGGACCCAGGACCAGTCCCGGGCGCCGGACGCCGACGGGCCCCACCAGACGGACCGGCTGCTCCAGGCGGTCAGGCCCAGGGCCGTGGCCGCGCCCAGCATGACCCCCGCCATCGCGCCGGCCGCGAGCGAGCCGCAGGCCACCACGGCCAAGGTGACGCCGACGAACCGCCCCGCCGCCGAGAGGATCGCCGCGTTCCCCAGCCAGAAGAAGCGTTGGGTTCCCTGGAGCAGGCCCGCGAACACCGGGTACAGGAGTCCGATCAGCACCGTCCCCAACGTGAACGCCACCGCCCATGGGTTGGAGATCTGGAACATCTCCTGGACCCTCGCCCGGACCAACCAGACCGCCGCCGCGGCCAGCGCCCAGGCTCCGAACACGAGGGTGGAGACGCTCCGAACCGTGGACCTCAGCCGCCGTTGGCTGGGGGCATCGATGGCACCCGAGGCGAGTTGGGCGAAGACGGCCTGAAGTCCGCCCGCCGGGATGCCCAGGAGGATCAGCGAGTCCAGCAGCGCTCCGAACGACGCGTACTCGACCTTGCCCACGCCCGGGACCGCGGCGATCCGCCCCGCTGGGCTGTGAACGAGCGAAAAAATGGCTCCGGCAATCCCGTTGGCCAGAAGCATCCAGCCGCTTTGGCGGAAGAAGGAAACCTGTTCGCGGCGCACTTCGCGGAGTGCGGCGGGGCGGGAGGCGCTCACGGAAGCCGTTCGAGAAAGCGTTTCAGCACGGCGGTGCCCCGTTCGAGGGAGGCGACGGAAATCCATTCGCGGGCGGTGTGGGCCTGGGCGATATCCCCCGGACCGAACACCACGCACGGGATTCCGCCTTGGGCGAGGATGGCGGCGTCGCAGAAATAGGTGACTCCCCGAACGGTTCGGCGCCCGGTCGCCTCGAGGAAAGTCCGGACCCAGGGCAGATCGGGATCGGTCTCGAGCGGGGGCGCCGAGACCCCCTTCAGATCCAGAAGCTTCGCATTCACCCCGTTCTGACGCAGGAACCGCCCGATCTCTCGTTGGACTCCGGCTTCGGTCTCGCCGGGGACCGTTCTGCGGTCGATGTCGATGACGCACCGATCGGGAACGATGTTGGGCTGGGTGCCGCCGCGAATCCTTCCTACATTGATGGTCGGGCCGCCCACCAGCGGGTGGCGCGGACGGCGCGCGAGTTCCGCCGCGTAAGCGCCCTCGAGGAGTTCGACGACCCGGGCCATCGCATGGATGGCGTTGACCCCAAGTTCCGGCCGGGCTCCGTGCGCGGCTTTGCCCCGGGTTTCGGCGCGGGCCCAGACGTCGCCCTTGTGGGCGGTGACGACCTCGAGGCGCGTGGGTTCCCCGACGACCGCGAGGTCGGCCTTCAGCCTGGACCGGCTGAGCGCGCGAGAGCCCATCTGTTTGTTCTCCTCGTCGACGAGGCCCGCGAAGACGATCTCAGTCGCCGATGGCCGGGAAGGGCTGGCGGCCACGGCGAAGAGGGCGGTGAGCATGGCGGCGACACTGCCCTTGGTGTCGCAGGCGCCGCGGCCCCAGACCCGACCGCCGGCCACGACCGGGGTGAAGATGGCGAGGGAACCGTCGACGCTTCCGACGGTGTCGAGGTGGGGTGCGAGGAGGACGCGATGGCGGACGGCACCCTTTGGCGCGCAGCGGAGGATCACGTTGCGGCGACCGGGAACGACATCCTGAAAATCGACGGACAAACCCGCGCGGGCGCCGAGGGACGCGAGGTAATCGGCGACTCGTTGTTCACCCGAGAGGGTGGGATCCTCGGCGAGGAACGCGGGATTGACGCTCGGCAGCGCGATGAGTTCGCGGAGGAGACGGACGACGGGGCTGAGCGATGGACGGCGCAATGTGGGGCGACGCTACCAGCGGGGCGGGGCGGGGTCACCTCGGTTTCTCTCGAACCGACCGAGGGGTCACCCATTGGCGTGGGCGGTTAACAGCGGAAATGGATCTCCTTCAGCCAGCTCCTGATTTTTCAGTTCTTGTTCTTGTCCACGATACTGACGCCGACCCCGACCCCGACCGTGCGGGACCGTCCACACCCCGAGATGTGGCGCCGCCGGGAACGCCGTGCCAATTCGCCCCAAAATCTTTGAGTCCTCCCGCGTTCGGTCCTAAGTCGGTGCCGACGAGGCAAAACCCTGAACCCTGAAGGACTATGAACGCGCTGTTGAATGGCTGGCCGGTCGGAATGATGAGGCTCGGGATCGTGATCGCCGCGCTGGGAGGACTCGGATCGTCTGGGCTCCGCGCGGCGGATCCCGAAGCGAACGCGTTGCGCTCGCGGGCGCTCGACTTCATCAGCCCGGTTCCGGGGAAGATGTCGGGCGCCGAGAAGGACACCCTGGCCCAGGTACGACTGGGAAGGGAATTGTATTTCGAAAACGACCTTTCGAAGAATCGAAGCCAGTCGTGCAATTCCTGCCACCGCGTGGATGAGCTTCGGGGCGGCGTCGACAACGAGCCCACGTCGCCGGGAGCCTTCGGGGAACGCGGCGGGCGGAATTCGCCCACGACCCTGAACGCCGGGTTTCAATTCGCCCAATTCTGGGATGGGCGCGCGGAGGATCTCGAGGCGCAGGCGAAGGGTCCGGTGCTCAACCCGGTTGAGATGGCGATGCCCGACGAAGCCGAAGTGGTCGGACGACTTTCGGGAAGTGCGAAGTATCGGGAACTGTTCGGCGCGGCCTTTCCGGAGTCGCCCCAGCCGGTGACCTACGACCACATGGCCCGGGCGATCGCCGCCTTCGAACGCACCCTCGTGACCCATGACCGTTTCGACGACTATCTGCGGGGGGACGACAAGGCTCTGACGTCCATCGAGGCCCGAGGGCTCGAGCAATTCCTGGCCCTCGGCTGCACCACCTGCCACTACGGCGCGGTCCTGGGGGGCCAAGTCTACCAGAAGGTGGGGCTCGTCAAACCGTTCCCATCCGACGACAAGGGGCGATCGGTTGTTTCCAAGGATGAGGACGACGACTTCAAGTTCAAGGTTCCCATGCTTCGAAACGTCGCCCTGACGCATCCCTATTTCCACAAGGGCCAGGTCGCGACCTTGGAGGACGCGGTTCGGAAGATGGCGTGGCACCAGCTCGGAATCGAATTGTCCGAGGACCAGGTGAAATCGGTGGCCGCGTTCCTTGGGTCGCTGACCGACAAGTCGCGGGTCAAGAAAAGCTGATCGGTCCGCCACTTCGTTCGCGCGCGGCGCGTCCGCGACCGTCGCCTCAGAAAAGGCCAGGCACGAACCGTTTCACCCGGCGCGCGTAGTCCGCATATTCGGGGAACTGCCGCCGCAGGCGCCGTTCCTCGTTGGTCGATTTGGCGTGGAAGAACGCGATTTGAGTGGCGGCCAGCGCCAGGGTCCAGCCGCTCTGCCAGATCAGGGCCCACGCGAGTCCGCCGGCGATCACGGAGGCGTACAACGGATGGCGGCACCAGGCGTAGACGCCGTCGCGAACCAGGACCGAATCCGCCCGGGGTTCGGGATACGGAGTCCGGTTCCGTCCCAGCTGGATGACCCCGGCAACCCCGAGGACCGCCGCGACCAGAAAGAGAAGGGCGCCGGCGAGGATCCCGGGCACCGAATGCCAGCGGCCCGGATCCGCGGGACCGGAGAAGACCAGGGCGGACATCAGGACCGTCTGGGCGGCCACCCATCCTCCCCCGCGCGAGCGCCGCGGCGGCGATGGAGAGGCCGGCGTCACGCCGGGAAACCCAGCGAGCGGGCCTGGGCTCCGAGCCTCCGTTGCAGGCTGCCGCACACCTGCTCGCAAAGCTGGAAGATCCCCGGGTCGGCGATGAAATAGTACACGTTCAGGCCTTCCTTGCGCCGGTCGAGGATCCCGGCCTCCGTCAGGGTCTGAAGGTGCCGGGAGACATTCGCCTGGGTCGCGCCGGTCGCCTTCACGAGATCGGAGACGTTGCGCTCCCGTTCCTCGAGCGCGATGAGGAGCTTCAGGCGCATCGGCTCGCCGAGCACGCGGAAGCGCGCGGCGATCAGTTCAATGGCGGCATCGGAAAGTTTCCTGCGCTTCATGACCATGATTGACAGCCAATATATGAGTGAATAAGCATATACCCGTGCGGCGGAAGATGGCGCGGCGGTTCGCGGATGGCAACAACGAACGGAACGGTTCGCCGCGTCGGATGGAATGGGGTGGGTTGAGATGGGGTTGGAACGCCCAAGAAAAGAAAGAGGAGTGAACAATGAAAATGGAGAATGCGATTCGGATCCTTGCGGGAACGATGGTCCTGACCAGCGTCGCCCTCGCCCATTGGGTGGACGAACGATGGCTGTTCCTCGGCGTTTTCGTCGGCGTCAACCTGATCCAGTCCGCGCTGACGGGGTTCTGCCCGGCCGAGATCATCCTGAGGAAGGCCGGGGTCGGCAAGGAGGGCACGTGTTGCGGAGGCTGATGGGATCCCCCGCCCGCCGAATCGGTTGGCTCGCCGTGGCTTTCCTGGGGTTCGGATGCCACCGGGAGGCCGTCTTGGAACCCGTGGCCGAACTTCCGGCCGTTCAGGTCGGCACGGCGGTCGCCCGCGCGGGCTCGAACCGCGCCTTCGAAGAAGTGACCGGCACTGTCCGGTCACGGACCCGCGCGGCGATCGAGTCGAAGGTCAGCGGGCGGATCGACCGCATGCACGCGTTCCCGGGGCTCGAAGTGGAGGCTGGCGATGTCCTGGTGGAGTTGGATGTCCGGGAGATCCGGGCCCAATTGGAACAGGCCCGGACCGTCGCGCTGCAGGCGGAGCGCGATTTCGAAAGGCTTGAGCGGTTGTTCCGACAGGAAGCGATCACTCGGGCGGAGTTCGAGGGCGTGGAGGCGCGTCGTGGCGTCGCCAGGGCGTCGGTCGTCGAAGCCGAGGCGATGCTGGGCTACGCGCGAATCGCGGCACCCTTTCGCGGCGTGGTGACCCGTCGGATGGCCGATGTGGGCGATCTGGCGGTTCCGGGACGCCCCCTGCTGGAGATCGAAGACCCCCGGGCGCTCCGATTCGAGGCGGATGTCCCCGCGACCCTGTCCCGGTGGGTGCGACTTGGACAGGAACTGGGGATTCGGCTCGACGCGGGATCGGGATCCGTGACGGGAAAGGTGAGTGAGATTGAACCGTCCGCCGATCCGTTGACGCGGACGTTCCGGGTGCGCCTGGATCTTCCGCCGGATTCCGGGGCGCGCGGTGGCTGGTTTGGTCGGATGGCGCTTCCGATCGACGAATCCCGTGTCATCACGGTCCCCGCGGCGGCCGTGTCGACGCGCGGGCAGATGGAGCTTGTCCGGGTCGTCGCCGACGGGCGGGCTCGGCTTCGGATCGTCCGAACCGGGAAGCGGCTTGGAAATGATCTCGAGGTTCTCGCCGGGTTGGATGCCGGGGAGACGGTGATTGCCGATGCTCGCGCGGTGGTGCGCGACGGTCAGCGGGTGGTTTCCCAATCTCCATGAGCCTTACCCAGCCGAATCCCGAAACCTCGGGTGGGACACCTTCGGAAGCGGGTGTGGTTCGCGGACCGCACGGCATCGCGGGCCGGATGGCGGCCGCGTTCATCCATTCCAAGCTCACGCCGCTCCTGGTGGTGGCGTCTGTGCTCCTCGGTGTGTTCGCCGTCGTTCTTCTGCCCCGCGAGGAGGAGCCCCAGATCAAGGTCCCGATGGTCGATGTCATGGTGTCGATGCCTGGCTTCTCCGCCAGGGAGGTCGAGGAACGCGCGACTCGCCCGATGGAGAAGCTGCTCTGGGAGATTCCAGGGGTCGAATACCTCTACTCCACGTCCCGGGATGGTGAATCGCTGGTGATCGTCCGGTTTCGGGTCGGTTCGTCCCTGGAGGAAAGTCTGGTCCGCCTGAACCAGAAACTCTCGGGAAACTTCGACCGCATCCCGCACGGGGTCACGCACCCGCTGATCAAGCCGAAGACCATCGATGATGTACCGATGCTGGCGCTCACGTTTCATAGCGAACGGTACGATTCCCGGACGCTTCGCCGATTGGTGGCGCAGGTGGATGACTCGGTGAAGCAAGTGAAGCAGGTGGCCGAAACCCAGATCCTCGGCGGGGCGCGGCGGCAGGTTCGTGTCCGGCTGGATCCGGCCGAGCTGGTGGCGCGGAACCTGAGTCCGCTGGGGCTGGTGCCCATGCTGCAACAGGCGAATCGGGAATCCAGGGCGGGCGGCCTGACCACCGCCAACCTCGAGGTGCTTGTGGACACGGGCGCCTTCCTGCGTTCGGTCGACGACGTGGGCGCGGTGGTGGTGGGGGTGCATGGTGGACGGCCGATCTACCTCCGGGAGGTGGCCGAAATCCTGGACGGCGCCGAGGAGCCTTCGAGCTATGTGCTTTTCGGAACCGGCGCGGGACGCGATGGAGAGAACCATTCCTCCGGCACCGCGGGTTCGCGCGATTCCGCGGGCCCGTCGGGCGAGGAGCCCGCCGTCACACTGACCGTGGCGAAGCAACCGGGTGCGAACGCCATCACCGTGGCGAAGGACGTCCTGCGCAAGGTGGATCTTCTCCGCGGTGAGATCATTCCCTCCGATGTGACCGTTTCGGTGACGAGGCACTATGGTGAAACCGCCGCCGAGAAATCGAACGAACTCCTGATCCACATGGGCATCGCGGTGTTCAGCGTCGCGGTGCTGATCTGGTTCACCCTCGGGTGGAGGGAGTCCGGCGTCGTCGCCGTCGCCATTCCGGCGACCCTCGCCCTCACGCTTCTCGTCTTCTACCTCCTCGGCTTCACGTTGAATCGAATCACCCTCTTCGCGCTGATCTTCAGCATCGGGATCCTCGTGGACGACGCGATCGTCGTGGTCGAGAACATCGTCCGGCACTTCCATCTTCCCCGCAACGCCGGCAGGGGCTGGTCGGAGATCGCCCTCGAAGCCGTCAGCGAAGTCGGGAACCCGACCATTCTCGCGACCTTCGCCGTCATCGCGGCGGTGCTTCCCATGGCGTTCGTCGGCGGTCTCATGGGGCCGTACATGCGTCCGATTCCGATCGGTGCCAGCGCCGCCATGTTCTGGTCGCTGCTGATCGCGTTCCTCGTGACCCCTTGGGCCTCGGTCCGGATGCTCGCCTGGTGGAAGGGCGCGGACCGGCTCAAGGCGCTCGCGACCCGCCACAGCCATTTGACGACCCCGAAGGCCTCGGTGGAGGGCGGCGGAACCCACGGGATCGACACGTCCGCGTATCAGTCCGACTTTTTCACGCGGCTGTACTGCCGGGTGATGGTGCCGATGGTGGAGCGCGCGCGCTGGCGCTGGGCATTCCTGGGGTTCAACGCCCTGCTTCTCGGCGCGGCGATGGGCACGGTGGTCTGGGGCTGGGTCCAGGTGAAGATGCTGCCGTTCGACAACAAGTCCGAGTTCCAGGTGATCCTGAACATGCCGGAAGGCAGCGCCCTGGAGCGGACCACCCAAGTCGCGCGCGAGATCGCCGCGGTGGTCCGCGTCGAACCCGAGGTCACCGACTACCAGATCTACGCGGGCATCGCCGGTCCCTTCAATTTCAACGGCCTCGTTCGGCACTACTTCCTTCGTCGCGGCGCGAATGTCGCCGACATCCAGGTCAATCTGTTGCCGAAGCACGCGCGCAAGGCCGCGAGCCACGACATCGCCAAGAGGGTCCGGCCCGCCGTCGCCGCGATCGCCGAACGGTACGGCGCGCGGGTGGCGGTCGCCGAGGTGCCACCCGGGCCGCCGGTCCTGCAGACGCTGGTCGCGGAGGTCTACGGGCCGACGGAGGAATCGCGACTGGCGTTGGCGACCGAGGTGCGGCGGATCTTCAAGGAAACGCCGGGGGTTGTGGACGTGGACTGGTATGTCGAGGACGACCGTCCCAAGACCCGGTTCGTGATCGACAAGGAAAAGGCGGCCCTCGGCGGGATCAGCGCCGACGCGATCTCACGCACGCTTCGGATCGCGGTGGAGGGTCTGTCGATCGACCTCCTCCACGTTCCCGAGGAGAAGGAGGACGTGAACATTGTCCTCGAGGTCCCCCGGTCGATGCGGTCGCGGCCCGAGGAACTCCTGGCCATCCGCCTGCGGTCCGGCGATGGGAACGCGCTCCCGGAGCCCGGCCAGGGGGCTCCGCCGCTGATCCCGCTCCGGGAATTGGTCCGAACGGAAACGACCACCGCCGGACGGAGTCTTCATCGGAAGAATCTGATGCCGGTGACCTACGTCGTGGGGGATGTCGCGGGAATTGTCGAGAGCCCGGTCTACGCGATTGCGGCGATGAATCAGAAACTGCGGGAACTCCCGGCCGGGGTGGCTGGGATGGGGGAGGGCGGGCCTCCCATCCTGAACGCGTCGATGCCGTTTTCGGACGCCCAACCCGCGTTGAAGTGGGATGGCGAATGGCACATCACCCTCGAGGTGTTCCGCGATCTGGGTTTGGCCTTCGGCGCGGTTCTGATCCTCATCTACGTCCTGATGGTCGGCTGGTTCCGGTCGTTCGTGACGCCCGTCCTGGTGATGATGGCCATTCCCTTTTCGCTCGTGGGAATCCTGCCGGCGCACGGTCTGCTGGGCGCCTTTTTCACGGCCACGTCGATGATCGGTTTCATGGCGGGGGCGGGGATCGTGGTGAGAAACTCGATCATCCTCGTGGACTTCATTGAGCAACGGATTCGGGAAGGCATGCCCCTGGGCCAGGCGGTGGTCGACGCGGGGGCCGTGCGGTTCCGGCCGATGCTGCTGACGGCAATGGCCGTGGTCGCGGGCGCGATGGTGATCCTTTTCGATCCGATCTTCCAGGGGTTGGCGATTTCGCTGATGGCGGGAGAGATCGCCTCGCTGTTGATCAGCCGGATGGCGGTTCCGGTGCTCTACTTCATGGCGTTCGCCGGTGGGCGGCGGGGTCTCGAAGGTCGGGGTGCTCAAGAACCTGTCGCGGAGTGATCCTCGTTCGTTGCCGGTCGTGGATGGGGTGGATCGAGCTTTCGCCGGAGGATGGCTTTCGCGCGACGGGCGATGAGCCAGACGGCACCGAGCAACGCAACCGCTCCCGCGCCGTAGAGAGCCCATTCGGCGGGCGAGCGGATCCTTCCCGACACGGCCAATTCCCCGAGGGACCCCAGGTAGACGAGGAGAAAACTCCCGGGAATCACGCTGACGGCGGTCGACCAGAAATAGTCCCGGAAACGGATCCGGGTGAGGCCGAAGAGGTAGTTCAGGAGGAAGAACGGTGATCCGGGCGCCAGGCGGGTCAGGATCACGATCTTCCAGCCTTCCTCGGAAACCGCCTGCTCCACGGCAGAAAGCAGGGGGCGGCGCGCGAGGCGCCGTCGGATCCAGTCCCGCCCGAAATGGCGGCTGATTCCGAATGCCGCGGAGGCACCAAGGATGGCGCCCGTCCAGACGCACACGATTCCGAGCAGCGGACCGAACAGGAATCCGCCGGCGAGCGTCATCACGCCGGCGGGAAGGCAGGCCACCGTGTTGAGAACGAACAGGACGATGAACACGAGAGGGAGGGCTGGGCCGTGGCGATCCCGCCAATCCGCGAGGCGCTCGTGAAGCTCCCGCTGCGATCGGGCCGCCATGCCGGCGCCCGTCCTCGGTTGGGAAACCGGCGACGGAGGCTTTGAACCGATTGTGACGGCGGACGGAGCCGGAGGACTCCCTCGAACCCGCGAGGGCGGGAAGAACGGCGCCAACGTCCCGGAATCGCCGGCTGTGGCGGGAGCGGGTGGGCTGAATCGCCATCGGGGGTCCGGGTGGAAGGGGCTCAATCCAGTGGATCTCGGCGCTTCCAAAAGCGAAGCCCTTCGCGTCGCCTTCCCCGGGAGTTCAACCGCCGTCGCGGACCACGTCAGAAGGCTGGCAAGCAACAATACGGGAGTACGCGGAAAGAGGGAGGTCATGGTTCACGCGGCCAGGTCCCGGCGGCCTCAGGGAAGGGATCCTTCGCCGCGAGGCCCGGAGTCCGGCAAGAGGATTTGCCGGGGCGCCGATCACTTCGCGGGCTTGTTCTCTTGTTCCGATGGGACGTATCGGGCAGATTCCGCCCCTGTAAAACTCAATGATCGCTTCAACCATGCGCGTCATCATCGTCGACGACGAACCCCTGGCTCGAGACCGCCTTCGATCCCTGCTCTCGAAGGAGGACGGGGTTGAAATCGTGGCGGAGTGCGGGGACGGCCGGGAGGCGGTCGGCGCGATCCAGCGCGAGAAGCCGGACGTGGTCTTTCTGGATATCCAGATGCCGGAGTTGGACGGGTTCGGAGTGCTCTCCGAACTGAAGTCCGGTCCGATGCCGCTGGTGGTCTTCGTGACGGCGTTCGACGAATACGCCGTGAAGGCCTTCGAGTTTCACGCGTTCGACTATCTGCTGAAACCGTTCGACAAGGATCGACTCAAGGACGCGGTGAGCCGGATTCGTCAGAGTCTGACGCCGAAGGCCTCGGGTCCTAGCGATCTGACGGAACGCCTGACCGCCCTGATCGAGTCGGTCCAATCCGGACCGGACCGCATTGCCGTGAAGCTCGACGGTCGCGTCATCTTTCTTCGTCCGACCGACATCGACTGGATCGAGGCGCAGGACAACTACGTGAAACTCCACGTGGGCCGGGAGGCTCACCTGGTTCGGGACACGATTTCGAACTTCGAGAACCGACTGGATGGCCGGCGGTTCATCCGGATCGCGCGATCGACCCTGGTGAACCTCGATCGGGTTCGGGAGATGCAGCCGATGTTCCATGGCGAGTATGTCGTCTTCCTTCAGGACGGCACCAAACTCACGATGAGCCGGGGTTACCGCGAGACGCTTCAGAAGTATCTTGGAGCCAAGTGACCGGCGGGCCGGGCGGGAGCATCGGTTCCTCGATATTTCCGGTGGGTCATCGGCCCAGCCGATTCACGCCTGGGGCTTGGGGCGCTCCTAGGAGCGGCCCGTTCCGACGGCGTCTCATGCTGATATCCGGTGACTGCGCCCTATCCACCGGAATCATCGCCGCACCCCGGGATCCTTCGGATCCCCCCTCAGCGTTTCGCCTACCTCCGCTTGGGGGTTGCGCCGGTGGACCCGTGGGGTGGGCGTCGCTAGCCTCGTCGGGACGGAGCGGGCCCCGTAGCCGGCGGTCGGAAGATGGGATCGAGTCGGATTCCCACCCATCCGCCGCGCTCCAAGACTCCGCCTTCACCGAGCCCTATGAAGAATCCTGCCAGGAATGCTCCCGACGGACGGCGACGGGTTGTCGTTTCGAACGTGAATCCGGAGATCGAATGCGGTCGGTTTCCCATCAAACGAACCGCGGGGGAATCGGTGATCGTCGAGGCGGACGTGTTCACGGATGGCCATGATCAGGTCGCGGCGGCCGTCCTTCATCGGAGGGACGGGGAGAAGGATTGGAAGGAGTCGCCGATGGAATCGGTGGGGAACGATCGGTGGCGCGCGCGTTTCGCGGTCGAGCAGTTGGGCGGATACCAGTACTCGGTGGTGGGGTGGGTCGATCATTTCGCGACCTGGAAACACGGCTTGCACAAGAAGCACCAGGCCGGGCAGGACCTTGCCGTCGACCTGCTTGGCGGGGCCCAACTGGTCCGAGCGGCGGCCGCGCGGGCGGTTGGGGGTGATGCTTCCCAACTGGGAGCGTGGGCCGAGGTTCTGGCGACGGATGATGCGGCGGCTTTGGACGCTCGGATCGAGCTGGCGCTGTCGCCGGGCCTCGCGGAAATGATGGCGCGCGCGCCGGATCGTCGGTTCGCCACCCGGTATTCGCGGGATCTGGGCGTGGTGGTGGATCGGGAGTTGGCGCGCTTCGGGGCCTGGTACGAGTTGTTTCCGCGTTCTCTCGGCAAGGAGGGACGGCATGGCACGCTCACGGACGTCCGGGCCAGCCTGCCGCGGGTGGCGGAGATGGGATTCGACGTGCTGTACATGCCGCCGATCCACCCGATCGGGAGGACGGCGCGGAAGGGCAGGAACAACAATCCGACCTGCCAACCCGGCGAGCCCGGGAGTCCGTGGGCCATTGGCGCCGCCGAGGGCGGCCACAAGTCGATCCTCCCGGAACTCGGTACGCTCCAGGATTTCCGCGATCTGGTCGCGGCGGCCCGGGAACACCGGATCGAGATCGCGCTCGACATCGCGTTCCAGTGCGCGCCGGACCATCCCTACGTGACGGAGCACCCGGAGTGGTTCCGGAAGCGCCCGGACGGCACGATTCAATACGCCGAGAATCCGCCCAAGAAATACCAGGATATCTACCCGTTCGACTTCGAGTGTGAAGCCTGGGAAAGCCTGTGGAAGGAACTGAAGGGGATCTTCGAATTCTGGATCGGCGAGGGCGTGACGGTGTTTCGTGTCGACAATCCGCACACCAAGGCCATTCCGTTCTGGGAGTGGTGCATCACCGAGCTGAAGGGGCGGCACCCGGACCTGATCTTCCTGTCGGAGGCCTTCACCCGGCCGAAGGTCATGTATCGGCTGGCCAAACTCGGGTTCACCCAGTCCTACAATTATTTCCCGTGGCGCAACACGAAGGAGGAGCTCACCGAGTACCTCACCGAGCTCACCACGACGGAGGTGGCCGAGTTCCTCCGACCCAATCTCTGGCCCAACACCCCGGACATCCTTCCCCTGTATCTCCAATACGGCGGCCGTCCCGCCTTCGCCGCGCGTCTCGTCCTCGCGGCGACGCTCGGCGCCAGCTACGGGATCTATGGGCCCGCCTTCGAGCTGGCGGTCAACGATCCCCGCGACCCCGGAGGCGAGGAGTATTTCAATTCCGAGAAGTACGAGATCAAGACCTGGGATTTGGACGCCCCGGGCAACCTCACCGAGCTCATCCGGCGGATCAACCGAATCCGCCGGGACAACCCCGCGCTGCGGAGCAACGCCCGGTTGCGGTTTCATCCCCTCGACAACGACCAGCTCATTGCGTTCACCAAGTCGAGCGAGGACGGCGCGAACATCATCCTGGTCGTCGTGAACCTCGATCCGCGCCACGTCCAGAGCGGCTGGGTTGTGCTTCCGATCGAGGATTGGGGCATTGCGCCGCATGGAACCCACCAGATGCACGATCTGCTCACGGATGCGCGGTACCTGTGGACCGGGCCGAGGAACTACGTGGAACTGAATCCACAGTTCGCGCAGGCCCATGTCTTCCGGCTCCGGAAGCGGGTTCAGACGGAGCAGGATTTCGACTACTATCTGTAGCCAGCCCCCAAGCCAACACCCCGATATGCCATCGATCACCAAGTCAAACCGGCCGGGTCGCGCGAAATCCCAGCCCGTGCTCGAGAAGGACCCGTCCTGGTACAAGACCGGAGTCATCTACGAACTGCATGTTCGCGCGTTCTGCGACGGCGACGGCAACGGGATCGGGGACTTCCGCGGTCTCACCAGCCGGCTGGACTACCTGAAGGACCTGGGAGTGACGGCTCTCTGGCTCCTTCCGTTCTATCCGTCGCCGCTTCGCGACGACGGATACGACATCGCCGACTATTTCAACGTGCACCCCAGCTACGGGACGTTGGCCGATTTCAAGGTGTTCCTCCGCGAGGCGCACGAGCGGGGGCTTCGGGTCATCACCGAGCTGGTCATGAACCACACCTCCGACCAGCACCCGTGGTTCCAGCGGGCGCGCCGCGCCAAACCCGGCAGCCGGTGGCGGGATTTCTACGTCTGGAGCGACACCCAGGAGAAGTACGTCGACACGCGCATCATCTTCAAGGACGTCGAGGTGTCGAACTGGACCTGGGACCACAAGGCCGGCGCCTACTACTGGCACCGTTTCTTCTCGCACCAACCGGACCTCAATTTCGACAACCCGGAGGTCTTCGACGAGATGGTCAAGGTGATGGACTTCTGGCTCGACCTGGGTGTCGACGGCCTCCGCCTCGACGCGATTCCCTACCTCTACGAACGGGAGGGGACGAGTTGTGAGAACCTCAAGGAAACCCATGCCGCGCTGAAGAAGCTTCGCGCCCACGTGGACCGGAACTACGGGGATCGGATGCTCCTTGGCGAGGCGAATCAGTGGCCCGAGGACGCGGTCGCCTATTTCGGCGAGGGAATCGGCGACGAGTGCCACATGTCGTTCCATTTCCCCCTGATGCCGCGCCTGTTCATGGCGCTGCGGATGGAGGACAGCACGCCGATCATCGACATCCTCGAGCAGACGCCCGCGATTCCCGAGACCGCCCAGTGGGCGCTTTTCCTGAGGAACCACGACGAACTGACGCTCGAAATGGTGACCGACGAAGAGCGGGACTACATGTATCGGATGTACGCCCACGTGCAGCAGGCGCGGCTGAACCTGGGCATCCGGCGCCGCCTCGCGCCGCTCCTCGGAAATGACCGCAAGCGGATCGAACTCCTGAACGCGCTCCTGTTTTCCCTCCCGGGAACCCCGGTTCTCTACTACGGCGACGAAATCGGGATGGGTGAGAACATCTTCCTGGGGGATCGGAACGGGGTCCGGACGCCGATGCAGTGGAGTTCGGACAAGAACGCCGGATTTTCGAGGGCCAATCCGCAGGCGCTCTACCTGCCCATCATCTACGATCCGGAGTACCACTACGAGGCGGTGAACGTCGAGGCGCAGCTTGGCAGTCCCAGCTCCCTCCTGTGGTGGATGCGACGCCTTCTGGCGCTCCGCAAGCGCTGGAAGGCGCTGGGGGAGGGGAAGTGCGAGTTCCTGCAGCCCGAGAACCGGAGAATCCTGGCCTATATCCTCCGTCACGGGGACGAGACCCTCCTCGTCGTCGCCAACCTTTCGCGCTTCGTTCAACCGGTCGAACTCAACCTCGCCGACTTCAAGGACCGGGTGCCCGTCGAGCTTTTTGGGCGCACCGATTTTCCCGTGATCGCCGACAGGCCCTATTTTCTGACGATGGGGCCCCATTCGTTCTACTGGTTCTCCCTCGAAACCAGGACGCACGATTCCGGCGCCGGCGCGACAACCGGGGGATTCGTTCCGCGGACGATCACGGTGGTTGGCGAATGGAGCGATGTGCTCGTCGGCCGCGCGAGGAACAACCTGGAGTCGGTGCTCACCGACTATATCCGCACCAAGCGGTGGTTCGGGGGGAAGGCCAGGCACATCAAGCAGCTCTCACTCACCGAGGCGGTCCCCTTGCAGAACAACGGAAAGGACCTGGGCTATCTCACCCTCGTCCAGGTCGAGTACGTCCAGAGCGATCCGGAAACCTATTCCATGCCCCTGGCCTTCGCCTCGGGCGCCCTGGCCAAGGCTGTTCGGTCCGAATCACCCGGCCTGATCGTCGCCGACCTGAACGTGAAGGACGGTCCGCAGGGTGTGTTGTACGACGCCTTGGGAAGCCCCGCCTTCTGCAGTGCCCTCCTCGACATGGTCACTGGCCGCCGCGGCAGCCGTGGCGTTCGCGGGGCTGTCGAGGGGACGCGAACGCCGGCGCTCCGTCAGATTCTCGGCGACGGGCCTCCGCCCCAGCCGATACCGTTCAAATCCGAGCAGAGCAATTCCTCGGTGCGCTACGGGGATCAGGTGATTCTCAAGCTGTTCCGAAGGCTCGACGTCGGGGTGAATCCGGACCTCGAAATCGGGCGGTTCCTGACCGAGAAGGCGTTTCCAAACATCCCGCCGCTCGCGGGTTCCCTCGAATACCACGGCTCCAACCGTGAAACCCTCACCCTCGCCATCGCGTCGTCTTTCGTCCTCAATGGCAAGGATGCCTGGGAGGCCGCCCTGGACGCGTTGGGCCGATACTACGACCGCGTCGGCGCCCTCCAGGCGAAGGGTGAGAAGTCCCCGACGCTGAGTCGCGACCTGCTCGCCGTTCTCGGCGATTCCGATCCGCAACCGGTCGAGGACATCATCGGAACCTTTCTGGAATCCGCCCGGCTCCTCGGTGAGCGGACGGCGGCCATGCACATGATCCTGGCGTCCGAACCGGATGATCCCGTCTTCGCGCCCGAGTCCTTCACACCGCACTACGTGCGGGGACTCTACCAGTCGATGCGCAACCTCGCGATTCAGAGCCTCCGGCTTCTCCGGAAGCAGGTGAAAGGCCTGCCCGCCACGGTGGTTCCCGCCGCCGAACGGGTCCTGGCCCTCGAAGGCAGGATCATCGAGAGCTACAAGCCCGTGTTCGAGAGCCGGATTTCCGCCAAGCGCATCCGAATCCACGGCGATTTCCATCTGGGCCAGGTTCTTTGGACCGGCAAGGATTACGTCATCCTGGATTTCGAGGGGGAACCGGCCGTCGCCCTGAGCGAACGGCTGATCAAGCGATCGCCCCTCCGGGATGTCGCGGGAATGATCCGCTCCTTCCACTACGCCGCCTACGCCGGACTCCATCAGCAGATCGAGCGGGGAAGCCTTCCCCCCGAGAATCTTTCCGAGTTCGATACCTGGGCGAGGGTCTGGAACGTCTCGGTGGGCCGGGCCTTCCTGCGGGAATACTTGCGCGCCATGGGACGGTCCCCGGTCCTTCCTTCCAGCCAGGCCGAGCTGCGCATCCTCCTGCAGGCCTACATCCTCAACAAGGCGATGTACGAACTCGGTTACGAACTCAACAATCGCCCCACCTGGGTCGGCATCCCACTGCGTGGCATCCTCGAGTTGATCGACGAGCCCCGGTAGGTCCGGCTCCAACCCTCATGAGAAAACAGATTCTGAAAACAACACCGACGACGGATGCGATCGGGTCCGCGACACCCGGGGCTCCCCGGGACACTCTGGACATCGCCGCGATCGCCACGGTGCTGGTCACGTCGGAATCCACCGGGAATCCGATCGAGAACGCGTTCGACGGCCGCGGGGGACCCTCCGGAACCCGGTGGATCGCGGATGCCCCCGGCGAGCAGACCCTCATTCTCGCGTTCGATCGCCCGCAGACCATCCGGTCGGTCGGGATCGAGGTCGAGGAACCCTCCGAGGTCCGGACCCAGGAGTTGCACCTTTCCGTCTCCCGGGACGGCGGGATTTCGTACAGGGACGTGCTTCGGCAGGAATTCAATTTCGCCCCGCCCGGCACGAGCTTCGAGCGCGAGGAATGGACGCTGGGCGAGCGGGAAGTCACCCATTTCCGACTGAGGATTAAACCCGACAAGGGCGACCGCGTCTGCCGGGCGTGTCTCACGACCTTGTTTCTGCGCTGATCCGGGGTTCCGCGACCGCCGCCGGGATGAAGAAAAAGAAGTCGAAGAAGGGCGGACCTCGCCGCGCCGAGACGCCTGGGGACGATCTGATTCGTCTCGCGCGTTTCCATGGGGTTCGGACCGGCTACCAGGACATGGCGGGGGCGTCGGTCGAGGCTTCACCGGAGGCGCTTCGCGGGGTGCTCCGCGCCCTAGGCGTTCCCGTGAACGGACGGCGCGAGGTCGCGGAGGCGCTTCTGGCCGCGGAGCGGACGACCGCGGGACAGGCCTTGGAACCCGTGCATGTGGCGTGGCGGGGGCGGCGGACGACGATACCCCTGACGCTTCGGGACGGCGGTCCCACCGGCGTACTGCGCCTCCGCTGGGAACTGGATGATGGCGGGACGCGGGACATCGAGACGCGGTGGGAGCGGTTGGCCACCCTTCGGACCCGGCGTCTGGACGGGAGTTGGTTCGTCACGCGCGGTCTTCCCGCGTTCACGGGGTTGCCGCCCGGCTATCACCGGCTTGTGGCCGAGGCAGGCGGCGGCTGTTGGGCGACCGAGGTGTTCTGCGCGCCGGAAAGGTGCTTCGCGGGCCAAGGACGCCGCCGTCGATGGGGTGTGTTCGCGCCGCTGTACGCGATTCACTCGGAGCGGAGTTGGGGTGGAGGCGATCTGGGTGATCTCGACGACTTCATCCGCTGGGTGGGTGACGAAGGGGGCGGGATGGTCGGCACGCTGCCCCTGTTGCCGGCCTTTCTCGACCGCCCGTGCGAGCCGAGCCCGTACTCCCCGGTCAGCCGCCTCTTCTGGAATGAGTTCTACCTCGATATCGAACGGATCCCGGAGTTGGCGACCTGTCCGGCCGCCCGGCGTCTCCTCGCCGATGAATCGTTCACCGCGAAACTGACACGCCTCCGCCGGGATACGCTTGTCGATTACCCGGCCCAGATGGCGCTCAAGCGCCGGGTCCTCGAGGCGCTGTGTCGCTCCTTCTTTTCAAAGCCCTCGCCCAGGCGCCGGAAATTCGAAGCCCATCTGCGGGCGAATCCGCGACTCGCCGACTACGCCCGTTTCCGCGCTGTGCACGAGCAGCGCGGTGGGGCGTGGACCGATTGGCCCGAGAGGATGCGCGGGGGTGAATTGCGGGACGCGGACTGCCGGGCGTCGCTCCGGAATTACCATCAGTTCGTTCAGTGGCTCGTTCAGGAACAGATGTCCGAAGTCGCGGAACGGGCGCGGGGAAGGGACGTCGACCTCTATCTGGATCTGCCGCTGGGGACCCACCGATCCGGATATGACGCCTGGCGGCATCAGGACGTGTTCGCGCTGGACGCTTCGGGCGGGTGCCCGCCGGATCCGGTTTTCACCCAGGGCCAGGACTGGGGGTTCGCTCCGATTCATCCCTGGCGGAGTCGCGAACGGGGACATGCGTATGTTCGCGACTATCTGCGGCACCATCTTCGGTTCGCGCGCATGCTGCGCATCGATCACGTGATGGGCCTCCATCGGTTGTACTGGGTTCCCCGGGGCCTGCCCGCCACCCACGGGGCCTACGTCGGCTATCCGGCCGAAGAGTTCCACGCGATGCTGAGCATCGAATCGCACCGCCACCGGGCGGTGATCGTGGGGGAGAACCTCGGAACCGTCCCCAGGGAGGTGGACCAGTCGTTGCGGCGGCACGGGGTCAACGGGATGTATGTCGTCCAGTACGAAGTCCGACCGCGACCGCGTCGTCCTTTGCGCGACGCCCCTTCGGATGTTGTCGCCAGCCTGAACACCCACGACATGCCCCCGTTCGCGGCTTTTCTGCGGGGGCTCGATCTGCCCGATCGCGCGGATCTGGGACTGATCCGCCGAGGCGATCTCGCCCGGGAATTCCGCGACCGGAAGCGCTTGGTCGACGCGTTGCGGAACCTGGTGGCGCGGGGCCGCGGCTCGCCTAGGGGCTTCGTTTCGGATGAGTCCGTCCTTCGGGGAATCGTGGGATTCCTCCGGTCGGGCGAAGCCCGCTGGCTGCTCCTGAACCTCGAGGATCTGTGGTTGGAGACCGCCTCCCAAAACACGCCGAGCACCTCGACGGAGCGCATCAATTGGAGGCGCAAGACGCGGCTCTCGCTGGAGCAGCTCCGTCGCGACGGCCCATGGCTGGGAGATTGGGTGCGTCGTGGTGGAAAAGGGTAGAAAAGAAGGAGTGGGAGGTATGGGAGGTATGGGAGGTGTGGGAGGTGTGGGAGGTGTGGGACATATAGGACATATGGGACATATGGCACATCTGAAACAAAGGAGACCAAGTCCCATACGTCCCATACGTCCCATACGTCCCACGCCCGCTTCGTGGGGCTACTGGTTTCGCTGAGGTTCGCGTCGCGAACCCCCCAATAGCCGGGTCCCTTCGGATTGCCGGAGAATCCCGCCCATGAAGAAAAGTCGGATCCTGAATCGGAGCATTCTAGTCGCCGTCCTGGGCGGTGGCGCCGGCACACGGCTCTTCCCGTTGACGAAGGACCGTTCCAAGCCGGCGGTGCCTCTGGGCGGCAAGTACCGCCTGATCGACATCCCCATCTCCAATTGCATCAACTCCGGACTCCGGCGGATCTACGTTCTGACCCAGTTCAATTCCGCTTCGCTCCACCGGCATATCTCGCAGTCGTACCGTTTCGACCATTTCCACGAGGGATTCGTCGAAATCATGGCGGCCCAGCAGACGGCGGCGGATTCCAGCTGGTACCAGGGAACGGCCGACGCCATCCGGAAGAATCTGACGCATCTCGCCGACCACGATTTCGAGCATCTCCTGATCCTGAGCGGCGACCAGTTGTACCGGATGGACTACGAGGATCTCATTCTGCGGCACCAGGACACCGGGGCGGACGTGACCCTGGCCACGATCCCGGTGAGGCGCCAGGACGTCGCTGGATTCGGCATCCTGGAGTTGGACGCCGAAATGCGGATCGTGCGGTTCGCCGAGAAGCCGAAGGTGGCCGCCGAGCAGGATTCGCTGAAGCTGGACGCGGACGGAATGGCGCGGCTGAACGTCCAGGGCGAGGGGGAGTTCTTCCTGGCTTCCATGGGGATCTACGTCTTCAAGCGCGAAGCGCTGATGAGGCTGCTCGACAATGACCTGACGGATTTCGGCAAGCACGTGATTCCCCTGGCGATCCAATCCGCCGACGTGCGTCCCTATGTTTTCCAGGGGTACTGGGAGGACGTCGGGACCATCCGATCGTTTTTCGAAGCCAATCTCGAACTGGCGAAGCCTGAGCCCCGGTTCAACTTCCTTGATCCGGCGGCTCCGATCTTCAGCCGGACGCGTTCGCTGCCCCCGACCAAGATGGAGGACGTCCGTGTCGCGCGATCGGTCGTCGCCGACGGTTGTCTGCTCGACCGATGCGAGATCCTCGAATCCGTGGTGGGGATCCGGAGCGTGATCGGAGCCGGAAGCCGCCTTCATCGAACGGTCATGCTCGGCAGCGACTACTTCGAGTCGACTTCTTCCCAACGGGGGAATTCCCCACCGGGCCAGCCCGGGATTGGCATCGGTCGGAATGTGCGGATCGAGAACGCGATCATCGACAAGAACGCTCGGATCGGCGACGGCGTGGTCCTCTCGCCGGAGGGCAAGCCCGCCGACTTCGACCACGACCTCTACTACGTCCGCGACGGCATCGTGATCGTTCCGAAGAACCAGGCGATACCCGCGGGAACCGTCCTTTGAATCCCGAGAGATCCCCAGAACTCATGCCCAGGAAGAGAGACCGCATCGAGCCGAAGAAAGCCATCCGCGAAGCCAATCGCCCAGTCCGCCATTTCACCGACACAAGAGGCGGGACGCCATGAACCCAAGCCAGGTCACCCTCGGCGCGATCCCGCTGGACGCGGACCATTGCGAGTTTCGAGTTTGGGCGCCCTTCGCGAGACAGGCGGATGTGCGGCTCCAAGGGGCGAACGTTCGCCGCATTCCGTTGACGCGGGACGAGTTGGGATACCACAGCGTCGTGGCGGAAGGCGTGCCACCCGGAACGGATTATTTCATCCACCTCGACGACGGCCCGGGGCGACCCGATCCGGCATCGCGCTGGCAACCCGCCGGTGTCCACGGTCCCTCCCGGGTGGTGGCGCCCGGCCACGCATGGACCGACCAGGGATGGTTCGGGTTGCCCCTGCGGGACTACGTGCTCTACGAGCTCCATGTCGGCACGTTCAGCCGGGAAGGGACGTTCGATGGAGTGATCGCCCACCTCGGACGACTCAAGGACTTGGGTGTCACCGCGGTCGAGCTCATGCCGGTGGCCCAGTTCCCCGGGTCGCGGAACTGGGGGTACGACGGGGTCCACCCCTTCGCGGTGCAGGATTCCTACGGCGGTCCCGAAGGTCTGAAGCGCCTGGTGAACGCCGCCCACGCCCTCGGTCTCGCGGTGGTCCTCGACGTGGTCTACAACCACCTGGGACCCGAGGGGAACTATCTCGGCGAGTTCGGGCCCTACTTCACGAACCGCTATTCGACGCCCTGGGGAGCCGCCCTGAATTTCGACGGGCCGGACAGCAGCGACGTGCGGCGCTACTTCCTGGAGAACGCGCTCCACTGGCAGTCCGAGTTCCACCTGGACGCGCTCCGGCTCGATGC
>JBFWOK010000092.1:0-26757 GCA_050250555.1 Limisphaerales bacterium
GCAAAGCCCTCAGCTTCCTTCCGAGCCCCCTTCCCACGCCGTCCTCCAAAACCCATTCCGATCCAGCCGCCAGCACCGAGACCCCGGACCAGCCCACACCCGCCCTCGAAACCACCCCCGCCGACGACGAAGCCGCGCTGCCTCCCGCCGACGACGCCGTCGATCCCGACACCGGGATCCCGCGCCGCCACACGGACGCCCGCCTCCAGACGTCGCTGCCTCCCGAGATCCTCCAACGCCGCCTCCTCGATCTTTCGCGCGACGCCCTCACGACCCTCGAGGAAACCGGGGTCAACGTGCTGTACCTCGCCCTCGGCCAACTCCGCTGGAACGAACCCGACTCACCCCATTCGCCCCACCACGCCCCCCTCGTTCTGGTCCCCGTCCAATTGTCCCGGCGGAGCGCCAGCGACCGCTTCGTCCTCCGCGCCCGCGACGAGGACGTCGAGGAGAACCTGTCGCTCCGAACCAAGCTCCAAACCGACTTCGGCGTGACCCTGCCGCCGTTCCCGGAGGACGACACCTTCCCGCTGACCGCGTACCTCCAGGCCGTCGCGCAAATGGCCTCGTCCCAACCCGGCTGGGAGGTCCTTCCCGACGCGGCCGTCCTTGGATGCTTCTCGTTCGCCAAACTGCTTCTCTACCGGGATCTCTCCCCGGAAACCTGGCCGACCGACCGACCCCTCCTCGACCAACCGTTTCTTCCCGCCCTGCTCTCCACCGGGTTCCCGCCGCCACCGGATCCCATCCCGGAATCCTCGCACCTCGACGACGTCATCTCCGTCGAGCGCCTCGACCATGTCGTCGACGCCGACGCCTCCCAGACCGTGGCCATCGAACTCGTCCGCCAAGGGCACAACCTCGTGCTCCAGGGTCCACCCGGCACCGGCAAGAGTCAGAGCATCACCAACATCATCGCCACCGCCGTCCTCGACGGAAAAAAGGTCCTCTTCGTCGCCGAAAAACTCGCCGCGCTCGAAGTGGTCCAACGCCGGCTCGTCCATGAAGGCCTCGGCGATCTCTGCCTCGAACTGCACAGCAACAAGGCCAGCAAACGCGCCGTCCTTCAGGAGATCGGCCGAACCTGGCGACTCGGGAAGCCGCGCATCGAGGAACCCGGCGACACCCTCGCGCGACTCCAATCACGCCGCGACGCCCTCAACGCCCACTGCGACAACCTCCATCGGACCCATCCCGCCACGGGCCTCACCCCGTACCGAGTCCTCGGCGAACTCATCCGCCTCGGCGACGCCGCCCCGTCCGTCGCCGCCCTCGACCTCGTCGGCGCCGAAACGTGGTCGGCCTCGGATCGCTCCTCCCGCGAAGCCCACGTCGTCGACCTCGCGGATCGCATCCAACGGATGGGTCCGCCATCCCACAACCCGTGGCGCGGCGTCCGCCACGAAGGGTTCCAGCCAACCGACCTCCATCGCGTGGTCGCCCTCCTCACCGAAGTGGCCGATCGCCTCAAAGCCTGTCGCGCGTCCGCCCGCGCCCTCGCCGACGCCCTGCAAACAGAAGTCCCGCCCAACCTCGCCGCCGCCCGTCGTCTCCGACTCCTGGCCCGGCACGCGGTCGCCGCGCCCGCCATCGACCGAACCGCCATCGTGTCGCCGCTCTGGGACACTTCACGCCATGACCTCCGCGATCTCGTGACGGCTGGGCGCAACTTCCACACGACATCGTCCCAATTCGAATCCCGGGTCACCGAGTCCGCGTGGGAGAAGGACTTCGACGCCACCCGAGGCGCGCTCGGCGCCCACGGAGCCTCGTTCTTCCGGTTCTTCAACGGCGACTACCGCCGCGCCCTCGCCGAACTCCGGGGCGTCGCCAAAACGCCCCTGCCCGAATCCCACGAGGAACGACTCGAGTTCACGGACCAGCTCGTGACCGGTCAACGCGCGCTTCGAACGCTTCGCGCGAACGATCCGCTCGGCGCGGGCGCCTTTGGGCACGCGTGGCGACGCGAACGATCGGACTGGACCGCCCTCGACGCCGTCGTCCGCTGGGTCGAGGCGCAGCAATCCGACGGCCTCGATGTCGCATTCCGAAGGATCGTCGCCGCCCTCGCCGATCCCGCCGCCCTTGAACCTCCCGCCGCGAACTTCGCGCGGGACCTGGAAGGTCTCATCCCCGTCGTTCACGCCTGGGTCACCGATTTCAACCTCGACGTCCGCGAAGCCTTCCAAATCGACGACGCCGAGTCGGTCCCCTTCGACGATCTCGAAGCCCGGCTCGAAGCCTGCCTCAGGGATCCCCGATCCCTCTTCCCGTGGGCCCACTACGCCGCACGTCGACGCGAAGCCCGCGCCCTCGGCCTCGAACCGCTCACCGACGCGCTGCACCAAGGCACCCTCCCGACCGAGGACGCCCGCGACGGGTTCCTCCGCGCCTGTTTCACCCGGATCCTTCGCGAGCAGACCCGGCTCAATCCCGAGCTCGCGCGCTTCGACGGAGCATCCCAATCCCGACTCGTCGAGGAGTTCCGAAAACTCGATCGCGAACGCCTCGCCGTCGCGCGTTTCCGCGTCCTCGCCACCCATCACGCCGGCCTCCCCTCCCAGAACGCAGGCGTCGGCGCGGTCGGCATCCTCAACGGCGAACTCGAACGCAAACGCGGCCACCGTCCCGTCCGGCAGCTGCTTCGCGACGCCGGATCCGTCGTCCAGGCCATCAAACCGGTCTTCATGATGAGCCCCCTCTCCGTCGCCCAGTTCCTCGCCCCGGGCGCGGTCGAGTTCGACCTCCTCGTGATCGACGAAGCCAGCCAGATCCAACCCGTCGACGCCCTCGGCGCCATCGCCCGCTCCCGCCAACTCGTCGTCGTCGGCGACAACCGACAACTGCCCCCCACGCGCTTCTTCGCCCGCGTCACGGGCGATGACGACCCGGAACCCCAAGGCGAAACCGCTCCAGCCGCGGCCGCCGTCCAGGACGTCGAAAGCATCCTCGGCCTCTGCTCCGCCCGCGGACTCCCCGCGACGATGCTTCGCTGGCACTACCGTTCCCGCCACCACTCACTCATCGCCGTCTCCAACCGCGAGTTCTACGACGACCGCCTCTTCATCGTCCCAAGCCCCAATCCCACCGACGAATCCCTCGGTCTCCAGTTCCGCATCGTCAGCGACGGCGTCTTCGACAGCGGCGGCACCGGAACCAACCGCGTCGAAGCCAAAGCCGTCTGCCGCGCCATCATGGAACACGCCCGGCGGCAACCCGATCTCACCCTCGGCGTCGCCGCGTTCTCCGTCCGCCAGCAACAGGCCATCCTCGACGAACTCGAACTGCTCCGGCGGGAGAACCCCGACACCGAACCGTTTTTCAACGGGCGCCCCGACGAACCTTTCTTCGTCAAGAACCTCGAGAACGTCCAGGGCGACGAGCGCGATGTCGTCTTCATCTCGATCGGCTACGGCCGCGATCCCGACGGCTTGCTGCGCATGAACTTCGGCCCCCTCGGAGCCGAAGGCGGCGAACGCCGGCTCAACGTCCTCATCTCCCGCGCCCGCCGACGCTGCGTCGCCTTCTCCTCCATCCGCGCCGAGGACATCGACCTCGACCGCGCCTCCGGTCAGGGAGTCCATGCCCTGAAGGCGTTTCTCCATTTCGCCGAATCCGGCAATCTCCCACCGTCCCCCGCCACCGCGCCTCCGCCTTCCTCCCCGTTCGAGGAAACGATCCGCGCAGCTCTCGCCCAACACGGACATCCCACCCAGTCCCGGTTCGGTGTCGCCGGCTTGTTTGTCGACCTCGCCGTCGCCGACCCAACCCAGCCCGATCGTTTCATTCTCGGCATCGAATGCGACGGCCCGTCCTACCTCGCGTCGAGAAGCGCCCGCGACCGCGATCGCCTCCGACACGCCGTCCTCCAAAGCCACGGATGGACGCTCCACCGGATCTGGGTTGCCGACTGGTTCCGCAATCCCGAGCTCCAACGGGCCGCCGTGCTCGCCGCCATCGAGAAGGCGCGGGCGGCCAACCCCGTCCCCCGCCCCCCCATCCCCACGAACGAAAACCCCGGAAACGAAATCCAACGCGACGACCCCGACGAATCCCCGGACACCCCGGCCGCGCTCGTCGCCGAGCCTTATCGGGTGGCGACGTTTCGCCCTCCTCCCAAATCCGAACCGCAAAACCTCCCGCCGCCCAGGATGGCCGACGTCCTGTTCCAGATCGTCGAACAGGAAGGACCCGTCCATGAGGACGAACTGGTCGTCCGGGTCCGCGACCTCTGGGAACTCCCCCGCGCCGGGGCCCGACTCCAGGACGCCGTCGCCCGAGGAGTGCGCGCCCTTCTCGTCACCCGACGCTGCACCCGCGAGGACGGCTGCCTCGACCTGCCCGACCGGCCGGTCCGCATCCGGACCCGCGAAGGCCTGGCCTCCGCCAATCTCCGCAAACCCGACCTTCTCCCGCCGTCCGAAATCCGCGCCGCCATGCTTCGGCTCGTCGAAGCCGCCCACGGCGTTGAACCCAACAAACTCCCGACCGCGGTCGCCCGTCTTCTCGGCCTCAAAAGCACACCCGCCACCCTCCGCGCCCGCGTCGAGGCCCAGATCGTCCGGCTGACCTCGGAAGGACAGCTCGCGCAGCAGGGCGACCGCCTTGTTCGGGTTGTGACCACGGACGGACGGAAGTCCCCGACGTCGCCGGTCTCCCAAGCGCAAGCGCAAGCGCCGCAAGGCCCGCCCCAAAGCGAAGCGCCCAATGCGAATGCGAGGGATCACGCCGGAAGCTGAAAGTCGGAGGGAATTCGCGGTTAGCGCCTCGAGTCGACCGCATCGGAACGCGCCCGTCCGCCACCGCCTACACCACACCAGCCGGAGGAACAATGAGGAGATGGGGTGACCGACGGGATTTGAATCCAACTCCCTTACCCACAACAACTTCGGAAAGTTTCGGTTTCACCCAACAAACAAGGCCCGAAAGCAACCTTTCCGGTATCCGCCCAAGGTCCGGCCAAAAGTCGAAAAACCGAACCTTTCCGAAGCCGATCTGTCATGTTTTGTCATGCACGAGTGCTTCGTCAGCGAACGCCCGGCTCCGACGGTTGCGGCGACGTCTCGAAGCGAAGATTGACCGGTTCGGGACGCGGCCCGAGGTAGTTCAGCTTCTCGAAGCCGATGACCTTTCCCGATCGGTCTTTCATGAGAATGATCTCGTCGCCGGTCTCCTCGCAGACGTGCTCGGCTTCCGGCCGGTCGAACCAGACGGTCAACGTTCGGCCCACGGTATCGTGATAAACGGTCAGCTCGGCCATATTCGTTCCCCTTCCTTGATGGCATCCGTCGGGTATGTCGTGATCAAGAACCCGCTTCCATCTTCCTGCCGCGCCACTGCGCACCACCAGCGACCCGGATGCCGGGTTCGGTAAAAAAGGTACACGTCCTCATCGCTTCGGCTACGTCGGATTTCCTCTGGCTTTTCCAACGTCTCGCGGACCTCCGCTTCCCGGCCGGCCATCGCCGGGTGCTTCCGGGTCGTGATGACCACCCAATAGCTCCGGCCCACGCGTACGGTGAAGCCGAGGGGGGTCCGAGCTTCAAACATGACCTCTTCATCCATGATCGCCGCCAGCCGGCAACACCCTGACGCAACCGCTTGCAGGGGTCGAGTCCTCAGGGCGAGCGCGGCATTGCCCCATCGTGAATGAGCCCGATTCGAAACGGAGGGCGCGGAGAGCGGGTGGCCCCATGCGGCGGTGTAGTTCCTCCAGCCATGCCAAGTCAACAGGTTCGCCTTCGAAGGCCATGGATACGGCGACGTTGCGGGGAATGCTTTCCCAACGCCGACGCCCGCGCTCCTCTTCAGGTAAGGAGCGCCACCGCTGGAGGCACTCGGCAATCGTCATGGCCGGACCCTAACCGCGAACGACGCGAACGACGCGAACAGGAAGAGCCCCCTTTGTACCAATGGCGGTCGCGTCGGTGAGGGCCAGAAGCTCTCGGGAACGTGCCTGCCGATCACGTGTCCGTCATGTCCCGCTGCGGCGGAACAGGAGTAACACCCCCAGCCCGCAAGCCACCATCCCGATCGCTGAGGGCTCGGGTATCACCGGATCTGGCGAGAACTCGATCGTATCAAGCAAGTAGGCCGCCCCCCCGGTCCCGAGTGATATTTGCGTGTAGAATTCAAGCAGAACGTTCCTCCCAGCAAACTGCTTGATGTCCGCCGCAAACCAAAGGTCCGTTGGTGACTCATCCACCAAATCCAGGCTCACACCATCAAGTCGGACATCGAATAGTCCTCCCCAGTTTACTTGAAACCGCAACGACTCGGAACCCGCAGGAACGTCACCTCTCTGAGACAGCCCATAGTCAGCCAAGTGGCGAGGGTCGGAGGGACTTGTAAAGCCGGGGAACAGGCCCACACTGAAGCGCCCCTGAATCACGTTACCTGCTATGAATCCACGGTCCGCGAGCCAGGCAGTCGGAATTCCCGCCGCGGGTGAGCCAGCAAGCATCCATGGAAAAACATTGTCGTCGAAAATCAGAGTCCACCCCGGAATCAAGACTTCCGTAGAATCTGGACTTCCGAAAGGCACGTTGATCGTTCCTTTCTCGAAATCAAGGTTCGTGAATGGGTCCGACTTTGCTCTCGCCGAAAGGCACAAAAGAAAGACTAGCATCCACCATTTGGTTGTTCGACGCAGATTCATGGCCACAATCCCCCAGCGCTGATGTTTGTAAACGATCCTGAGTTGGTTGACTTCAAGAATACCGATCGCACCAGATAATTCCGGCTGCCCACGGGAGGCGCCGTGTCGGTCCAAGAAGTTCCCGAAATGGAAGATGTCGTAAGCCGTGTCCAACTGGAGCCGATGCCACCGGTGGTGCGATAGACATGATATCGAGCGCCAGGATCAGGGCTTGCCGCCCAGGAAACGATGATATGCTCCGAACCATAGGTGGAAGAAGCCAGCGATCCAATCCCTTACGGTCGCATCATTCGCCAATCCGGAGTCGCTGTCATGGCGGTCACGTCGGTGGGGGCCAGGTGCTCTCGGGAACGTGGCTGCTGATCACCTGTGTGTCCGTTGTGGTCTATTTCCGGCGGAACAGGAGTAAGACCCCCACTCCGCAAGCAAGCACTCCAATCGCCGAGGGCTCGGGTATCACCGGATTTGGGGAGAACTCAATGCTATCGAGGATGTGCGATCCAAACCCAGCTTCCGGTGATCCTTCAGTAGTGAAGAACTCCAGCAAGACAGTCCTCCCCGCAAACTGCCTCACGTCGGCCGCATACCATAGGTCCGCAGGGGACTCATCCACCAAGTCCAGATTCATACCTTCGACTCGGATCTCGAATACTCCTCTCATCCCTTGAAACCGCAGTGTTTGCGTATCTACAGGAATATCCCCGGTTTGGTGGAGACCCCAGTGAGCGAACTCTGTTGGATTGCTGGGACTCGTGAAGCCGGGCACCAACCCAACACTAAAGCGGCCTTGAATGACATTTCCCGGTAGCAATCGACTGTCTGCGAGCCAAGCTGTCGGACTGCCTGGCGCCCGTAAGCCAGCTAGCATCCAGGGATAAACCTGACCATCGAACGTCAACTCCCATCCTGGAATCAGGACTTCTGTAGCATCTACCCCACCAACGGGTACTTGGATTCTCCCTTGCTCGAAGTCAAGGTTCTTGAAGAGTTCCGAGTTGGATTCTGCCGCAATGAAGAGTAAGAGCATCACGGCTCGAAATGCTGTCCTGTGGTGTGGGATCATGGCCAAAGTCCTCCGGCGCTGATGTTCGTGAACGAACCCGATCTCGTTGTCTTCAACAGAAGCGAACGCACGAGATAGTTCCGATTCCCTGCGGGTGGCGCTGTATCCGTCCAAGACGTTCCTGAAGTCGGAGATACCGTGAGCCGAGTCCAACTCGAACCTAAACCACCTATGGTGCGATAGACGTGATACTGCGCTCCGGAATCCGGACTCGCCGTCCGAGAAGCGACAACATGCACCGAACCATCGATGGAAGAAGCCCGCGATCCAGGCGCTGACGGACGCATCACTCTCCAAACCGGAGTCGCGGTCATGGAGGTCACGTCGGTAGGGGCCAGGTGCTCTCGGGAACGTGCCTGCCGATCACGTGTCCGTCATGTCCCGCTGCGGCGCAACAGGAGTAACACCCCCAGCCCGCAAGCCACCATCCCAATCGCTGAGGGCTCGGGTATCACTGGAGTTGGTGAGAACTCGATCGTGTCGAGTAAAAAACTCGTTGAACCGAAGTTCTCCCCCCCCGCAGTGCGGAACTCCAGGGATATGGTTTGCCCCGAGAACGCACTGACGTCCACGGCATACCAAGCGCCACTTGGGGACTCGCGAACTACATCCAAGCTCAGCCCGTTGATCTGCACGTCGAAGATCTCGAACCCGTACCGCTCTTGAAAGCGCAGAGATTGCGCCGAGACAGGTAAGTCACCGGTCTGGGTAAGGGAATAGTGGACGTATTGCCTAGGTTCACTAGGACGATCGTATCCGGTCGCCAAATAGATGGAATACCTTCCCTGAATGAATTGGCTTGCCCCCGCCATCCGATCCATAAGGACCGCCGTAGGAACACCTGGGTTCGAGGTACCCCCAACCAGCATCCATGGCCGCTCCAGACCACCCAGCGATAGAGTCCATCCTGGAATAAGGTTCTCCGTCGAATCCATATACCAGTCCCCCGGCGTGATCACCGACACATTAGCCTCTTCGAAGTCTAAGTTTCGGAACGGCGCGGCTGTAGTGCTCAATACCAAAAGGCATGAGGCCCAGCCGATGCCTACGAGTGGCAGGATCGTTTTCATGGCCATAGACTCCCCGCACTGATGTTCGTGAAGGACCCCGACAACGTCGTTTTCAAGACGAGTGACCGGACCAAATACTTCCGTTCGCCCAACGGCGGCGCGGTATCCAACCATGTATTCGAAACAATAGGACTCGATGTAAGGCGAGTCCAGTTCCCTCCCAGGCCCTCCAAAGACCGATAGACGAGATAGGTCGCGCCCGAGTCCGGACTCGTCGGCCAAGACAATTGGACTTGGCCGGAACCATTCGTAGAAACGCCCAAAACGCCCGGTGGGGATGGGGGCAGCATCTTCAGAGTCGGATCCCCCAAGAGGGACGCCGCGATGAACGCCCCTTGTGCAGGCGACCCAGGCGCGATCAGTTGGGATCCAGAGTCATGGGGCGCCGTGTATGCCGGCCACTCCCACGCATCGCGATGCGTCTTCACATACCCTTCAGCTAAGGACTTACCCAACGAAAGAATCTGATATCGCCAGCTAATGAACTTGTCACCTAGGTAGGACCAAGCCAATCCGTTCGTGCGCGTGGCGAGCAGTGCGCGAGAGAGGCGATCGGCGTCGGCCCAATCGCAAGCCCACGAGCAGAACGAAGTCGAGAACGCAACAGGCGGTTCTCCGGAAGAAGGAACCAACTGCGTGGTTTGAAACGGTAGCTTTCCGTAATAATTGTTAACGTTCGTATTATTGTGGATTATCGATCCACCTCCGGCAATTCCGGCGAGTATTCCCCAAACTGCTGGAACGTTTGCTACAAGGAAATCCTGATTTTCAATGTCGTTGGTACTAGTCCCGAATGACTCCGCTGCCAGACGTCGCGAGTACTTTGCCGTCGGTCCGCTGTACCTGTCTACCAATTCGCCAGCCGGATCAAACTTCAAGTAGGAGCCGTAGACAATCTTGTTCGGAACCGTGACGGATCGGCGTCGAAACCACTTTGCCTTAGAAACATACTGAACCAGAAGGTCGACTTCCCCGCGAGGAGGCACTCCGTTCGTGAACGCCGGCAGGTTCGCGAAGTCGACGCGTCCGACAGCCAGTTCGAGAGCCGCCCGCCCTGCGGTATTGGCGGGAACGAAAGTCTGGTCATATTTGCCATCACCCGCCATGTTCGAGTGACCAGGCTCGATTCTCGGGTCCTGGTTGGGCAAGGGCCAAGTGTAGGTATCCGTCCAGATGCCATCGATATCGCCGTATCGGCAATCCGCCGGCAGATCTCGCGCGGGATGCCCATCCGGGTTCAGCATCCCGGAATGCGGGATCGGCAAGTGGCCAAAAAGAAGCACCGCTTTGCTCTGGCTTGGATAAGAGTTGTAGTAATTCGTAATGTAGCCCATAACTTCGGCTATCCGCGATGGATTGTTTGCCCATGTGACATCGTCATGTCGTGGGCCATTGAACCGAGTCACGACCCAGCCTTCCGACCAAAGATCTCGGATCAGGTTCGTGATCGCACCGGCATAAGCTACATCGTTGGTCTTGGTTCTGTCGACAATCAGGATCAGGTGCCCAGGGCTTTCATTCGGAGGCAACAGGACACCAGTCGTGAGAGTGACCACACTGGGGTCCGGGATGATCGCGAGTTCGGACGCGTAGAGAACCTCCGCCGAAACCCTGTATTCATACTCCTGGGCAAGTGTGATCGTGGAGTCCGGATAAGATGTGCCCGTCACGGAACCCAGGATGGACCAATTTGTCTGACCGTGTAGTCGCCTTTCCACCTTGTAGATGCAGTTGGTGTGACCGTTCCAGTTCAAGGTTATCCTTGGAGGGCTGTTGGTCACCGTGGCGCTGAGTTGCCAAGCATTGGTACATAAGCCAAAGGGATAATTCCACGTCTGCAGGTGATCAATGATCCCGTTGATTTGGGCGGTTCGATTAGTGCTGGTGCCGATGAACACTCCCTTCGCGCGAGCCGTCGGACTTGGCCATGCCTGAATTCCGGTACCATCCGCGATCCGGATCCCGTTGAAGAAGATTGCCGATGCGTTGGTTGAGTAGACAACCCGGATCGCGCCGGGGAAGTCCTGGGGAGCCGTGCCGGTGCAGAGACTCAGGGGGCCTTGAACGTTGGTGATGACTCCTCCCAATCCATTGGGCGACCGGAGCATCACATTCGTTCCGGCGGCGCCGATCTCGATCGAGAAATCACCGATCGAGAGCAGGCGAACGGGAACACCCGGCCCGCTGCCGCCATCTCCGTTCGTGCACACCGAACCCGGGCTGGCCCAGTAAGGAGAGAAGCCCAACTCGATGGTGCCTTGCCGGCAGTTGATATTCGCGGCTCCGTTCGGTTCGACATCGCGATACCGCAGCACGGCATTCGCATTGGTCATGGCAACGCCGTAGTCCGGATGTCCCAGCGTCTCCACCAAGGCGATGGAGTTCGTCTCGACGGGCAGGGCTCCGTTGCTGCCGCGCCATGCGTTTGTCGTCGTGTTGAAGTCGAGTGCCAGCAACTTCGTCGCCTTCAGACTGAGGGGATTCGTCGGGTCTGTCCCCTCGGCCCGTTCCTCGGCGTCGCTGCGGCCGTCGTAGTCGGTGTCCACGTCGGCGGGAGAGGTTTCGCCGGCGTCGACGATCCCGTTGCCGTTCGGGTCCTCCTGGAAGTCGGTGATTCCGTCGCCGTCCGAGTCCAAAGCGGAGGGATTCGGTGCCGGACCAAAGAACACGCCGCTCCGGATGCAGCCGGACGATCCGGAGGCATTGTTGATGCGGAGCACGATGCTGCCGACCACGTCCCAGACCAGCCACACACCGCCGGCAAAATTGGAGATGGACCGGGAGTCCAGGACGCCGCCCTCGATGTAGGTATCGCTTCCGAAGTAGTCCTTGATCTGGACCGTCTGGGCGCGGTTCAAGCCATCCCAGTCCAGACAATAGACCGCGAGACGGACCGGCTTGGAGCTGTGGATCGTGATGCTCTCGGCCGTGGTGGAAGGCGACGACAATCCCGAAGCCATTCGACCACTGCCCGCGCGCAGGAGAGCCCTCGGATCGGAGGTGGACGCCGTCCAATAGGTCCCCACACCCGAAACGATCCAGTTGGTGAGCGACGTGATGTAGGGAGGCAGATTGGTGGAGTCGTAGGTGATGTGATGGCCGTCGGCGCCGTAGACACCCTTCCAATTGCCCTGCGTTGTGGTGTCCATGCCGACGAAGGCGGCCCGGCTGTTGGGCGAACCGCCGGCTGGATAGTGGAACCCGATGTCGACCACGGAATTGGTCTCTTTCCGCTGGTCCGCGCGGCTCGTGAAATAAAGTATTGTGGTGCTCAAGATCACCGACACGGTTCCGACTGATCGGCATCTTGGCTAACTTTGGGCATGCTTTATGTCAATTGGTATGTCGCAAAGACGCTGAATGTCACATCCACGAGTGACATTAACAATAGCATCTCATGGACTAGAGTAGTCTGCCTAGGCGATGAATCCTGGTGTCCAAGGTTCCACGCATATGGAGCCAGGGAGTCTGAGCGAGCGCGCATGGTCGAGTGCAAGGGACGCGCAACCGCTATTCCGCCAATCCACCCGAAGGCTTCCCGATGCGTCGCGTGGGAACAGACCCCCGGCAACGCGCGGACCACGTCTTCCAGCAGCCCGAGATTCTACTTGACGCTGCTTTTCCGAGTCTCGGCTCCACTACTCCCGCTTCCCCGGCCTATCCGCCTCATACTCCGCGGCGACTCGCGCATCTTGCGGTGGCAATCCAGATTTCAGGAGCTGGTAGGATGCCACAATGAGTTCGTCGAACGGTGGTTCGGTCTCCGGCAGTGGCGGCTTGCTGACCAAGCGCGACCTGGCGTCGTTCCTTGGCGTGACACCCCGCACGATCGAGGCGTATCAGAGGCGCGGTCTCCCCTTTTACCGCCTCGGTCCCCGTCGAAATCGTTATGACCTTGCCGCCGTCCGTTCCTGGCTCGAGAACCACTGCCGGGTGGTGCGGATGGGATAGGGTCGCCCGGCTGGGTTCGTCGACGACCCGAAGAGGCAACTGTGGAAACGCTTCGTTGGGCAGCTCGACGTCGCATGGGCCGAATAGCAAACGTCGGAGGGCAGCCAGAGGCACCCGCAAAGGGTTCCGCGGGGGTCCCACTCGGGGGGGGATCTACAAGATGACGAGAGACCATCCCCTGGGATGGGTGGACCCACCGCGGCGAACGACCTCTGGATGCTACCGAGCCGGTTCGGACGTCGGACTGGCCCTCGGGACTTCAACCCTGTGGCTCAGGTAGAGCCCGATTCCGACTCCCACGATGATGGCGAACAAAAGGGCCAGGCAGAGCGCCACCCAGGTGTCCTTTTCGGAATGGTTGCGAAGGTCCCGATTCATTTCCTGCAGCAGTCGGCACTCGGAGGCGAACGATTCTTTCGCGCGGTCCAGGACCTTCCTCCCTTCTGCCAAACTCTCCCGGATGTCGTGCGCCACCGCGTTCGCAGTGCCCAAGTGAACATTGATGGTTGCGGCAACGTTCTTGATACCCGTCGATTGCCGAGTGACCTCCAACTGAAGCTGCGTCACCCCCGTCCTCAGGGCGTCTTGTAGGGCCTGAGCGCTGGCCGCGAACTCCGCTTTGGCGCGGGCCATCGTCTCCTCCAGGGCGCGTCGTTCGTTTTCCACCAATCGCGGAACGGTCGCCGCCGACCGCCACTGGGCCCGCGTCAGAAGCGCCAACTGAACCGGAAACGCGTCTTCCGCGCCGCGGGCCCATTCGGTGAGGAGTTTCCGCAGCCGCTTGGTTTCCTCCGGCGTTGCGCCGGCACAGAGGTGGTCAAAGTCCGTGTCTTTCATGGGCTATTCGCCAAAGTTGAGTTCGGGATGACGTCGCGGAGTCGCCGGAGCGGCCTGTTTCGTCGCCGATGCCGGGACCAGTGCCGGAGGGAGAAGCAGGTCCGCCAAGTTGTGGTATTGGCTGAACATCCGACCCATCGCCCATTGGATCTCGCCGGCCAGGAGTCGCTCCAGATGCCCACTCCCAGGATGTGAAAGCTCGGAGAAACTCAACCCACGCTTCGCAACCGCCTCCGCCTTCTCAATCGCCAGCAAGGTCGTCGGCGTGATCACCGGGAGGCAGAGAGTCCGCGCCCCGAATTCGGCCAACTGCGCCTCCAGCCGCGAACCTTTGTACAGATCGCCTCGAGCCTTGGCTGGATTGTGCACCACGATGTAGTCCACCCGGTCGCCGGCGAACACGAACAGGCGCGCAAGGTTTTGCATGCTTTCAGTGTCGTCGGTGGGGAACAGGAAAAACACCAGGCGCACCCCGGCCTCCTCGCAGATCTCCAGGATCTGCAACTCCTCCAACGCCGCCACGATCAAGGCGTCCGCCTGCGCTCGGGTGTCGATCACATGCACAGGTGACGGTGTCCGGAGAACCCGACGGAAAAGGGAAAGCAGCGAGGTCTTGCTCTCCTGATCTCCGCCGAGGTGATACGACCGGACCTGATCTGGGTGTCGGGCCGCGAAGGTCTGGTGCCGATCGTCCAAGTCGGAGCCGGTCCACGAGACGCCGAGATGATCGAGCCAGGCGGTTCGGAATTCCGTTTCAAAGCTTTTGCCGAGGTTGCCTTTGGACTGCGGGTTGAGGTGGATGCGGGGGGTGACCTCCAGGCCCCGGTCGGTCCGCAGGCGAGCGGCGATCTCCTTCCAAGTCAGCCGCTGCCGGCGGAGTTGTCGGATGAGATCGAAATGCGGTTCGAGGACGCTGTGGTACGCGCGTCCCCCGCCGTTGCGTTGCCGGGTGTTTCCAGGCATCGCGACCATGCTACAGGCGACGACCGAAGACAGGTTAAGGAGCAACCGGCGAGTGGGCCCGAGCCCTCAGGGAGCCATCGGAGGATGACCAGGCGTGCCGCAGCACTGGGATGGGTGGAAGGGAATCGCGCGTCCAAAGGCGTACCATGGCGACCAAAAGCCTCTGACAAACGCCGTCACATGGCGGCAAATCCATTGCCGCCTTTTGACGCCATGTGACAGCGGCGATTGTCCGGGCCTGTTCCCAAGCCCTCCTGGGCTTGGGGGATGGTGTCTACCTCTCCCAGCGACCCAAATTGGGGCGCCTTCTTCCGGGTCTTGGGAGGCTCGGCGCTCCCTGCGGAACGTTCCAGCAAGCCTGGGCCCATCGATCCAAGGGTGTCGGTCCAAGACCAGTTCCCGCGCCCTCGATCCCCAGTTGCACACGCACTTCACCGTCTTCAATGCCACCTGGGACCCGGGTGAGCACCGTTGGAAAGCGCTTCAAGCCGGTGCCATGTACGCCGCCGTCCGCTACGCGACCCAGGTGTACCGCAACGAATTGGCGCGTCAGTTGCATCAGGTCGGCTATCGGACGGTCTCCGTGAAAGACGGTTTCTAGATCGCCGGGGTCAGTCCCACGGTGTTGAGGCAGTTCTCCAAGCGCTCAGCGGAACGGGACCGGGTCGTTCGGGAAATGGAGGCCAAACTGGGACGACCGTCGTCCAAGGACGAGGTGTCGTTCGCGGTTCATCGAAGCCGGGCCCGAAAGCTCGCAGGAATCTCCACTGCCGACCTGCGGGCTCGGCAACTGGGCGAGCTCACCCCGATGGACCGCGAGTCGCTCCAGCAACTGCGGGATTCGACCCGGACACGGCACGCGGCGGCCGCGGGTGGGGAATCGCTCGCCCTGGATTTCGCCCTGGCCCACGTCTTCGAGCGTCGATCCGTGGTTCCCACTCAGGATGTCCTCGAAGCCGCGATCGCCCAACGTCATGGCACCATCGATCTGTCCCGCCTCAAGGGCTTGGTCGCCTCGCATCCGGACCTTCTCCACACCGACCGAGGGCTTTCAACACGCACGATCCTGCAACAGGAGCTCGACCTGATCCTGGAAGTGCGCCGGGGAAAGGCCTCGGTGCTGCCCATCCATGCCAGCTTCATCCCCGGCCCGACACTCGCTCCCGATCAGGCCTCGGCCCTGCGTCGGTTGCTCCATGGTGTGGACCGGATTCAAGGGATTTGGGGACTGGCCGGCACTGGTAAGACGACGGTGCTCAAGGAATTGGCGAGGGCGGGATCGGAGGCCGGTGTTTCCGTGCGATTCTGTGCCCCGACCGGCGCCGCTGCGGAGGTGCTCAGGGAGGAGGGTCTGGATGCGGTGACGGTGGCCCGATGGAACCAGTCACCCCCCGAACCCAACGCGATCACGGTGGTGGATGAAGCGGGTGCCGTCGGTCTGGATGACATGCGTCGCCTGATTGGGGCCCCAGGTCGGATGATCCTTTGCGGGGACACCGGACAACATGGCCCGGTGGCCCGTGGGGACGCCCTGCGGATTCTGGAGGAGCATTCCCCGATCATGATGGCTGAGCTCACCCAGATCCGTCGCCAACGCCGCCCCGAGCATCGCGCCGCCGTCGAAAGGGCAGCCCGGCGGGATGCGAAGGGTGCCTTCGACCTCCTGGAGCGGATGGGCGCCATTTCAGCCCTGCCCCCCGACCGAATCCACCAAGAGGCGGCCCGGCTTTACCTGGAGAACCAGATGAACGATCGAACCGCGTTGCTGGTGGCACCCACCTGGTCGGAGATCGACCTCCTGACCCAGAAGGTACGGCAGAGTCTGAAGGACAAAGGACTTCTGGGAACCGCCGAGCAGTCCGTCCCCGTATTGAGATCCTTCGCCTGGACTCAGGCCCAAACCGCCCAGGTTTCCTCGTACCGCCAGGGCCAGTGGGTGCGGTTCCATCATGCCCGCGACGCGTTCGCGCGGAACGAAGCGGTGGAGGTCATCGCGGTCGGTGAAAAGGTCCAGGTCCGCCGGGAGGACGGATCCGAACGCGATCTGGATGTTTGTCGATGCGCTGGATGCGTCGACGTAGGGGAACGCCATGAACTGCCTGTCAGCGTGGGGGAACGTCTCCTACTCCGATCCAACGCACCCGGGATCACCCATGGAGAACTCGTGGAGGTCAGCGGATTCGATGGGGCAAACATCCAACTGAAGGACGGACGGAAGCTCGGTCCGGGGTATCGCACGTTCACCCACGGATATGCGGTCACCTCGCACGGTTCCCAGGGGAAAACCGTCGACGAGATCATTCTGGTGGCGACCGCCCGTTCCCTGCCCGCCGTGCATCGAGAGCAGTTCTACGTGTCCATCTCCAGAGGCCGGGACCAATGCCGGGTCCTGACCGACGATCTCGCCGTGCTCCGGGGTCACGTGGCCCGATCGAGTCGTCGCATCGCCGCCTTGGAAACGGAGCCGAAGACGACCCGCCGCCGACGTCTCATCGAAAGAGGTGTCGCATGGTTTCGCCGGCTTCGCCGACGTCTGGGCCTACGGAAACACGCCTCGACTCCTTGGGCACCCACTCCCCCTCCGCCGCGACAGTCCGTGTAACCTCGCTTTCAAATCCCAGCCTCCTCATCCCATGACCCCCATGAACCCACCACCCGAGCCCACTCCACCCAAACGGTGCATCGAGAGCGTTCCCGCCCACTCTCAAGGCGTGGCCATCCTCTTCCAAGCTGACGATGGTCGCAGCCACAGCCTGTCGACCGCTCAATTCCTGCACCTGACCGTCGGACCCAACCCGGATGATCCCTCGGAACGCGAGCATTCCCCGGAACTGGCCCAACTGGTCTTCGGTTCCGGCCTTGTCGAGGTACGAGGCGCAGGCCTGGGCATCCTCCACGAGCGCATCGCAGCGGGGATACTCGGATCCCTGAGTACGGTCCCTCCCCGGTACCGGGGCACCCTCAAGTCCTTTCCGTTCATTCACTCCATTCGTGTCACCCTCACCCAAGAACCATGAATCCCCGAGACTTCGATACGACCACGCAACCGCCAACCCTCGCCGCGCGCTTAAAGCCCGAGGAAGCCGCCCGACTGATTGGCTGCCAACCCCACGACATCCCGATCCTGGTCCGGATCGGGCTTCTGAAACCGTTGGGCAGACCGCCGGTGAACGCGGTGAAATACTTCTCCCGCCAAAGGGTCCTGGATCTCTGCTCCAAGGACGCCTGGCTGGTGCAGGTCAGCGATGCCTTGGTGCAGCACTGGCAGGGCAAGAATAGGCGTCGGAGCAACCCTTCTTCATCCGTTTTACCCGCAGGTCGTCGTCCCCGCTGCCCGAGCGTCCCCCGCCATCCGACTCGCGATGCGGAACCCGAAATCGACGACAGGTCGACGCGCAACGGTCCCCCTGGCCCCGACATGCAACCGCCTGAAGGGTCGCGTTCAAGGTGAAGTGGAACGACCCGCGCGCGGGTACCACCTCCCGCCGGTGACTGGGCCCCCACTGTCGGGCCCCTCCCCGGCCCTCAATCGGAACGAGATTCCCAAGGTTGCCTGGGTGGTTCCGGCGCGATCGCAAACCAGCGCTTGGCGTCGGCCGGCCGGACCACTTCCCGGTAATTGCCGAAGATCATCGCCGGCGAATTGCCAGCCTCCAACGCCACCCTGGCAACGTCCTGAATCTCGGCGACGCGGTAGGAAATGAAAGAATGCCGCAGGGCGTTATCCCGCCATCCGAGACCCGCCGCCGTAGCCGCCCTTCGGAAATCCTCATGAAGCGTCGCTTCGTTCGCGGGCCACACCAGACCCTCGGCTTTGGCGTGAGGATTCAACCAAGCCGCAAGGTTGGGTGGGCAAGGTGCCAAACGCCTGGAGGCCGTCTTCGCTTTGATGGCCGGCACTTCGACAAACCCTTCAACCCTTCGGATCTCCCGCCAGTCCAACCGCAAAACTTCGGCGTTCCGGAGACCCGAGAACGCGCAAATGGCCATCGCCGAAATGGCCCGCGAGGGGCAGTTCGACAGGAGCGCGATCATTTCGTCGGGGGTCCAGATGCTGATTCCCGATGCCTCCGCCTTCCGCTTCCCGATTCCGTCGAGCAGATCGCAATCCTTCGTCAGCCATCGGCGCCCGATGCAGTACCGAACCAGGGTCCGAACCGCGGCGAAGTTGTTGTTGTAGTTCCTTGCGCCACCCGTTTCGTGGTCGAGCCAATCTCGGATGCGGTCAGGAGTGAGGTCTCCCAGGTCGACTCGATTCTTGGCGGCAAAACCGAGGGAAATCCGGCAGCTTGCGAATCCCCGTTCTGGAGACCTCGAGCGACCTCTTCGCCGCGACGCCTGGCGGACTCGAAATCGGAGAAGGTTTCCCGACGGCGGCCCCGGACTGGATCCGACCAAGCGAGGGTGAATCGATCGCGACCGCGGACGGGGGTGGAATAGACGCGGGAAGTAAAGCCACCGACGCGAACCTCGGCCGGCCTTCCACGTGCAGCGCGCTTGGCTTTCACGGGGCAGAAGGATGACCTCGTGTCATACTTCCGTCATGCGCTTTTGGGTTTCAAAAGCTAACTACCTTACAATCAACAGGAAAGATGGGGTGACCGACGGGATTTGAACCCGCGACATCCAGATCCACAATCTGGAGCTCTAACCAGGCTGAGCTACGGCCACCAAACCGGCTTGAAACCGTAGGTCCCCCCGCGTTCCGGCGTCAAGCTTCCGGCTTCGGCTGATGGATTCAGGAAGGTGCGCCATCAAGGTGTTGGCGCTGGCTGCCACGGCTCGCCCCCATTAGCCTCGGCCTGTGAACGTGAAAGTCGTGGGCCGACGGGGATCCCAACGGAACGCGGGTGCGCCCCTGCCGCCGGCGGAGGCTTTGCATCGCGCGGCGTCGCTGCAAGCGCAGGCGGACCTCCTCAATCCCTTTTCCCGCCCACGCGGATTCGTTTTCAAAGCCCCGACCTGGGAGGCCTACGAACAGTGGCGACGCTCGCAGGCGAATCCGCGTCTCTGGTGATTCCGAGTGCATGGCCGAGCCCCCCGTCATCCGTGTTTGCCGCCTCTTGAACGTGGCGGGCGCGCGGTACCTGATCATTGGCGGACAGGCCTGTATCTTGCACGGATTGGTGCGCACGACCGAGGACGTCGATGTCTTGGTGGAAGCGACGGAGGACAACTGCCGGCGCGTTCTTGACGGTCTGTCCCTGCTCGAGGATGGGGCGGCGCGGGAACTCACGCCGCGGGACTTGATCGAGAACGTGGTGGTCAAGATCGCCGACGAGGTCGAGGTGGATGTCAGCACCCATGCCTGGAAGGTGTCTTACGCCGACGCGTTGCCCGGCGCGCGAACGATTGAGGTGGCGGGGGTCGTGATCCCGTTCATCGGTCTCGACGCGCTCATTGCGAGCAAGGAAACCTACCGGGAACAGGATGTCGCCGATCGCCTCCGGTTGCTCGAGCTGAAGCGCCGTGGATACTGACGCGGTCGCCGCTGATGAAGGTGATGAAGCTGAGGAAGCTGACGAAGAACGGACTTTGGAAAGCTTCCCCGCCCCAAAACCCTTCGGCGGGAGGCCGTTCGCCCGGGCAAGATTTGGATTCCAAACGTCTTCTCGGCAATTGACACCCGTTGCCGACGCCCCCTAGCCTTCGCCGTCGCATATACAGGAAGACGTCATGCTGCGCATTTTCCTCATTCTCTCGTTAGCCGTCTCATTGGCCGGCGTGGTGTTTTCGTTCGTGCTCAAAGACAAGGTCACCCTGCTTTCGGAGACCCTCCTTGCGACCCGCGGGGAGCGGGACACCGCGATCGCCGACGCGACCCAGGCGCGGGCCGCTGAAAAGAAGGCGGTCGCCGCCGAGAAGGTCGCCCGTGAGGAACTGGACATCACCAACCAGGAACTCGCCACCAAGACGGCCGCGCTGAACGAAGTCGAGGGCCAACTGACCCGCACGGCGAAGGATCTTCAGGACACCATCGCCGCCCGTGACATCGCCCAGCGGAAACTCGCCCAGTGGGAAGCCACGGGCGTCGAAGTGGACCAGATCGTGGCGCTCAAGCTCGAAGGACAACGCGTCATCGCCGAACGGGACGCCTTCCGCGAGGAAAACCGCGTCATGAACCGCGAGATCGCACGACTCAACAACGAGCTCGACGTGTACCGCGGCAAGACCACCGAAATCCAGATGCCCGACGTCCATGCCCAGATCACCGGGATCGACGGCAATTTCCAGTTTGTCACCCTGAACAAGGGCTCCGATGACGGCCTCCGCCAGAACGGCAAGATGATCATCACCCGGGGCGAAACCCTCGTCGCCAAGGTTCAGTTGGTGCGCGTCGAATCCAATTCCTCGATCGCCAATCTCCTCCCCGAATGGGTCAAAAGCGATGTCCAGGCGGGCGACAAGGTCATGACGAGCTATGAAGCCCTCACAAGGTAGAGGTAGCGGTAGCGGTGGCGGCAAAGCCGTTTGGGTATTTTTCCTGGCGGTCATCCTGCTCCCGCTGCTCCCTGGGTGCGCCTCCTCGGATGACCAGAATCTGTCCGAGCGCCCCTGGAACAGCCCCAAGGGCTGGGAATCCGGGCTCCCCTCCGGAATGATGGACGAGCGTCGCTAGACGCCTCTCTTTTCCCTTCGCTCCCTTCCGGGTCGTGTCGAGTCCTGACGTCACCTGACCTGATCTGACCTGATCTGCCGGCTCGAAGGCCGGCGTTGTTCCGTCACACGAGTCCGGCCATCGGCTGGAACCGCCCTCCGAGAATCTTCTGCGACGGCACCTTGAGCCAGTTCTCCAGGACCGATGCGTAGACCCGCCTGAAGTCGACCTCGAATCGGAGGTCGCCATTCAACAGGTCCCCCGGGGCGAGACTCGGATACCGGCCGTGCAGCAACGTGGGGAGCTTCGCACCCGCCAGGAACATCGGACCCGCGGCCCCATGGTCCGTTCCCCCACTGGCGTTCTCCCCCACACGCCTGCCGAACTCGCTGAACGTCATCAGCAACACGCGCTCCAATTGGCCTTGCGCCTTCAGGTCCTCGATAAATGCGTTGACCGAATCCCCAAGCTCCCCAAGAAGCCGCGCGTGAGTCCCCAATTGATCCCGGTGAGTGTCGTACCCGCCCTGGGACAGATAATAGATGCGCGTGAGCAGGCCTCCCGCGATCAACCGCGCCACGGTCTTCAACGACTGCGCCAGCCCATTGCCAGGGTAGGCCGCGCCGGTTTCCGCCCGGGCCAGGATTTCCCGGACCTTGGCCGAACTGACCTGCGCGTCCATCGCGGTCCGGTCGAGATAGTCGAGAACCGACCCCGAAGTCGCCGAACCACCGCTCAGGGCATCGATCGTCCCCCCCGCCGCCTCCGACGCTCCCGAATCCTCAACCATTCCCTCCATGCCCATCTTCCCGCCGGCGCGCGGGCTGCCTGTACCGCGATTCCGCGCGGGGCCGGCCAAGGTGATGCCCGTCGGGACCCGCGCCGTGAAGGCCTGCGGCATCTGGCGACCGATGGAAACGCCCACGGTCGGGTCGCAGCCATCACATTCATGGTCGAAGTAACGCCCGATCCAGCCCTCCCGCACGACCCGGTTCGAGTCGGCCGCCGTCTGCCAGATCTCGGTCGATCGGAAATGGGACCGATTCGGATTGGGATAGCCGACCCCTTGCACGACCGACAGGTGGCCAGCCTCCGCGAGCTTCCGAAATCCCTGGAGCGCCGGATGCCACGAAAGATCCCCGCCCAGTTTCAGAAGATCCTTGTCCGGCAATCCCAATCGGCGCCGCGCGCGGCGGTAGTGATCGTTTTGGGAGGGCACCACGGTGTTGAGGCCGTCGTTGCCGCCGGCCATCTGAAGCACCACCAGGATCGGACCGTCCCGGCCGGTGGTGGCCTGGATGGCGGCATCGCGCGCCTGGGCATCGAGGACCGCCCAGGTCCGGGTGAGAAAGGCTGGCGCGGTCCCCGCGAGAGCCGCCCCCAGAACGGTGGTGCGGAGGAACTCGCGACGGGTTCGTACGATGGGATTCATGGCTGGGAAGGGTTGCGTTACGTCAGCTGATAATCGGTGGCCTCGAGAACGACGCGAACCGCCTTCCGGATCGCGCGCGGATCCGGAACCGCGTCGTCGCCGAGCACTTCGTTCACGTCCTCGCCGAGTTGGGAACGCATGGGCGCATGGAGAAATCGACCTTCGAGAGCCGCCAGAAGTCGCTTGCGATCCCGACGTTCCTCGGCTGAAAAAATCGTCTCGACCGGCCGGGCTCCGGGCGTGCGGTCCGGGGAACGCGCCGCCATCCGCTCGCGCATCCTTTCGCCGCGTTCGCCGGGCGCCTGGGCGGCGATCGCGGCCCTGCCGTCGACGAGGACCGCCGCCAACTGTTGCCGCCGGGTCAAGGTCGCGGTGTTGATCCAGGACACGCCGCCGTCCCAACCCTTCACGTTGGGAGGCGCGAGCAGATCCTGCCCGAGTTCGCGCAGCGCGCCGGTGATCATCGGCGTCGCACCGGGTTGAAGCGGCCTTTCCAGTTCGCGGAACGCGCAGACCAGCCATTGAACCGGGCTCTTGATCTGGGTCCGAACGACCTCCGGGGAATAAAAGGCGTCGGCGAGGAACATCTTCCGCATCACCGGACGGATCTCGCCTCCACACTTCTCGAGCTCCGCCGCCAAACCCTCGATCACCCCGGCCGGCGCCGTTTCGCTGGCGAAGAATCTCCAAAGCCGGCTCACGACGTGTCGCGCCGATTGCGGCTGTCGGGCGATGTGGCGGATGACCTCGTCGGGTCCAAGCGGGCCTGAACGGCCGAGGACGGTCTTGGTTCCCGGATCGTGCTGGCGCGGCCGCCACTCGGGCTCCTGCGTCGCCTGATTCAATCCGAGCCCCGTCAGCGCCCGCGCCGTTTCGAGAATGTCCTTCTCGGTGTAGTGCCCCTCACCCAGCGCGAACAACTCCATCACTTCGCGGGCGTAGTTCTCGTTCGGATGCTCCCGGCGGCTCCGGGCCTGATCGAGCCAGATCAGCATCGCCGGATCGCGGGTGACTTCGACCAAAAGGTCCGGCCACTTCCCGAGGCCGTGGGTTCGAAACAGGTCGAGCTGCCGGTACATCAACCACGGACTGCGAACTTTCTGAACGCTCGTCGCGAAATGCCCGTGCCAGAACAGGACCATCTTCTCCTCGAACGGCCGGGGCGTCGCCGCCATCCGGCGCAACCACCATCCGCGAAGTTCCTCGGTCCGAAGCCGTTGCTCTCTCTGCTCCGCCTGCCGCATCTTCCGACGCTCCTCCTCGCCCGCGGCCCGCATCGTTCTAAGCTTTTCCATCCGGTCCGGTTCCGGATGCGCCCACTCCGGCGGATCGAGCGGCATCGGATCGCCGGCTCCCTCACCATCCAACAGGCGCGCGACCGCCCCCTCCACCCCCAAGCCTCGCAGTCGCTCGATCTCCGACGGTTTCCCACCAAAACCCGCGCGGTTCAGCAGGTGCGCCGCGGCGGATTCCGACCAGCGCCCGGATTTCAACGGCTCCAACATTTCCGTTTAGGACGATCCCCGGTGGGCAAGGTTACCGACGATTTTTCCGGGGCTGACTCGCGGAACCGATCCGGGCTGAATGGGCGCCGTGGACGGCACCTACCTCGGTCTCGAAATCGGCGGGACGAAACTTCAGCTGGTCGCCGGCTCCGCCGATGGAGCCATCGACCGGCGCTGGCGGCGGGAGATCGACCCCGCCCGCGGCGCGGAGGGCATCCGCTCGCAGATCGCCGAATGGCTGCCCGAGACCCTCAGCCTGGCGCCCGTCGCTCTCGGGGTCGGATTCGGCGGACCCGTCGACTGGCGGCGTGGAACCATCGCCCGGTCCCATCAGATCGAGGGTTGGTCGGGGTTCCCGCTCGGTCCATGGCTCGAGAAGCAACTGGCGCGGCCCGTCCTCGTCGACAACGACGCCAATGTGGCCGCCCTCGGGGAAACGCTCCGCGGCCGCGGCCGCGGCGCCACCCGTGTCTTCTACGCAACCCTGGGCAGCGGCGTCGGCGGCGGATTGATCGTCGACGGACGAATCGTTCACGGGGCCCGCCCGGGGGAATCCGAGATCGGGCATGTGCGCCTCGACAAGGCCGGAACGCTGGTCGAACAACGATGTTCGGGATGGGCGGTCGATCGGCGGATCCGGGAGGCCATTGCCCTGCACCCGGGAAGCCCGCTGGCCGAACTCGCGGGGGGCGCGTCAAAGGGTGAGGCGAAGTTCCTGGCGAAAGCGCTCGACCGCGAGGACCCCCTGGCGCACGCGATCCTGAGCGAACTCGCCGACAACCTCGGGTTCGCGCTCTCGCACGTGACGCATCTGATCCACCCGGAACGCATCGTGCTCGGAGGAGGGCTGGCGCTCGTGGGCGAACCGCTGCGCCTCGCGGTCGCCGAAGCCTTGAAGCTCTACGTCATGGAAGTGTTCCAGCCCGGGCCGGCGATCTTTCTCTCCGAACTCGGCGAGGACGCCGTTCCCACGGGGGCGCTGCTCCTCGCGGCGCAGCGGGGCGGATCCAAGATTCCCATGGAGCCGACCGCCTCCGACCGATAGAGTTTCGCGCCATGCAGGAATGGTTCGCTGAATACGTCCGCCTCCAAAAGGCCACCCTGGATTCCATACCCACCGCCCAGATCGATGCGGTCCTCCAGGTGGTGCGCTCGGCGTTTCTCGCCGACCGCCAGATCTTCGCCATCGGAAACGGCGGATCGGCGGCCAACGCGTCCCACTTCGTCACGGACCTTGGGAAAGGCTCGTCGGATGCGATTGGCAAGCGGTTCCGGTGCCTGTCGCTCACGGACAACGTCGCCTGGATGACGGCGATCGGAAACGACTACGCCTACGAGGACATCTTCGTCCGCCAGCTGGAGAACTATGGTCGCGCCGACGACGTCGTGATCGCGATCAGCGTCAGCGGCAATTCGCCGAACCTGGTGAAGGCCCTGCAATGGGCCAAGGACAAGGGGCTCCGCACCGTGGCGCTCGTCGGCGCGAAACGCGGTCGGATGGCTGAGATCGCCGAAACCACCGTCGTGATCGGGGACACCCACTACGGGCGGGTCGAGGACGCCCAGATGGGAATCCTCCACATGCTCTGCTACGCGTTCATGGAACGCCCCGAGATCGGGAAGGCTTAGCCGCCTCCGACCTACGCCACGACTTCCTCGCCTTCGAGGAAGCCCTGGAGCTGCCGGATCCGGGTCGGATGCCGCATCTTGCGAAGGGCCTTGGCCTCGATCTGGCGGATGCGCTCGCGGGTCACCTTGAACTGCTTGCCCACCTCTTCGAGCGTGCGGCTGTAGCCGTCCACCAACCCGAACCGAAGCTCCAAAACCTTGCGTTCCCGCTCGGTGAGCGTGTCGAGCACGTTGTTCAGCTTGTCCTTCAGGAGGCTGTAGCTCGTCATCTCCGACGGGTTCTCCGCGGATTTGTCCTCGATGAAATCGCCGAAGCTCGTGTCGTCGCTGTCGCCGACCGGGCTTTGCAGCGAAATCGGCTGCTGGGCCATCTTCAGGACGGCGCGGACCCGGTCGACCGGCATCTGCATTTCGTCCGCGATCTCCTCGGGGGTCGCTTCGCGGCCGAAGTCCTGGACCAACTGCTTCTGCACCCGCATCAGCTTGTTGATCGTTTCGATCATGTGCACCGGGATGCGGATGGTGCGCGCCTGATCGGCGATGGACCGGGTGATGGCCTGGCGAATCCACCAGGTGGCGTACGTCGAGAACTTGTAGCCGCGGCGGTACTCGAACTTCTCGACCGCCTTCATGAGGCCCATGTTCCCCTCCTGAATCAGGTCGAGGAAGGAGAGGCCGCGGTTTGTGTACTTCTTGGCGATCGAGATCACGAGGCGGAGGTTCGCCTCCACCATCTCGGTCTTCGCCTGAAGCGCCTTGCGCGAGAAATCCTGGAGCTGCCGGTAGGCCTGCAGATAACCCTCGCAGGACATCCGGACGAACTCCTCGAGCGCGGACACCTTGCGGTGCTCGGCATCGATCATCATTTGAACCTGCGGAATCTTCCGCTGGGGTTCAAGGTCGTGGATCGTCTTGAGGCTCAGCTGGAACTTGTCGTGGACGTTGTCCGCGACCAGGGCCATCTCCTCGATGACCTTCTGCTTGTAGTAAAATTTCGGGAACGACTTCTGCAGCTTGGCGTCCAGCTTCTGAAACTCCTCCCGCAGCTTCT
>JBFWOK010000093.1:0-26646 GCA_050250555.1 Limisphaerales bacterium
CCGCATCGGATGGGGGACCCGGGGCGGGCTGGAACGCGCCGGCGAGCCTATTCCCGACTCCGTAGTGTCTGGCGGACTTGTTCCACCTCACGGAGCGCGTTGGCGAGGATCTCCGGGAGATCGATCGGTTTCAGTTCGAATTCATCCAGATTACGGAATGCGTTCGGGCACCGGGTGTATTGGTCGCCCAGACCGAAGCCGGCGACGTACGCCAGGGTGTCGGCGGTCTCCACCGCCCGGGCGAGGGCGCTGTCGTCGGTCAGCGTGTCGGTGTGGTGATGGGCTCCGACGGCGGCGGCGATGGTGGGCGGGATCTTCCATCTCGCGAGCATTTCGCCTCCGACGTTGCCGTGGTGGATTCCGAAATCGGCCACCTCCTGATCGACGCACGGCCGATGTTGGATACGGGCTTTCTGGAGGGTGCGCGTGTACTCCGCCGGATCCGCCTTCATCAGAAAGACCTTTCCGATGTCGTGCAGCAGGCCGGCGGTGTAGGCCGTCGAGCGCGGAATATCGGTCTTTCGGGTGAGATCGCGGGTGAGGACGCCGGTCAGCAGCGTGTGTTCCCAGAGCCCATGGAGGTGAATGCGCGCCTCGGGCGGAATCTGATAGAGGCTTTGGCTGACCAGGGTCAGGACGATTTCGAGGACCGCGTGCATGCCAAGGCGCAGGATGGCTTCGTCGACGGACTCCACCGGTTCGGCGCCCCGGCGTGTGGCCGAATTGGCGCGCTGAAGGAGGGTTGCCGTCAGGGCCATGTCATGCCGCGCGATGGCCGCGACCTCCTCGATATCTCCTGCGGGGTCCCGCATGAGCCGTGTCAGAAGAGGGAACATCTCCGGTGTTGGAGCCAGCGCGGTGATTCTTTTGACGGCTTCCGTGATTTGCGGCATGCGAGCACCTCCCTGCGGACCAGGCGGCCCATCTTGGTCGCGAATCCAGGTGCTGACCAACGCGAAATTTGCCGTCGGGAATGGGCGGGAACGGGAACCGGCCGGGGTCGTCCGGGGCGCGGCATTGCGCGCGGGTCAAGAAGAGGGGACGGCGCGGTGGGCGCCCGCGGCGGAAGCGCGGGAGTTGCGGTTTGGTGGGCCCAGCAGGATTCGAACCTGCGACCAAGGGATTATGAGTCCCCTGCTCTAACCGCTGAGCTATGGGCCCGGCCAGATCGGTGTGCGGTCGCTGTGTCGGATGGCGACCTTCGATGTCGCGTCGCTCCGTTTGGCGCGGAAGGAATCGATGGGGTTCATCGACGCGCAACCGACCGAAACACCGCGCGAACGCACCCGGGACACATACCGCAAGCTCTTCGATACCCGCAAGCGAAGGGTCCGAGGACTTTGGCGGAGCAATGGCCGGTGGTTTGCCCGCGTCGAGGTCTCCAAGGACTTGGGCAGAAAAACACGCTGTTCGCACCCCTGCCGTGCCGGGATAATTTCAAAGGATCAGCCCCCGCAACCTTTCACCTAGGAAATCGTTGGGACGCCGCCATCACGGAACCCCGATCCCAGGGCGTCGTTCTCGTGCCGTCGTTCTCGTGCCTTGCGCGACGATGCGCCTTGTCTGATCGTCGGCACATGCCGAAAGCAAAACCGAATTCCGGCGCAAAGCCGATGGGCCGCGGCACCGAGTGGGCCCGTGAAACCCGCTCGGAGTGCAACGCGTTGACGGATTCCGAGCGGGAAGCGCTGTTGAACAAGGCCCTTCAAATCGCCTATGCCGCCGAAACCAAACCCGCTGCCCCCGTCCGTTCTCGTCGGCGTTGATACCAACGTCGCGTTCGACCTCGCGGATGGGCACGAGGATACCGTCGACGCCGTCGACACCATCCGCTCCCGCCTTTCATCGGCAACTCTCTGCATACTTCCCGTCCACGCGTCGGGTCGATCTCGTCCAGGAATCTGACTTCTCACAGGGCACGCCGAACCTCTTAACGAATTAAGGTGATCGCGGACTTGAAATCCGCCACAGACGCGCACGGTTGCGCGTCACCCGGCGCGTCACGGGTCCGCCATGGCTCGATGGAACGTTGTTCTCGGACTCTTCGGTCAGGCTGCGCCCCGAGCAGATCGTCATTTCCAGGAATGTTGCAACGGTCCTCGTGAGGACAGCCAGGAGGCCTGCCACGCAAACCGACCGATGCCACACCGAATCAGAACAGCACGTTCTCCAGAAACCCCTTCAGATGGGGAGATGCGGTCTCGCGTCGGACGACCACCACCAATTCCCTTGAAAAGCGGGGTTCCGTGCGCACCCGGACGACGGGGCGGGTCTTGGGATGCAGCGCCAGAACCCGATGCGGGACCAGACTGATGCCCAGCCCTAGGGACACAAGGTTGACAATGAAATCGAAGTTGTCCGCCTCGATCCCGGGTTCGCAGCGAAGCCCCGATTCCTCCAACCACGCGTGTAGCCGCTTTCCGGTATGCGAATGGCGGGTGATGAGCAGCCATCGCTGGTGGTCGTAGGCATCGCGCAAATGCCCAACCGTGAGCGGTTGGCGCTCCTTCACCACGCTGCCCGGAGGCAGGATCAGCACAAATTCATCCAGGAAGCGGTGGGTGCAATCCAGTGTGGGTGGCGGTCGAAGTGGCGACGACACGATGCAGGCGTCGAGTTCCCAGCTCTCCACCGCAGCCAGGAGAAAATCGCTGCGCTCATGGGAAACCTGAAGCTGCACTTCGGGAAAACGCCGGCGAAACGCACGAAAGAAACCTGGCAGATAGGCTAACCCGATCGTCCGGGAAACGCCCACCCGCAAAGCCTCCGGCATCCGGGGCGACTTCCCGCGCAAGGCCAGCAACGCATCGTCGACTTCCGCCAGGATGGCGCCCGAACGCGCATGAAGCGTTGCGCCCTCCGCGGTCAGCCGCACATGCCGGGTGGAGCGATCAAACAGCCGGAGCCCCAGCTTGTCTTCCATTCCCTGAATCTGCCGCGTGATGGCGCTCTGGGTCAGACCCGCGGCTTCGCCAGCCCGGGTGAAACTCCGATGCTCGGCCACCAGATGGAACAGCTTCAGCGTGTAGAGGTCGAAGGGCCCCGTCGCGAGGAACTCATTCATTCACGTGGAGCATCACTGTAATGGAATGAAGGAATTTCCCGCAACGCTCCATCGCCGGCAGCCTGTTGGACGTGGCGCCGAAATCCCTTGAGCGCCCACGCAAACACCCATGGCCAATCCCAACACAAAGAACCCAGGGAACGTTCCTGGACCCTACTACGTCGACGACTCCTGCATCGATTGCGATTTATGCCGCGAGAATGCTCCGTTGCTCTTCCGGAGGGACGAGGAGCTGGGAATGAGCCTCGTCTTCCGTCAGCCCGCGACGCCGGAAGAACGGCATCAAGCGCATGAGGCCATGCAGGGTTGCCCCACCGAATCCATCGGAGACGACGGCAATCACGAAATGCCAAAACTCTGAGAGGGTCTGCGACGTCCCTCACGCCCCTGAGCGCAGTCATTCGGACGACTTCATCGAGGGCACGATCAACCTCAAGTCCGGCACCGCAGCAAAGTGCCGGACATTGAACGTGGCCACGGGCCCTCCCCTCTCCAAGGCGGTTGCCGCCACCATCACGTCGTAATAGCCAATCATGGCGCCTCGCGCGGCCAAGGCCGCCCACAGCCTGGCGTGCAGATAGGCTGTCGGCTCGCTGTAGGGAAGAATGGGAAGCGTCGTCAGCAGGCCCCGCAAATACCGTTCTCGCTTCGCTCGTATGGCACCAGCGGATCGTTCCACACCATGCCAAAGCTCCGCCACGGTTACGGCTGCCATGGCGAAAGGCTCATCCGATTGTTCCCGGCACCAGCCGCCGAGGTCGAAGACGCCTCGCTCGCCCTGAATGACGACGTCGGCGTCCAGGATTATTGCCATGGGTCCACGGGAGCTTTGAGGGCTTTGCGAGCCGCCTTCAAATCCTTCGCCCAGGCCCTCGCCTCGACCGGCGTCAGGGAGGTCCCGGCGATCGCCGCAGCCAATTGCTCACCCGTGCAGATCCGCTCGGCATCCGGTACCAGTCGCGCAAAGGGGACTCCGTTCTTTAGCAAAACGAAGGTCTCGTTCCGGTAGTGAGCTCGGTTCACGCAGTCGGCGAAATTCCGGGCTGCTTCGGTCACGGTAATTACCGTCTCGCTCATAGAATCTGATTATCAGATTTTGCCTCCGCTTCAATCCCGAAAGTCTCCATCCCGGCTTCGGACACCCCGAATCTGATATCGCATCTGATACCGGTTGCCCGAAATTGGGTCTAAATCGGTCCTTGTGATACCGCGAACGCCCCACATTCAACTCATTCAGAACCAGTGGTTTAGGCGCTAGATTCCGCATGGTTCCGAATGGGTCCAAAACCCCCGTTTCGAATCATGAGTCCCCTGCTCTAACCGCTGAGCTATGGGCCCGGCCAGATCGGTGTGCGGTCGCTGTGTCGGATGGCGACCTTCGATGTCGCTTCGCTCCGTTTGGCGCGGAAGGAATCGATGGGGTTCATCGACGCGCGACCGACCGAAACACAGCACCGACGAACCCAGGACACATACCGCAAGCTCTTCGATACCCGCAAGCGAAGGGTCCGCGGACTTTGGCGGCGCAATGGCCGGTGGTTTGCCCGCATCAGGGTCGGCGACGACCTCGGCCGTAAGAAATCGCCGTTCACGGTCGCGGAAGGCGCGTCGACGGTGCCAGGCCCGTAGTTGGAGTCGACATCGACTTCCACGGCGTAGGTGTGCGCCGCGCCGTGCGGGTTGGAGCACAAAACCATCCGTTTCCCGACGGGGAATAACATGACTTGGGCCATTGGATCCCAGGCGTTCGGACGGCGGTGAGCAGGTTCCCCCGGAGGGGAAGCCTGGGTTGGTCGGGCGTGCATGGCTCGACCGGTGGCCTTGGATATAGCTCCGATGCCTTGCTGCCACCCCCCAGAATGGCCTTACATTCCGCCCATGCTGGACTGGAGCCAATGCACCGCGGTGGAGAGAACTCCAGGGAAGGTGAGCGGAGCGTGGGTTTTCCGCGATACACGGGTGCCGGTCCGGGCGCTTTTCGAGAACCTGGAGGGTGGGGCGCGGATCGAGGATTTCCTGGAATGGTTCCCCGGCGTCACCCGGGAGCAGGTTTTGGCGGTGCTGCGGCATGCCGAAGAGACGCTGGCGGAATCGGTCGCCTGAACGCCCGCGCCAATGCGCATCCTTTTCGATCAGGGCGCCCCCGTCCCGCTGAGGCGTTTCCTTCCAGGCATCAGGTCTCGACGGCCTACGCCGAGGGCAAGGTGTTGCGGTAAGGTTCGAGGTCCCCTCTGGCTGCTCCAGGAGAACCGCGGCCATTTTGGAATCCGCGAAGCAACAAGCTCCGAACGGTCCACGCGGCTCGCGGACGCCTCAATTCCAGACCAGCTCCGCGTCGCCCCAACGGCCCCGGCGGCCTCGCGCCACTCCGGTACGAATTCCACCACGCCCGCAACGGGGCATGAAGACGAGGTTCGTCGACCGCTGATCCTCGTCCAGGGCCTGGCAACCTTCGACGCCCACGACGCTGGGCAGCCTCAACCGGCGGCAGTGAAACCGTTCCGGGTGCGCCCTGGTTCTTGAACGGGTCGTTGACGATCACCTAACGGCATCGTCACGCCCGTGGGCCTTTGGGTTGACCCGTGAAACGTCCTCGCGCGTTGTCAGTCCTGCGCGAGCGGCAGGCTTACCGAACGCAAGCGCGAACGCGTGCGCCGCCGACAGGCAAACCCCGCCGCCGCCGCAGCAGCCGCCGCCGCCAAGGCAATCCCGTACTCAGCCGGTTCAGGGATCGCCGTCAGGATCCCGCCCTCCAAGGCGAGTTGGAACGGGCGACCATCTCCATCGAGAAGCACGGACGGACCGTTGAGCGTGTCCAGACTAAAAACCCAGCTTTGCCCGGCACTGAAGCCCGTTGTATCCAACAACGCCACAGCCAGGAGGTGCGTTCCCGGGCCCAGGGTCACCGTGGTTCCGGGCCGAGCCAATGTGCCAGCTTCGAAGAGTTGCGGCACGATCGACCCGCTGCCGCCGCGCCCATTGTTGTTGCTGGCGAAGAGCGACCCCGCGGGAAACAGGTCCACGTCGCCGATCGGCGGACCTTGCCGGAAGCCCCCTGCTTCCGGCCCCCCATCGGCGATCTGAAGGTTGAGGTTGACCCCAAGCAACTCGAGCGGCGGACCATCGTTGGCGACGTAGAATTCGAGCCATGTCTGAGACTGACCCGTGGGGAATGTCGCTTCGGTCGCGGCGGGACTGATCAACAGACCGGCCGCGGCCCTCGTGCAGGCCACAATGCTCGTAATGACCAGGCACAACGCGCAAGTCGTCTTTGCAAGGAGCTCGCGGAGTCGTCCGAGGTCGGTACCTCCAAGCGAAGCCGGCATCTGGATGGGTGACTGTAGTTTCATAGTAATCGCGGGAATGGTTGGACCATGGAACCGATTTCCGAGTTTCGGGTGAATCCTTCCCCGTTCGCGGCGTGGTCTTCAGTATTCGCTGTCGATACGAACGCGGTAGAACCGGTGTGAAACGCTTCGCGCCAGAGCGATAGACCAGGACGCGACACCCGTGACACCAGACCGAGGGGAAGCGAGCTCCTCCGTCCACGCTCCCGGCGCCAGGGTGTCGGCACGTTCCAGGCGGTAGACTCGACCTGGGAGCGTTGGAACGCTGATGACCAAGCGATCACCTACCGCAGAGGCCGAAATCCGCATCTGCCCCGTCTCGTCCGTCTCCGGGCTTCCAGCATCCGGCTCGTGGGCCTGCGCAGGAAGCATTGCCAATTGTTGGCGAGGCGTCCCACTTCCGATCTCCGGATCCCTGGTCGCCACCCCGAAGGTGAGTCCCCTGGCGTTCAAACCCGCGTCGGCCGACGACGTGGTCGGTACTGTGATCAGCTTGAGCGCATTGAGAAAGCTGGTGGCATTGGCCCGCGCAATCGCCTCGTCCAACACATTGACGTTGCGATCCCGGTTGAAGTCGTGGGCGGAATTCAGTGGCGCAGGGTCCAGGAAGTTGTGCGGATGCGCACGAACCGCGGCTTCATCCAGCACGTTGACCTGGGCATTCGACGTGTTGTCCCCGGAATCGCCGATGGCGTTGCCGAAGTAAAACACGTCCGGGTTGGCGAGACCCGTGTTGGGAGTCGCGAGGACGTGGACCTGGAGCCATTGCTTCTGGATAGCGTTGTCCAGCCAGATCAGTGTGATCCGATCGCTACCGCCTGCACCCGCGCCGGTACGAAAAGCCAACTCGATAGGATTCGGTGCGAGATTCCAAGCACTCGGATCACTGCTATTGCCGGTTCGGAATTCAAGGTCCGCAACGGTGGGTATGCCTCCCAGCCCTTCGATGTCGATGATCACCGAGTTCAGACCCCGATCGAACGAAGTATAATTGGCGAACGTAGCCGTCCCGCCCGGAAGCAGTGGGGTCTTGTCCGGCGCGATCGCGGCGTCGTCCTGCGCGTTCGCCGCCCCATCCCGGCCGTCCCACACGGAATTGTTGTAGCTGACGTAGCGGCCGATGACAGCCGCAGCCCCCACCTCCACCCGTGTTGAAGCCTCGGCGACGCCGGGATCGTCCTCCACATGCCCTACCCGATCACGGGCAACGCAGCGAAACCGGTAGCTGTGACCCGCCGATCCCGGGAAATTCGCCGAAGCGACAGTCGCTCTCTCAAGCCAAATCAACCACGGGCCGTCGTCTGCAGAAACGTAGATCGTGTAGTCGGCCACCCCGGAGCCGCCCGCGTCATCTTCGCCAGTCCACGCCACGGGGAACGAAGGTGAGGCTACCGATTCCGGGAGCGGGGCGACGGTTCCGGACGGAGGACCGGCATCGATCGTGACCAATGCCTCTTTGTCGGGATCGGTGCCTGCGGACGGATCGTGGGCATCTCGCTGGTTCGTCGCGATGGACGCCTGCCGATCAAACTCGATGAACGCCACATTTCGAATCTCTCGCCCGGTGGGGAGATCGGATCGGGCGTCTATGCGGTAGCTGAAATGTCCCTGCCCGCGCCCCGTCCCGTCCTCGGGTGGGAGGAACCCGATTTCCACTGGCGGCGGCAGGCCGGTTGCCGGATCGATCGACTGGAAGGTTGCATAGATTTGCCCCGATTCGGCCCGAAGACCCACTTCAACGTGAACGTCGAACGTCCTGCCGCCGTAACTGGCTGCAATGGTCGTCTTGAAGTGCTGACGGTTCGGCGGGACGGGAATCATGTGATCGCCGAAGCCGATCTCCGTGAGGCGGAAAGACGACCCGTCGAAGTCCGAACTCAGCTGGTCCGTCACCCTCACGAACTGCGCCGGCGCCGAGGCGTCCCTGTCATTTTCGAAGTCGACGCGATAGGGGAGTGTGACTCCGGAAAGCACATGATGCCCCGCTCCCGCGCCTTCGGGTCCAAGCTTCTGATTGGGATCGGTAGCGCCTGCTGTAGCGCTGGCGCCGCTTGCGCCTGCACTACCAGTTGGCGGACTAGGCGGAGGCGGAGAAGCGGGTGGAGGCGCACAATATGTAGCTCCACTGGTTAGACTCACACCAAACCCGCTCGACTTCTGTGCGGAGCAACCCCCGCTGAGTCCGTACAGTCCCCAAGACGCGTTGCAAGCGACAACTCCTCCGCTCAGCTCGAAGTTGATGCCGTTCCAGCTCAGACCGGTTGGCGACCCGGAGCCAATCACTGAGCCACCAACGCCGGCTTGTAATCCGCCTCCAAGGCCCACCCCTGGAGACTTAAATCCCAGCCCTGGGTTAACACTGACGCAACCGCCATCATTTGCACCCTTGGAGAACCCAACTTGCAATCCAAGTCCATTTGGGGCGAAATAGCTAAACTGCCCGCTGAAATCGAGACCGAGGGGATCGCTTCCATTTGGTGCTGAATTCTGTACGTATCGATAGAGATTTGGATCGCCACCCTGAAGCCCTATCGGGTCCGAGGACATGAATCTCCCAGCCAATGCATCGTAAAATCTCGCTCGCATGTAGTGGGTTCCATCACCATTGTCGCTTACTCCAAACTGTCCAACGAACCGCAACGAGTTCGGGGCAGTCTCGCCCTCGTCAAGCATTTCACCGAAAGGCCGATAGGCGTACGCGTTTGCAACACCTCCAGTCGGATCCGTCATCGCCGTGGTAGAGCCTATTGCATCAAATTCAAAGTAGTGGAGGCCTCCAGACGCGCTGTAGCGACCGACCAAGCCAATGCCATGCACACTTCGGGCTGTCGGCATTCCGGTTGCATCAAATTCAGCGATAACATCCACCATACCCATGGGATCCATGAGATATTCGGTAGGCTCGCCGTTCCGAGTCGTTCTATCACGGCTACCCGCTGCGTGATACCCATACTGCGTCAATCCATCCCGACCAAGAATACTCGTTAAACGGTTAAGGGTGTCGTAGCCGTATGTTCTAAGCCCGTCGGAGATCAGATTGCCATCGGCATCGTACTCCTGAGGCAGTGAGCCAACACTCAAGTACTGATTCATATTGTTCGCTACATATTCGGTCCTGATGCCGTTCACGATGGTGAACATCCTGTTGCCCAACGCATCGTACTTGTACTCGAAATCCTGGTTCTCAATGGCAGGGTGCGATGAGGCAAACGCGGCGCGAATCAGTTGGCTTGTGCCGTCGTACTCGTAGCTCCATAGTCCATCCACGGTAGCCATGCTGCGGCGGCGTCCGCGACTGTCATAGGTATAGTCGAACCGGGTGTTGATAGCGCCGTTCAGGGCATGGTTGACCAGGTGGAGGATTTGTCCGGCGGCGTCGTATTCATAGATCGTGTAAGTGCCATTGCCCCTGGTGATCCTGTCCAGACGCCCGGAAGCATTGTAGAGGTACTCCACGAGCAGGGAGTCTTCGGCATCACGCAGTCTCCAGAGTCTTCCTGCGGGATCGTACTGGTATCGAGTGTTCCCGCCGGCGCTGTCGGTCATCCGCTCGCGGCGACCGAAAGCGTCATAGAAGAACTCAACCCAGCGACCGTTCGGGTAGGTCACCCTGCGAAGGCGATCGCCATCGGTTGCGTGGACATATTCGTAGAGCGTCGTCTTCTGAGCAGCGGAGCCGGGTTGCTCGAGGATGCGAATAAGATTTCCTCGAGCGTCATAGTCGAAGTCGGCATAGCTGCCGTCCTCGAACGTCTGTCGGTCGAGCAAGCCCGCAATGGTGTAGGTGCTGATGATTGTTTGGCCACGCCGGTTGGTGTAGCTCTGGGAAAGGCCGACGGCGGTGTAATCGGAAAAGTACTCGGTGGAGGTGTTCGGGTAAGTCGTTGCGATCCGATTGCCCTTGTCATCGTACGTGTAGTGCGTCGAGTTGCCGAGCGCGTCGGTGAAGCCGGTCAGGCGTTTGAACGGGTGCTCATAGCTGAAGCGGGTCGTCTGGCCGAGTTCGTCGGTGATGCTGGTCGGACTGCCACAGGAACACCAAGTGTAGCTACGGGTTTCGCCGGTCGGAAGCACCTGTCGCCGTGGGTGGAGGTCCTCATCGAATTCGGACGTCGTGACATGCCCGAGCGGGTTGACTGTCCTGGCCAGCAGGCCCCGATGATCGAAGAACAGGCCTGTGGTGCCCTGTGCATCGGTCGCGGTAACCCCCCCGGCGCTATCATAACCGAATGTCGCCAGTTCCTCCTCCTCCGCAATCCATGTCGCAAGCAGTCGTCCCTTGAGGTCGTAGGTGAAGTGTCGTGTGGTCCCGTGGCGGGCGATCGCCGCGAGCGCATGCTGCAGGACGGGAGGACCGGCAGTTTCATAGGTATACTGCGTGATTTTGCCATCATCGGTCGTGACGGTTTCGAGGAGTGAGCCGTTGTATAGGTAGCGGGTTGTTCGCCCTGCGGAGTCGGTAACGGACTGGACGAAGCCATCGCCGTTGTAGGCGATATCCAAAGTCGCTCCAGAACTGTGTGTCAGCGATGTGAGTAATGCGGAGCCGTCGTAGGTTGCTGTGACTTTGTTGCCGTTGGGATCTCGTATGTAATGCAACTTTCCATCGGTTCGGAATGCGGTAACGATTCCGTGGATATCGCGCAGCTCGTAGGCGTTTGAGCTGACCGGTACCAGGGTGCTCGTCTCGCCCGGCTGGGAGAAGTAGGTCCCGTCCCTGAGATCGCGGGTGAAATGTTGAGCGGATCCGGCGTCGCCAAGGATCTTGATTTGTGCGCCTTCGTTCTCGACGACCAAGCGACTCATCCAGGGCGTGTACCAACCGCGGCCGAAGAAACCTGTGGCGTTGCGGGCGCGGAGATGGCCGGCGTAGCTTCGGGAGAGCTGCAACGCGACACCTGGCGCGGGCATCGACGCATCCACGGTCGAGTCAAGAAAAGGCAGTGGGGAATGGCCGTAGGCTTGCTGCACCTCGAAGTTCCACAACTTGTCCACGTCGGTCACACGCTGCCCAAGGCGTGCCAGGGATTGGGCGTTGTCGTTGAGCATTCGGATATAGGCTCCCGTGTCGGGGAGTTCCGCTGTCAGATTCGCATACACGATGTCCCACGTTTCCGGATCCAGGGTGGGGGGGCGAAGCGTCTCCTTGCGTTCCGACCAATCGATAGGGAAGTGATCGTCTGCGAGCCAGTACCGAATCTCCAACTCCACTTGTTCAGCGTGGAAATCCCATGGTGGACGGAGGCCCAGATAATAGACCGGGACCTGAATCCGCTCTCCCGGGTTGAGCACGCCCGGCTGGCTTCCGCTGGCCAGGATGAATACCTCGTTGGCGACGCCGGGAGTCGTGACGTCAGACCAGAAGTTCTGCACGATCCGCGAGGGGTCCTGGGTGAGGATGGGCTGGTCGGCGTGATGCGGATCGTTGCTCTTGAGAACCAGCAAGGGCGCCGCCATCGACGCATTGCCCTCATTGCCATACTCGACATAGAGCGTGGCGAGTGCATGGCGTCCCAGGAGGCTCGGCAGAATGAGCCGTGTGACCAGACGCGGTTCCCCGGGTGGCAGAATCTCAAAGGCATTGGTCAGTGTCGCGAACGAGCCGCCCGGTTGACTCACGCGAATGGAATAGACCCCTGGAGCCGCGAAGTTCGCTGGGAAACCAGCAGTCAGGTGGGTGTAGGAATCGATGGAAGCCGAACTGGAAGGGTAGGCCACATCGCCCGCGCCCAGGAGCTCCACCCTGGTTCCCGTCTCGAACCCCGCGCCGGCGAGGGTCAGGGTGAACGCAGCGTTGCTGGCGTGCCGGGTGGGTGAACAATCCGAGAGGAGCACGCGGGAGGGCGCTGCACGGATGGTGAATGTTCCAGGTGTGGGAATGCTGTCACCGTAAACGAGGACATACAGCGTGCCCACGGACGCGCTTGGGATCAGGATTTCCTGATGCGAGCCCGGTGCGGAGGCGGATTGAAATTCGAAGAGGTTGCGGGTGGGAGGTGATCCCCGCTGCGCTGCGAGTTCGGTGCGGTTCCCACTTCCGTCATTGATCAGGGTGATTCGGAGCGGACCCGTGTTGGTCACTTGGAGGCGGAAGATCTGCGCGTGGGCGTTGCCGGTGAACTGACCGGTGAAGGTTTCGCCCAGGACGAGATCCGTCTGCGCCGTTTCGAAGAGGGCGAAGGCATAAGGGGCGTCGGATGTTTGACCGGTTCCGACGGCGGAGAGCACGTAGGTTCCGGATTCCGGTAGCGTGATCAGGCCCGTGTTGTCGGACAGATCGCTTTGCCAGGTTCCGGGTCCGCTCAGCCTGAATTGTGTGGCTCCTGCGGACGCGATCAGGTCGAAACGCACTTGGGTCCCCGCGATGGCAGAGAACGTCCATTGGTCGACGCCATAGGGCGTCTCGATGCGGCCATGGAGCGTCTCGTTCAGGATGAGGGGGGCAACGTCGGGTGTGACTTCCCATACCGTTACCCGGTAGTTGCCGCTGCTGTCGGTTTGGTCTGCGGGGGCCCGGATCCGAAGTCGATATGTTCCGTCGGCCGGAAGGAAGGCGTTGGAGATGACAGCTGGGTCGCCACCGAGGGTGTTGGACGCCGTTTCAATGGGGGCGCCGCCGGTATCGAGCAGGTGGACTTCGGCAAAGCTCAACGGTGGAGCGGTGACTTCCAAACCCCCGGTTTCCACGACCACTGCAACGGACCAGCCGGAGCGGCCGAAAAAGGTCCACTCGTCGGATTCGCCGCGGATCGCAAGGGCGCCGTGGGTGGGAGTGTTGACGTTGATCGTTCCCGACTCCGTGGATACCGGCTCGATGGTTCCTCCGGAGAGAGTGCCGCCAATGAAGCTGGCCCGGGTGTACAATCGGAGCCCATTCAGGTTCAGAGTTGTGCCCGCTGGAACGATCAGGTTCTCCACGTAGATCGCCTCTTCGCCTGGGCGGTTGTCCGCATGGTCAACCAAGGTCAGATCGACCCGCCCGCCTAACTCCAGGGTACCGTAGGCGAAATTCTCCCGGAAACCGTCGGCCACGCTGCCCAAGTCCCGGCCCATCACTTCGAGTTGTCGTGGCCCGCTGCCATCGAAAACGAGGCGGCCGGGCAACTCCCAGAGAACCGGGGTGGTGCTGGGGCTGCTGACGTCCCCTGTACGTAGGCGGATCGTGGCGGTGGCGGCGATCCGGAATGCCGAGGCAGGCGGAATCGTAAGGCTTCCGCCACTTTGCAGGTCCAGCGTTCCCGCGCGCACCTCCACCGTGCCGTCGTTGTTGAACTCCACGCCGCTGAAGGTTGTCGTGCCGTCTCCGCTTCGGTGGAAAGTGCCCCAGTTGTGGAAGGTGTGGGCTCCTGCGTAGGGACTCGCGAGAATCCCATCATCGATTGCATTGAACACTCCCCCGGTAAGGTTCCTGAAAACCGCCGAGGCGGCGGGTTCGGTGCCAAACAGCAGCCCGGTTCCCGTTGAGTTTACGGTTCCGCCGTTTTCGAAGATCCGGTTCAAACCCCTGGTGGATTCCTCACCGAATAGCTGGGCGGTGGCGCCGGGCGCGAGGATTGTTCTGCCGCTGCCCGTCATGAATCCCCGGGACCAGTTGAGGGTGCCGCGGATCGTCAGATCGTCGGTGCCTGAGAGGGTGCCACCGTTCAGTTCCAGGATGACCTGCGAACCAACGGTGGTCGGGCCATCGAAGATGAGAGTGCCATTGGGTACGCTGACTTTACCCTGGCCGGTGATCTGGGAAATGGCTTCAAACGTGTGCGTCTGGTTGAGCACCAGTGTGCTTTCGTTGGAAAGCGCGAAGGAACTGGCATGCGATCCGCCGCCCTCCAACGCTAGCGTTCCACCCTGGAGGTCCACAGCGCCGCGATTGTTGAACTCCACGCCGCTGAAGGTCGTCGTGCCCGCTCCGACCCGATTGAATGTGCCCGCATTATCGAACGATTGCGAACCGCCATAGATACTCCCGAGAATCGCTTCACCCGTCGCGTTGAACACACCTTCGGCGAGATTCCTGAAGACGCCCGATGTCGCCGGTTCAGTGCCAAAAAACAGCCAGGCATCGGTGGCATTGACTGTCCCGCTGTTATCGAAGGTCCGGTTCAAGCCGCGAGGGAATTCGTTGCCGGAGAGCTCAACCGCAGCTCCCGGCGCGATAATCGTTCGGCCACTGCCTGACATGAGTCCGCTCGCCCAGTTGAGGGTGTCGTGAATCGTCACATCGCCGCTGCCTGAGACGGTTCCGCCTTGCACCACCAGCCGCGAGATGTTCTGCGGGGAATCAAAGCTGACCGTGCCACTCCATACGGTCACGGAAGTCTCTCTGCTGATGAGGCTGTGGATGGTGGTGATGCCGCCGATCAGGAGGTGGGCTCCATCACCTTCAATGTCCGCCCCGGCAGCGAAATCGTGGGTGCCGGACAGGCGGAGGGTGGCGTCGCGCGCCAGGGTGAAGGGGGCGCTGTGTGATCCTCCCTCTGTCAGCTCCAAGGTGCCGGCCTGGAGGTCGACGGTACCCGTGTTGTTGAATAGCACGCCACTGAACGACGTCGTGCCCGATCCACCACAATTCAGGGTGCCCGCATTGTGGAAGGCGTGAGCGCCCGTGGAGGCATTCCTGAAATACCCTTCACCCATTGCATTGACCACGCCCCCGACAAGATTGCTGAAGACCGCAGGGGTGGACGATGGCGTGCCAAACAGCAGGCCGGCCCCGGTGGAATTCACCGTTCCGGCGTTCGCAAAGACCCTATTCAAAACCCTGTCAAAATCATCGCCGAATAGCTCGGCCTTGGCCCCCGGGGCAATCAGGGTTTGACCACTGCCCGACATAGAGCCCCGCGCCCAGTTGAGGGTGCCGAAGACCGTCAGATCGCCGCCGCCTGTGAGGGTTCCTCCACTCAGGCTCAGCACACCGCGACTTTGGACGGCCCCGGGGCCATCGATGGTGAGCGCACCTCCGGTGAGATCAAGGATCTGGGTCCCCCCCGCGCCACCCACCACAAGTTCTGCGATGGCGGCACCACCACTCAACGTCACGGTGTAGATGCCGTCGTTGGTGATTGTTACCGAGTCGCCGGGCGCAGGCACCTGCCCGGACTTCCAATGTTCAGGGGTGTTCCAATCGCCGTTCCCACCGATCCAGATCGCGGTTTCCGCCCATAGCGACGAGGGACCAAGGATGGATGCTCCGACAAACACGGCGAGCGACAGGCAAGCAAGACTTCTTGAATACATGGCTACTTCTCAGTTGGAGTTCCTGTTCGGTACTGGCTGATACGTCCCCTACGGGTTGCCTACGGACGGCGGCGGCACTCCGAGGGCGAGCCGTAAGGAAGAGTCCGGCTCCACGGTCGACGCCCAGGTTGATCCTTTGCGCCTCATCAGTCTGAGCGAGCGCCTCGCCATGTTTTGGTTCCACCGCCGCAAGAGTCGGCAGCCGATGACTGGCGACGGGGGCGAAGGATGAACGGTTGGCGTCAATCCTGGCCATTCCCACAAAAGTTGTAGTTTGATCGCGATGCCCTTCGCCGTGCACCGGTTGGCGCCTGGATTTCGGGGGGCCCGCCTCCGTCGACCGGGATTCGCGCCAACTTTCGCGGTCCGTGCTCTCGACTTGCCGTGAATGCTGGAGTCAGGCCTACCATGGCGCGTGCTGATCCCGGAACGTTTGCGAAAGCTGCGGTTGATGCGCCTCGGTTTGCTCAGTGGGTGGGTTTGGTGGATGTCACATCTGGCCGCCGCACTGGCGGACTCGCCTGCTCGGGAGGATCATTCTTCGGTGACCAACGGGCTGATTCGGTGGTGGCCCAATCTGTTGGATGCGCGCGACGAGATCTCAGGTGAGGAGGGCGTCGTCATGGGGCTATTGCCGGAATTGACCGCCGGTTCGGAGGATGATGCATCCCTGGGGCATGAGACCGGTTGGGTGCAACTTCCCGCGTCGGCGCTTTCCAGGCGTACCTGGATGCTCACTTTCTGGGTTCGTGCGGCGCCCCCTCTCCCGGACACCGCGGGAATCGTCCTTGGACTTCACACCACGGAAGGATCCTGCTGGCTCGGCAGTCGGACGGACGATGGACAGGATCGATACGCGTTCGATCCCCGGGAATCGGGAAGGGATCTGAGCCAAGGCTTCGATCTCAAGTCAGGAGCGTGGCATCACGTGGCCTTGGGGAGGGACGAGGACGGCCGGGTGTTCATCTGGAGAAACGCCATCCGCGTGGCGGAGAGTCGTTGGGCTTTTTCCCCCGAGGCCCAATGCCGATGGATCACTGTTGGCGACAGAATGAAGGGGGATCGTCGCTGGGTCGGTGGCGTCCGTGACCTTCGCGCCTACGGCAGGCTCTTGTCCGATGAGGAAATGCGGGTGCTCCATTCCGCCGGACCTCCGGCCATTTTCGCGCACCTTACTTCCGCGCGACAGGCGGCGGTCAATCGTCTCGAGGAGATTATCCTTTGCACCAACATCGTCAGCCGGTCGGTCCGGGAGATGAACTACACGCGCAAGACCACGGAAGACGGCCTACCGTCGAACTCGGTTCAATGCCTGCTCCAGGCGAGTGACGGATACCTTTGGGTCGGAACAGACCAAGGAATTGCGCGTTTCGATGGGCGTCGGTTTCGAGCGTTCACCTTGGAGAACACCCCCGCGCTTGCCCAGACCGGCTCCGATTTTATGAGTCTTGCCGAGGGCGAGGATGGGACGCTGTGGGCCGGCACGTTCGGGGGGTTGGTGCGTATTCGAGGCATGGAGGTCGCGTCGTTCACCCATGGGCTCCCGGAGCGGTTTCTTGTTCAGGCGGTCCCGACGGACGAAGGTGCGCTGTGGGTTGCTGGTTTCAGATCGGATCCAATGAACCGAGGTCCATGCAAGGTCCGGCGGTACCATCCGGCCTCGGGTCAGACCAGTGCCGAGGTGATCGTACCGGGACAATTGCGGCGCCTCGTTCCGACCCGAGATGGTATTTGGATGGCGACCGAAACACCGGAAAAACTTCTATGGTGGGACGGCAAGTCACCTTCACCCAGGGTTGTCGCACAGTTCTCCGGGCTTCCCTTTCCCGGGTCCCTATTTCGCGAGGACTTTCGCCTGGAGATTGCTCAATTTTCGGAACGATCGAGGTCCATCAGGGTCCGCGATTGGCAGGACCCGATTGATGGCGCACGACACTGGATCGAGATGAAGGTGGGAGACGGGGGGCCGACATTCTACTGGCTTACCCCTGTGAACAAGGCCGCCGCCGAGATCAGTCGATGGAATGGACCGTCTGGCGCGATCGCCTGGGTCGGGGCAGGGCCGGGATTGGCGCGATTGACGGAGGATCGATTGGAGCGGATTGAGTTCCCGGATCGTCCCTCTTCGTTGGGGGTGGTCTGCCTCGAACCGAATCGCGTGGGCGGCGTGTGGGTGGGAACGGCAGGAGATGGGTTGCACCTGATACAAGAGAAGCTCGTACGGGTCTACACCACGCGCGACGGTTTGAGCGGAAATGATGTGCGCTCGCTGTGTGGGACCGCAGAAGGAGGGGTGCTGGCAGGGGGGCCCGCGGGTCTGGATGAGTTTCGGGACGGTCGTTGGCGAGGGTTTGGCTTCCATCGTCCGAACACGTTGGGTGACGTTGCGTCGATCGCGCAAGACGGGTCCGGCACCGTTTGGGTGGGCGCGGCGGCGACGGGTGCCTATGCCCTGAGAGCGATCTTTCCGGAGTCGACAGAACTGGCGCATTTGCCCGGGCTGGAATGGAATCACCCTGCGACCTTGAGGGTCACGACGCGGGGTCAGCTATGGGGCGCCTGTGGCTTCGGGGTGACTTGGATCGACCTCCCACTCGGGACGCGCTATGGGCGGTTCAAGACCGGCGTGACACTCCCCAACGCAGAAGTGCATGGCCTGGTTGAGGACCGTGATGGCTCGATCTGGGCCGGCACGATGGGAGGTGGACTCCTTCACTTCTTGGGTGAGCGGGTAGAAACCTTCACGTCCCGGCAGGGGTTGCCCAGCGATATTTGTATCCCGGTCCGCCTCGACGATTCCGGCGCGATATGGATTGTGTCGGTCGGTGGTCTGACACGCCGTTGGCAAGGGCGATTCCAAGTGATCCGCGAGGCGGACGGTTTGCCGGGCGGTTACCTCTTCGACTTGATCGAGGACGACATGGGCGGTTTCTGGATACCGGGACAGCGTGGCATCCATCGGCTCGGCCGGAAGGAACTGGAGGCGTTTTTCGAGGGGCGGACCAACCGCGTCCGGAGCCTGACTCTGGGTGTGCGGGACGGGTTGTTGACGCCCGATTGCACCCGCCTGCACTACCCGATTACCGCCAAGACTCCGGACGGACGGATCTGGATCGCCACCCGACTTGGCGTCGCCATGGTGGATCCCCGCCGCGTGGAAGTGGATACTCAGCCACTGCGCGCCGTCATCGAGCAGGTCCGGGTCAATCGGCGGGAGGTCCAGGTTCATCCCGGTACGTCGGCGAGAGAACCGTTGAAGCTGGAACCCGGCTCCGGGCAGCGTCTGGAGCTGGAATACGATGCGATCAGTCTCCTGGCGGCTGACCGGCTCCAATTCCGCTACCGGCTTGATGGCTATGATTCCGAGTGGTCGCCGGCGACCGATCTGCGCCAGGCGTTTTACACCAATCTCCATCCTGGAAACTACCGGTTCCGAGTTCAGGCGGCGAATGCCCATGGCATTTGGAACGAGGAGGCTACCGCATTCCATTTCTCGATCGATCCATATCTCTGGCAAAGGCGGACGGTCCAATGGTCCACCATCGGTGGTCTGCTGGCGCTCGCGGCCGGACTTCACGGATGGCGTTTGTCGGCACAACGTCGCGCGCACGAGGCGAAGAATGACGAGGCCTTGAGCGCGGAGCGCGGTCGCATTGCAGCGGACATGCACGATGAACTGGGCGCGGCCTTGACCCAGATCTCCGTTCTCAGCGAGGTGGCAAAAACCCATTCATCCGGTTCTCACCAGATTTACACGGCCCTCGACCGTATCTCGGCGCGCGTGCGTGACCTTACGTCGCGGATGGGCGACCTGGTCTGGGCGACCAATCCGCGCAACGAAACGTTGGATGTTGTGATCGATTATCTGCGGGAGCAGGCCGCCTCGGCTTTTGAAGGAACGGATCTCGTCCCGCGCCTCGAGTTTCCGCGGCGGGTTCCCGAATGGAAAGTCTCGGCCACGTTTCGCCGAAACCTGCTCCTGGTGCTTAAGGAGGCTCTGCACAACAGCCTGAAGCACAGCGGTGCCCGCTCGGTGGAACTCCGGTTGACCGTCGAGAATCGCGTGTTGCAGGTCAGTATTCTGGACGACGGCGTCGGGTTCGATTCGGCATCACCTCGTTCCCGAGGCAACGGGATTGGCAATATGGGCCGGCGCGTTGGTGAACTGGGGGGGGTATTTCACGTGCGCTCGGCGGTGGGGCGGGGAACTTGCATCGAATTCGACCTTCCGCTCGCCTCCCCCACGTTTGTGGGATTGTCGCAGCCACGTCCGCGGAGGCATGGTGCCATCCCCGATGAGAATGAATCAACCTGTGGTCCGAGTGGCCCTCGTGGAGGATGACCGCGAGGTGCGGGAAGGTCTCGGGCTGTTGCTCAATACCGCACCGGATTGTTCCTGCGTGGCGGCATTCGGGTCTGCCGAACAGGCACTCCAGGCGCTTTCGACCCTCCAAGTGGATGTCGTCCTGATGGATATTCAGCTCCCCGGGATGTCCGGGATCGATTGCATTCGGCAATGGAAGAAATCCCAATCTCATGTCGAAATCATGATGCTCACCGTGTTTGACGATCACGATCGCATCTTCCAATCGCTCGCCGCCGGAGCTTCGGGATATGTTCTCAAGCAAACGCCTCCCGACAGGCTATTGGAAGCGATTCGGGAACTCCGCCAGGGGGGATCGCCGATGTCCTCCCAGATCGCAAGACAAGTGGTGCAGGCGTTTCAAGAGTCGTCGACGCCCGCATTGGGAGATGCCGCAGTGCTCTCGCCGCGGGAGCGGGAGATTGTCGGGCTGTTGGCGAAAGGATACCTCTACAAGGAGATAGCGGACCGGCTCGGGTTGAGCGTCGAGACGATTCGTACTCATATCCACAATACTTACAAAAAGCTTCACGTCCGAACTCGAACCGAAGCCGTCATGAAACTATTTGGCAATCCGGGTGGCGTCATCCGTTCCCGCCGGGATCACAGGTCATAGGGAAGGAGCGCTAAGGTGCGAAGGCAACGGGATCAAGTCCCAACAATCAACATACGGCTTCAAAGGGGCCGCGCTCGTGGGAGCGCGGAAACCCGTCATTCGCCACTTTCGGCGTGGAGATGGAATCAATCCGTGCGTCGCGCGCCGACGTTCGGTTCGGTGTTGTGGGGCGGGTCCCATGTATTCCAAGGTCGGCCCGCGCTTTCGTGCATTGCCGTTCACGGTCGCGGAAGGCGCGCCGACGGCGCCAGGCCCGTTGTCGGAGTCGACATCGACTTCCACGGCGTAGGTGTGCGCCGCGCCGCGCCGTGCGGGTTGGCGCGGAAAACGATCCGTTACCCATCGGGAAATAACAGGACTTGACGCCATGGGAACTCCGCGCTTGTCAGGTAATACCAAGCGAGGTATTACCCTGGCGTGAAGATCACCAGCAAGGGCCAGGTCACGATTCCATTGCCCATCCGAAGGGAGTTCGGACTGAAACCCGGGACGGACGTCGAGTTTGTGGCCACGGACGGCAAGGTGATCCTTCGCCCCAAGCGCAAACGAAGCAACCCAGTGGAGGATTGGCTGCAAGAGGCCACGGGGATCGCTCGAGGCAAACTAACGACCGCCAAGATCATGAAACTCACTCGCGGAGAGGACTGATGTCGCGGATGCTCGACTCCAACGTCCTGCTTGACATCGTCACCGGCGATGCTCGCTGGCTGGATTGGTCACGTGACCAGTTTCGGGCCGCCGCCGCCGAGGGCAAGATCTTGATCAATCCCATCATTTACGCGGAACTCGCGCCGGCTTTCGAATCGCAAGCGGCGCTTGACCGATGGTTGCGTCCGACGCTGTTCGACCGCCTGCGTCTCCCTTACGAGGCCGGTTACGGCGCGGCCCGGGCTTTCATCTCGTATCGCGAGCGTGGCGGTGCCAGGACTTCGCCCCTGCCGGATTTCTATATCGGCGCGCATGCGGAATTCTCGGGTTTGACGCTCGTGACACGCGATGCGGCCCGGTATCGAACTTATTTTCCCAAACTCAGGCTGATCGCCCCTGAACCAGGATAAGCCTCAACCCATGCCGGGGCACCCTCGCACCGCCCCAGGATTTCGATCAACCGCGGCCGCACAATTTCGGGCGAGTTCAGGATCCACGCCGCGGCGTTTGCGGAGGAGAAACCATGAAAGCCCGTTGCCTCGTGGCCGTGGACGTGAGTCCGTCCGGCCCTGTTCCAACCGGTTAATCAAGTTCTTATGGGTGGGGATGGGAACCCGGGAGGGGATCCGTGGACGACCTACGTGGAGTGAAAATATTGCGGCGGCACGGGCGACGTCTGATGGTCGGCGCATGCGAAAGCGCAAGGGAAAGAAGACCTTGTCGGCGCCTTCCGCCCACGATTGGAGAACGACCGATCAGGACGAGGTGACTCGGCGGCAGATCCGAGCGAAGGAAGGCCGTTTCCGGATCGTCAACACCGATCCCCGCCACCCGATTCATTCCACCTTTCACGTCCATTCGGGAGAGGATCGCCGGTACTCCGTGGAGTTTCGAGACGCCGCCCGGCGGGACGCCGTGTGTTCTTGCGTGGACTTCCGGGTGAACGGACTGGGCACCTGCAAGCATTTCGAGGCGGTCCTTCTGCATCTGGAGCGACGCGAGCGGGTGGCGTTGCGGTCCGCGAAGGAGCGCGGTTCGGACCGCTACGAAGTGCTTCCGGACCCAGAGCGGCAGACCCTTCGACTGGTGTGGCCGCGCGAAAGCGGGCGCGGGGTTCCGGCGTCGCTGCGCCGGTGGTTCGACGCGGAAGGTTACCTTGTCGCCAGTCTGGCGCCGGACGAGGCGGTTCGGCGACTGCGCGGGTCGGTCGCCGAGGCGTTGCCAGGATTGCGTGTCTCCCAGGAAGTCGATGCGTGGCTCGAAATGCGACGTCGGGCGGCCGAGAGGATCGAGCTTCGGCGCCTCTATGAGCTCAAGGTGCAGTCGGGCGAGTGGCCGATGCAGGAAACGCGGGTTCCCCTGTTTCCCTATCAGCGGGAAGGCATGCTGCACCTCGCATTTTCCGAGCGCGCGCTTCTCGCGGATGAAATGGGGCTCGGCAAGACGATCCAGGCGATCGCCGCCTGCGCGCTGTTGCAGAGACTGGGGCAGGCCCGGCGGGTCCTGGTCGTCACGCCCGCCTCGCTCAAGGCCGAGTGGGAGGAGCAGATTCGGCGGTTCACCTCGCTGGACTGTGAACTCGTGTTTGGGGGACGCCATCGACGGCTCGAGTTCCTGCGGCGGTTTGTGAGGCGCGATCGGGGCGCCGGGGGCGACGAGTCGGAATCACCCGCGCCGTTCTTCGTGGTCATGAACTACGAGCAGGTCATCCCGGACGTCGTTGAGATCAACGACCTTCTTCGGCCCGACGTTGTCATTCTCGACGAAGCGCAGCGGATCAAGAACTGGAACACCAAGACCGCGCTCACGATCAAGCGCGTGCGAAGCCGGTACGCCTTTGTGCTGACCGGCACGCCCATCGAAAACCGAATCGACGAACTCCGGTCGCTGGTGGATTTCCTGGATCCAGCGATCCTTGGGCCGCTGTTCCGGTTCAACCGGGATTTTTACGAGTTCGATGATCGGGGGCGGCCCGTCGCGTTCAGGAATCTCCCGAAGCTGCACGAGCGCGTGCGACCGGTGCTGCTGCGTCGGCGGAAGGCGGAGGTCGAGACGGAACTGCCGCCACGGACCGAGCGCCAGCTGTTCGTTCCCATGAGCGAGGCGCAAAGGAAGGCCTATGGCGGCTACGAACAGGAGGTGATGAAACTCGTCCAGGCCGCGCAGCGCCGACCGCTCACCGAGAAGGAACAGGAAAGCCTGCAGATTCAGCTCGGCATGATGCGTATGACGTGTGACACGACCTTCATTTTGGATCGGGAGGATCGGACCTGTCCCAAGCTTGATGAAATCGCCCGGATCCTGGAGGAGTGCCGGGACAACGGAACCCAGGTGATCGTGTTTTCCGAATGGGAGCGGATGCTCATGCTCGTCCGTGACTGGTGCGTTGAGAACGACATCCGCCACGCCTGGCACACCGGCAGTGTTCCGCAGAAGGCCCGTCGGGCGGAGATCAACACCTTCAAGTCGGACCCGAATTGCCTCGTCTTCCTGTCCACCGACGCGGGTGCCACCGGGCTCAATCTTCAGAACGCGAGCGTCGTGGTGAATTGCGATCTGCCCTGGAATCCGGCCAAGCTGGAACAACGGATTGCCCGCGCCTGGCGCAAGAACCAGGTCCGCTCGGTGACGGTCATCAACCTCATCTCGGAGAACACCATCGAACACCGAATGCTCGGCACCCTGGCCACGAAGCGCGCCGTCGCGGAGTCGGTCCTCGACAAGCCCGGTTCGGTGGAGCGGATTCCGATTGGATCGGGGCGCAAGGCGATGATCGAGCGCCTTCAAGGACTCATCGGCACCACCCAGTCGCCGGATTCCACCCGCGGTTCGGGTTCGGGTGCCGAACGGTCCGCGCTCGAGCGACGTGAACTGCGGGAGCGCTTCGAGCTCGATCCTTCCCTGACCTTCGCCCGATTCGCGGCCGAACGGGTCGGGCCATCCCTCTTGGCCTGCACCGAGCGTCGACAGGCGAAAGGCGGTGGGCCGGTGGCTTGCTTCGTGGTCGAACAGGATGCCGCCGGCTCCCGGGCGCGGATCGACGCGTTGCGCGACGACCTCCGCGCCCGAGTGGGTGGGAACCCGGCGGACCTGGCGGATCGGATACCCGCGATCGAGGTGATCGACCGCCAGACCCATGAAACCATTGAACGCCTGATCGCGGCGGGACTGCTTCTCCGTCCCAAATCCATGGAGAGGATCCTCCCGCTTTCTGGCGAACCGGCGAGGCCGCTCCTGAATCCTGAGGAGATCGAGCGGTGTCGCGCCGGGCACGCTCGGAGCGAGCACGCCTTGCGAAGGGCGCGCGTCCTGGGGGAGGCCGGGTTCGAATCCGAGTGCGGGGCGAGTCTCGCGGAGGCGGCCCTTCACCTCGCGGGAGTCCTGGCGTTGGTTCAACGCCTGCCCCCACCGGAATCCCTGGATGCCACCTTTTCCGGGGCTTACGAGGCCCTCTGGGGCGAATCGGCAACGGTCCTCGAAGAGTTGACGGGCGATTCGCTCCGGGACTGGCGGCCCATCGCGGCCACCCTCGCCGACGTGGCGGAGGACGCCTCGGCCGGCTGGGACTCCGGCTCCGCCGCGCGGTGAGATTCCTGAGTTTCGGACGCGCATGGAATCCTGAACCTGGATGGCATTACACGGAGGCTCGGAGACACGGAGGGGGGGGCGGAACGTTCCTCGCCATTTACGGTGGGTCATCGGCTCAACCGATTCGCGTCTGGGGGTTGGGTCGCTCCTAGCGGAGCTCAAGAATCGTGACGGGCCTCGAGGCTATGAACAGGCCGGCCCTCCGGGCCTTGGATTTGCCGTTCACCTTGAAGGGACGCGGACTTGCCAGGGTGGGGGTGATCGGGCGGATACTGGCGCATCGAGCGAGCCGACGAATGAGTTCCGAAACCGATTCCATAGCCCCCGCTGGGAGTGACCCGAAGCCCGCGGTCCGTCCGCGTCGGCGCGGGCGTTGGCTGCCCAAACTGTTCTTGGCCGGCGGAAGCCTGGCGGTGTTCCTGTTGATCGCCGAGGGGGTGCTGAGTCTGGCCGGGTTCGGCAACGTCGAGATTTACGAACCGGACCCGCGGCTGTTCTGGCGGCTCAAGCCCAACCAGGATTGCTTCACGAAGGTCGACAACAAACCGGTCCACATCAATTCGCGCGGCACGCGCGGCCCGGAATTCGACGTCCCGAAGCCGGCCGGAACGATCCGGATTCTGTCGCTGGGCGATTCGAAGACGTTCGGGTGGGGACTGACGGAGGCCGAGACCTACTCCGCGCTGGCGGAGAGGCTGCTGCGGGAAAAGACCAAGGGCGACCGAAGGCTCGAAGTCGTCAACGCGGGGGTCAACGCGTGGTCGTATCCCCAGATGAAGTTGTATTTCCAGGATCACGGGCTCGGATTCGAACCGGATGTCGTGGTGCTGGCGGATGCGAATCTCTGGACGCAGTTCAGCGAGGACAGCGATCCCGCCTTCGTGAAGGCGATGCTGTCGCGGGTGCGCTTGAAGAACCTGCTCCGGCGTTCCGCGATCTACCATTGGCTGATCGAGGTTCAGCTCAACAACTTCTACCAGCAGGCGCGGACGCGGTTCATTCCGATCGATCCGAAGCAGGACCAGTTGTTCAAGGAACAGCAGAAGACGGATCCGGACGCCTACTTCAAGAAGGCGATCGAGGAATTCTGTGTCCTGGCGAAGCAAAAGGGCGTGAAGCCGGTCATGATCTTCATCCCCATCTTGGACGACCTGAAAGCGGGTGTTGAGACGAACGTCCAGAAGGCCAAGCGCGAGATCTGCTCGCGACTGGAGGTTCCGTTCCTGGATTTCACGGGTGACCTGAAGGACGACCCGGACAGCTACTATCTCGATGCCGACCCCGTGCACCTCAACGTCAAGGGGAACGAAGTGGTGGGCCGGCGGTTGGCGGATCTCCTGGCGGGCGTGATGGAGCGGTGACGGTGAATGGAGCGCCCGGGGGTTCACGGGGGCGACAGCAGGAATTCGCCGACGTTGTCCGGGGTGATGATGCCGGTCGCGCGCGGCGCGTAGGTTTCAATCCAGATTTTTGGAATGCGCGCCTTGGTGGTGGGCGACCACTTGAACTCATAGCCGAACAACCCGCCGTCACGTTCCTCGACGTAGTCAATCTCCTGCTGGTCATAGGTACGCCAGAACCACGCTCCGAACGGCTTTCGCGCGTACGCCATCTGTTTGTGGCGCTCCAGAACGAGGTAGTTCTCCCACAGCCGACCCATGTGAACGCCGATTCGAAAACCGGGTGATTCCGGCGGTTTGAAATCCAGGTATTCTTCCGGTGGCGTCTTCTTCCGGCCCTTCGCCGAACCGACCTTTTCTTCCTTCTTCCTCCGTCTTCTTCGCCG
>JBFWOK010000094.1:0-26605 GCA_050250555.1 Limisphaerales bacterium
CCGCGTCGACGCCGCGGTCCTCGCCGAGCTGAGCCGGGAACTCGCCCGGGACATGGCGGCGGCCGAAGCCGACGTTCATCGCCTCGCCGGCCATCCGTTCAATTTCCACTCCCCCAAACAGCTCGGCACCGTGCTGTTCGAGGAACTTCGCCTCGTCGAAAAACCGCGCCGAACACCCTCGGGCCAATACGCCACCGATGAGCAGACCCTGCAGTCCCTGGCGACCGACCACGAGATCGTACGCCGGTTGCTCGACCACCGGGCGGTCTCAAAACTGAAGTCGACGTACACCGACGCTTTGCCCGAAGCGATCTCCCCGGTCACCGGGCGCGTTCATACGACCTTCCACCAGGCCGCCACCGCCACCGGCCGACTGAGTTCCGTCGATCCGAACCTCCAGAACATTCCGATCCGCACCGACCGCGGCCAGGAGATCCGACGCGCGTTCGTCGCCCGCGAAGGCTGGCTCCTGATGTCGGCCGACTACTCGCAGATCGAGTTGCGCATCATCGCGGCGCTCGCCGGCGAAGACGCCATGATCGAGGCGTTTCGGCAGGGGCTCGACATCCACGCCGCGACCGCCGCCCGCGTCTTTGGCGTCCCGCTCGATTCGGTCACCTCTGAAATGCGGCGACGCGCGAAAATGGTCAATTTCGGCATCGCCTACGGGATCTCCGCCTTTGGCCTGGCCCAGCGCCTGGGTATTCCACGCGGGGAAGCCTCGGAGATCATCCGCCACTATTTCGCGAGCTATCCCGGAATCCGCCGCTACATGGACGAGACCATCGCCGCGGCCCGGTCGCGGGGCTTCGTACAAACCCTGACGGGACGAAGGCGGATCCTCCGCGACATCAATTCCGCCAACGCCACGGTCCGCGGCGGCGCCGAGCGCAACGCCATCAACACCCCCATCCAGGGAACCGCCGCCGACATGATCAAGATCGCCATGGCGCGGATCCACGACGCGATCCGAACCCTCGGCCTCCGCTCGCGCCTCCTTCTCCAGGTTCACGACGAACTCGTCTTCGATCTCGCTCCGAGCGAGGAAAGCCGGCTCCGCGCCCTGGCGGAGGAGAAGATGCGCACCGCGCTCCCGCTCCCCGGCGACGTTCCCATTCTCGTCGAGATCGGCACCGGCAAGACCTGGCTCGAGGCGCATTGACGGCCTCCGACCCGATCGCGCCATCATTTCGTCATTTTTTCCCCAAAATCGCGCTTGCACGACTCCGCGCCCGCTCGTATACCCGACGTCGGTTTGCCAAAAACACTCGAATTCCCAGTGGAATCGCTTCGCAGCGAGATGTTTCTTCAACAGGTGAGGATTGCTTGAGTCGACCGTACCCGCCTCGTCATGCGTCGGCAGGGCCGTCGCTTCGTATCAACGGAAAGATCCGCGCCCGGGAGGTGCGCGTCATAGGGGATGATGGCCAGCAGCTTGGCGTCCTCCCCTTGAGTGAGGCGATCGTCCTGGCTCGTAACAAGGCCGTCGACCTCGTCGAAATCGCCCCGAACGCCCTGCCTCCGGTCTGCCGACTCATCGAGTTCGGCAAGTACAAGTACGAGATGGAGAAACGGCAGAAGGAGAACCGCAAAAGCCAGCACGCGAATCGGGTCAAGGAAGTCCAGCTAAGCGCCAACATCGACCCGCACGACTTCAAGACCAAAGTCGCCCATGCCGTCGAGTTCCTCTGCGAGGACATGAAGGTCAAGGCGTCCCTCCGGTTCCGTGGCCGCGAAATGGCCCACACTGAGTTCGGCTTCCGCGTGGTCCGACAGTTCATCACCGACATCGCCCCTTGGGGTCATCCGGACTTCGAACCGAAGCTCACGGGCCGTTCCATCAATGTGATGGTCAGCCCCCTCCCGAAGGCCAAGCGAGCCAAGCGCCCCGAAGAAGCCGCCCAGGCCCCCGAGAATCCAGGCGACGGCGCTCCTCCACACGGCGAATCCCCCGAACCGAGCTCCCAGCCACCCCCTTCGGAATCCGAGCCGGGATCCGACCCGACTCCTCCGACCGGGCCGTAACGTAGGGATCAGACTGCCCGACGGACCGGCCAACCAACCGGCCAACCGGCCGGCCGGCGGGAGCACAAAGTACCCGTCCACTTGGTAACCGACCCAAGCCCCAACGGGGCGAACTTGGATAGCCCAGGGCAAGTCCCGCGCCAGCAGGACGCCGCCCTGGGTTTTTGCCGTGAAAACGTCGAGCCCTGAAAGGGCGAAACAAAGGCCGGCGGGCGCAACCAAAGCGGTGCGGAGCACCGTACTCCAAAGGAGCACAAAGTACTTGCCCCCCAAGCGACCCAACCCCTCCCCCTCTCACCCGCCCCTTGCGGCAGCCCCTGTCCTGCCCAATCATCGCCCGGGCATGAGCAAAATCGTCGGGATTGATCTCGGAACCACCAATTCACTCGTCGCAACGGTTGATTCCGGTATCCCGTATGTCATCGCCGACCCGGACGGTCTCCGGCTGACCCCGTCCGTGGTCCACGTCCCCGGTCCCGAATCCCCCCCGATTGTCGGTCAGAAGGCCAATCGAATCCGGATCGTCCGCCCTTCCGACACGGTCTATTCCGCGAAACGCTTCATGGGCCGGCGCGGCGTCGACATCCCCCGCGAGGAAATGCTCGTCACCTATCCCGTTCACGGCGACGGAACAGGACCCGTGACCTTCGAGCTCCATGGACGCGCCTGGACCCCGGAGGAGATCTCGGCGGAGATCCTGCGGAAACTGAAAGCGGACGCGGAAGCCTCCCTCGGCGAGCCCGTCACGCGCGCCGTCATCACCGTCCCCGCGTACTTCAACGACGCCCAACGCAACGCCACCAAAAAGGCGGGCGAACTCGCCGGGTTCACCGTCGAACGCATCCTCAACGAACCCACCGCCGCCGCCCTCGCCTACGGCCTCGATAAACTCAAGGACCACGCCAAGGTCGCCGTGTACGACCTCGGCGGCGGCACGTTTGACCTGTCCATCCTCGAACTCAATCAGGGCGTGTTCCAGGTGCTCGCCACCCACGGAAACACCCGTCTGGGCGGCGATGATCTCGACACCCGCCTGACCGGCTTCCTGCTCGAGAAAATCCATGAAGCCGGCGGCCCGGATCTCCTCCCGAAATCCGCCGAGTCCGAGACGGACAACCCCGCCAAGCCCCCGCCCTCGATCCCGACTCGATCCACCGCCGTCCTCCAACAGCTCTCCCGCGTCCGAGAGGCCGCCGAACAGGCGAAGATCCGTCTCAGCACCGAGGACGAAGTCGAAGTCGCGCTCCCGTTCCTCACTCCCGACTTCAGTTTCAGCCACCGCCTGTCCCGCGCCCAACTCGAATCCCTGACCCGCGACATCCTGCTCCGCACCCGCGCCCACTGCCTCCGCGCCCTCGCCGACGCCAAACTCGAATCCAAGGACCTGGACCAAGTCATCCTTGTCGGCGGCCAGACCCGCATGCCGCTCGTCCGCCAACTCGTCGCCGAATGGTTCGGCTGCTCCGATTTCGAGGAGTCGCGCGGCGGAATCCGCCTCGGCGAGGACTACCACCGCCCCGAAGGCCCGACCCTCAACACCGGGATCAATCCCGACGAAGCCGTCGCCGTGGGCGCCGCCATTCAGGCCGAGATCCTCGCGGGCGGCCTCACCCACCTGCTCCTCCTCGATGTCACCCCGCTTTCCCTCGGACTGGAAACCTTCGGCGGCCTGATGAACGTCATCATCCCCCGGAACACGACGATTCCCGTCAAAGCCGGCGAGGTCTTCACGACCGCCGTCGACAACCAGCGGTCCATGCTGATCCACGTCCTCCAGGGCGAACGCGAACGCGCCCGGGACAACTGGAGCCTCGGACGTTTCGAACTGGAGTTCGAACCCGCCCCCAAGGCCGTTCCACGCGTCGGCGTCCAGTTCGAGATCGACGCCGACGGCATCCTCCACGTCCTCGCCCGCGACATCAAAACCGGGCACCAGCGGATCGTCGAAATGAAGTCCGCCGTCGATGTCAGCGACGCCGACGTCCAAAAGATGATCGAGGAATCGGTCGAAAACGCGTTCGACGACCTCAAGGCCCGTCAATGGATCGAGGCGAAACTGCGCGCCGGCGAAACCCTCACCGCATCCCGAAAGGGCCTGGCCGAACACGGCGCCGAACTCGAGGAATCGTACCGCCAGCGCGTCGAAGCCGCCCTCCTCGCCGTCGAGGCCGCCCTCGAAACCGAAGACCCGAAGACGAAGATCGGCGACACGCCCCGCCTCAAGTCCGCCAACGAAGGACTCGACGCCGCAACCCAGCAGCTCGCCGAACTGATGATGGACAAGGCCATGGAGGAGATGCTCCGCCAGCAGGGCCTCATCCAATAGGCGGCGCCCCCCGTCACGACTATTGCGTGGTCCGTTTCCCCGTTTCCGGCTTCACTCGGACCATGTCGCCCGCACGGTTCGACACCGTCACCTCGCGCTATCCGTCCCTTCGCATCCTGCTCCTCGGGGACTTCTGCCTGGACCGCTATCTCGAGATTGATCCCGCGCGGTCGGAAATCTCGATCGAGACTGGGCTCCCCGTCCGCAATGTCATCCGGGTCCGCAGCCAACCCGGCGGCTCGGGCACCATCCTGAGCAACCTCGTCGCCCTCGGCGTCGGCACCATCCATGCCGTCGGCTTTTGCGGCGACGATGGAGAAGGGTACGAACTGCGGCGCGCCCTCCGCTCCCTCCACGGCGCGCAGACCGGACATTTCCTCGCCACCACCCTCCGTCGAACCTTCACCTACTGCAAACCGCTCGTCATCCACCCGGACGCGCCCCCCGAAGAGCTCAACCGCCTCGACAGTAAAAATTGGGACGCCACCCCGTCCACGATCGAGGATCAGCTCATCGACTCCGTGCGGACCCTCGCGCCCGCCGTCGACGCCGTCATCGTCCTGGATCAGGTCGATCTTCCCGACACCGGCGTCGTCACCCGCCGCGTCCGGGAGTCCCTCGCCGATCTGGCCCGCGACCATCCCGGCCTGCTCATCCTGGCCGACAGCCGCCAAGGACTCGCCGCCTGGCCACCGGTCGGTTTCAAAATGAACGCCGCCGAGTTGGGCGCCCTCCTCGGCTCCCCCGCTCCGTCGGATCCCGGGGACGTTCAACGGCAGGCCTCGGAACTCGCGCGCCGCAACCAGCAACCCGTCTTCGTGACGCTCTCCGAACGCGGGATCGTCGGCGCCCTGCCCTCCGCCCCGGCCCTCCATGTCCCCTCCCTGCCCGTCCGCGGCCCCATCGACATCGTCGGCGCCGGCGATTCGGTCACCGCCAATCTGACGACCGCGCTCGCCGCGGGCGCCGATCCCCGGGAAGCCATGGAACTGGCCATGGCCGGCGCCAACGAGGTGATCCATCAACTCGGAACCACCGGCACCGCGTCGGTGGCCCAGCTTCGCGAACGACTCGTCCCCGTCTTGGAACCGCAAACCGTCCCGTGAACCCAGCCTCCCCTCCCTCCGCCCGGGGTAGCCGGATTCGATTCCGGCTCCGCGCCGAACTCGCGCGATTCCCCGCCTGGCTCGCGGTTCTTCCCGTCGTCCTGATACCGGCGTTCACGGGTTGCTCGTCCCGACCGAAAGCGGAAACCCATGCGGCGCTCCAACGATTCGAGTTCGCGCAACCCCAGATGGGCGTCCCGTTCCGGATCGTCGTCTATGCGCCCGGGGAAAACCTCGCGCGGACCGCATCCCAGGCCGCCTTCGACCGGGTCGCCCAACTCAACGCCATCCTCAGCGACTACGATTCCGACAGCGAACTCAACCGGGTCTGCCACAACACGCCGCCTCATCAGCCCGCGCCCGTCAGTCCGGATCTCTGGTTCATGCTCGAGAAGTCCCGGGAACTTTCCCGGAGAACCGACGGAGCCTTCGACGTCACGCTCGGCCCCCTCATCAATCTCTGGAGGCGATCGAGGCGGCGCGGCGAACTGCCTCCCACCCACCTGCTCGACGAAGCGCGCGCCCGCGTCGGGTGGCGGCATCTCCACCTCGACTCACGCCACCGGACGGTCACGTTCCTCCGACCCGACATGCGGCTCGACTTCGGAGGCATCGCCAAAGGCTACGCCGCCGATGAAGCCCTCGCCGTCCTCCGATCCCACGGCCTCGCCAACGCCCTCGTCGCGGCCGCCGGCGATGTCACGGTGGGCGACCCACCCCCCGGCGAACCCGGGTGGCGCGTCGAAATCGGGAGCACCGATGCCACGAACGCGCCCCCGGCACGCGTCGTCCAACTCAAGAATGCCGCCGTCTCGACGTCCGGTGACATCTTTCAACGCCTCGAAATCGACGGCCGCCGGTACTCCCACATCGTCGATCCCAACACGGGAATCGGTCTCACCCACCAGACGCTCGTCACCGTCATCGCCGGGAACGGAACCACCGCCGACAGCCTCGCCACCGCGGCCAGCGTCCTCGGCCCGAATCCCGGAATGACATTGATCGAACAGACCCCAGGCGCGGCCGCGCTGTTCCTTCAACCCAACGGCGACCGGGTCGAAGCTCTGGAGAGCCGACGCCTGCGCCGCTGGATATCCACGCTGGCCCCCTGAATCAAGCTCCGTAGGACCGGCCAGTTTATAGCCAATGCCCAGCCATGTGCCCCAAGCCCCCTCGGCGTGGCCCTGGAGCCCGGCCCGTCCAACCCCGATGCTGAGGGTGCCCCTGTTGCGAGCAGCCCGTTTTGAGGAAGTTTCGCGCCGAAATCGGTGAAGGGTGATCTCGCCCCATCCACCGAACTCATCACGGAACCGCGCCTTCCACCCCCACGCGATAGACGACTCCGGGCGACGAAGTCGATGGCACGACCCAATCGAGCTCCGGGAACCGCCCCGGAATCACCGTTTCCGTCTCCTCACCCGAACCCGAACCCGAACCGGATCCCGGGAACCCCAAGGAACGACGGCGAACCGTGTAACGGAATCCTTCGGTGGCGGGCCAGCTGAGTCGGGAGAATCCAGTATCGAACTGCGCCACATCGATCCGGAACGGTTCGTCCGCCTGTGTCGGATCCGTGCCCAACGCCTGCTCCCGCGCATTGGAACTTCCATCCTGGTCCGGATCCGCCGCGGTCGTCGCATCGAGATTCCCAAACCACCGGCGTTCCCAGTCGTCGTCCAACCCGTCCTTGTCCGTGTCCACGATCTCCACCCCCCACACTTCCAGTTCCGCCTCCAGGATCTCGCCCTCCACGGAGCCCGCCTGGTCGGAGAATTCCGCCCGCCACACACCCACCGAGGACTCGTAGAAATGCTGCGTCGACCAGTAGGTCCAATCCACGGGACCTGGTTCGGTGTCGAAGTTGCGATGCTGAAGTACGCTTCGCGTGCCGCCCGGCGAGACCAGCGTGATCCGGAGATCCCCGCGCCGTTCGTGGTTGCTTCGAACCCGCAATCCGACGTGCTCGCAAACCAGGGAGCGCGAAACCTCGAAGGTACGGGAAACGGTCTCCAGTCGGAGTTCCGCTTCGATGCGCTCCCCGGCGTCCACCCGCTCCGCAAGCGCCTCGCCATCGTTCTGGGGAATGAAGGCCGCCGGAATCCCGACGAAATCCGTGTACCCGGGAAAGTCGAGGGTCGTGCCGCCGGTGTTGTTGTAGAACACCGCGAACCGCGCCCCCGCGCGCGCCGCGTACGTCAGCTTCTCCCGAAACGTGTTTCCGCCCCGACGGATGAGCGCGACCCGGTTCGTGAGGTTCACATCCAACGGCGCGTTCGCCAGCCCCACGTGCGCGATCGGCCATTTTCCGGTCGGCTGATCCGGATGCGCTCCGGGCGCCCCCTCGCACACGATCGATTCCTCCGGGGATCGCAGCGGCTGGACCCAGAGGCGCAGTCCGGCATCGGGAATTTCCACCGGATCCTTCAGGACCACCGACTCCACCACCCGGGGCGGTCGCGGGGTCCAGGTCGTCGCCAACCGGACCGCGCGGCCCGCATCGGGCACACCGAACCCCGTGTTGTGGCTCACCAGGAATCCAGCCGCATTGCGATGCAGATCCGGATCCGGCGTCGCGGCGACGGGAGGCCGAGCCGAATGAAGAAGCACCTGCTGGACATCACGCACGGACAGGGCTGGATTCGCCGACAGGATCAGCGCCACCACCCCCGAAATCTCCGGCGCGGATGCCGAGGTTCCTGAAAATGCCGAAACGTCCACCGCGTAGTCCGCGAACGAATTCGCCCCCGTCTGGCGGTTGTACCCCCGGGTGCCCACCCGATCCGTCGTCGCCACGCCCTCGGTCGGAAGGCTGATGTCGTCCTCGTCACCACTGGGGGCTCCAACGAGAAGGCAGGCGCCGGGGTTTCCATAGCTGGCGACGCCGCCGTCCTTTCGGATGGCCGCGACGGCGATCACCCGCGGATCACTCGCGTACGCGTCGTCGTTGACGTCGTTGCTCCGCTCGCGGTCATTGCCTCCCGACCGGACCATCACGACGCCGAGCCCGGAGCGGCCGTTCACCACCGCGTTCGAAATCGCGGCCAATTCCAGGGCGGTCGGAGACGAGACTTCGGAACTCGCGTTGCCCCAACTGTGGTTCTGAACCGCCACCGCCTGGATTTCGTTCTGAAACATGTCCATCAGCGCCTCGTCGCTCGCGATGTCTCCGAACGCGTCGAAGATCGTCCAACTCGCCAGTCGCGCGCCGGGCGCTACCCCGCTCAAACCCACCCCGTTGCCGTTCCTCGCCCCAACCAGTCCCGCCACGCAAGTCGCGTGGGAGCCGTACACCGTCGCGTTGGACCGGCTCGTCAGAAAATCGTAGTGCGGCCCCGTCAACGCCGCCTTCAGATCCGGGTGATCCGTTTCGAACCCGTCGTCGCAGATCGCCACCGTGACCCCGGCGCCGTCCGCCAGCGACCATGCCGGACGCACATGCAGATCGGGCCCCAGGGATCGACCCGCCGCATCCCGGTTTTCCAGGTGCCATTGCTCCACGAAAAACGGGTCGTCCGGCCTGGGCGCGTACGTCCCGTGCATCGCGAGCCGCCGGCGCATCACTGGAACCGCCACATCCACCCCCGGCGACCCCGCCAGAACCGTCGCGGCCCGAGCCGCCGACCACGGATCCCGCGCCCGCAGGATCTGAATCCCGCCGGCACCCTCCCGCACCCAATGAAGTCCAAGTCCAAGTCCAAGCCGACTCCAGGCCGCACGCCCGCCGGCCCCGCCCGCATCGACCCCCCGGAATGCCACCCGATCCGTCATCCACACCTCGCGCGCCCCGGATTCCGAAACGATTCGCACCGACCCGCTTGAACTGCCCGCCACGCCATCCACCAGGGAACGCTGGCCCCGCCAGCCGCTCACGATTCCGATCCGGTCCGCGAATCGGAACTCCAGGGATTCCTCCACCTCCGGCACCCACCCCAGGGCGGATCCCCCGACCCTCCAGGCGACCCCCAGGACCAGCCCCACACCCCAACCACTTCGAACGCGTCGACGCATATCCGCGGCGAGGGTACCACATCCTTCCAGGAAGTTCACCCGCCGCTTTACTTCACGCTCACCCCTCCTAGCATCCCTCTCCCATGGGCGGAGATTTGGATCACTCGGACTTCGTCGACCCCGACTACGAACGCCTCCGGCAGACCGGCGGGGCGACACCGGCTTTCGGCACGGCGACGGGCCCGTCCGCCGGGACGCGGCCGATGTCACGCGACGAAATCACCCAACAGGTCACCGCGGCCCAACAGGCGCTCGTCGAACTGAAACGGCGCCAGGAGGACCTCGAACGCGAACGGGCCCAGCTGGAGGAAGCCCGTCGCCGGCGCATCGAATACGAACAGGGCCGCGAGGAGATGCTCACCCACCTCACCCGCGGAATCGCCCTCCTCGACGAAGCCGAGCAGTCCTCCCGGCGCGATGCCGAACAGATGTCCCGTTCCCTCGCCGACCTCCGGACCGCGCTCGACAAGGTTTCATCCCTCAATGAGACCTCTTGGACCGCGGAGGCGTACCACAGCGAACTCACCAAGGCCCTGACCACCCTCGAAAGCGCGCGCATGGAGTGGAACTCCGCGCAGGTGAAGTGGCCGGTCCTCACGTCCAAAGCCTCGACCGCCGGAGCCGGCGATCCCCTCGGCGCCAGCCCCGACGAGTCCGCGCCCCTTTTCCAGGGGAAGTCCCCGGGCGAACTGGCCCGCCTCGGCCTCGCCCTCACCTGGCCGGTTGCCCTCGCCGTCCTCGCCGTCGGCATCACGCTCGCCATCGTCCTCACCCGGCGTTGACGCCATCCCCCCGCTCCGCGGCATGGGTCTCTTCCGAAAAAAAGCCGATCCCCTCGCCCAACGGGCGCAATCCTTGAATCGGCGGATCGCCGAACTCGAGGCCGAGATCGCCCGGCTGAACCACAATCTCGAACCCCCACCCGCCCAGCCCCCGCGCCCGGGCAACACGTCCCGGCCCACTTCCCCAAAACCGAAACCCGCGGCCCCGCCCACCCACGAACCCGTCTTCGAGGAGATTCCCGCCCGCCCCATCGCCCCGTCCCGCACCCCTCCGGCCCCGGGAAGGGAGTCCGTCGAGCTCGGACTCAAACGCCCGATCTGGTCGGAATGGTGGCGCCGACTGAAACGCCAGTTCGTCGATCCCCCACCCACCAACGAGAAACTCGTCAATTACCTCGCGGCCGGCAGCATCCAGGGTCTCCGTTCCCTTCGCTACGAACGCCGCATCGCCCGCAATCGAATCATCTTCGTCTGCGTCGTCCTCGGCCTGCTCCTTTGGGGGGTCCTCGCCGTCGTCTGGCACTCCCGTTAGGTGACGTGAACTCCCCCGGCCCACGGCCCGTGCGCGCCTGCGTCATCTTCAACCCCGCCGCCCGAGGCGAGAAGGCCCGCCAGTTCGCCCGCTTTCTCACCACGATCGCCGCCGCCGCCGACCTCCGCCCCACCACCGGCCCGGGCACGGCCCGACCGCTCGCCCGCGAAGCCGCGGACACCGGCTACGATCTCGTCATCGCCGCCGGCGGCGACGGCACCGTGTTCGAAGTCCTCAACGGTATCGCCGATTCAACCCGGGGCTTCGATCACACCGCCCTCTCCGTCCTCCCCTTCGGCACCGCCAACGTGTTCGCGCGCGAACTCGGCATCCCACCCCAGCCCGACCAAGCCTGGGCCGCCCTCCAGTCCGGTTCCGTCCGGCGCATCGACTGCGGTCTCGCCGAGTTCAAGGACCCTTCCGGGAACCTTCGCACCGCCCGGTTCGTCATCGTCGCCGGCGCCGGCCTCGACGCCCGCGCGGTTCAACTCGTCGACTGGAATCTCAAGCGGCGCGCCGGAAAACTCGCCTACATCAGCGCCGCCTGCCGCGCCTACCTCAGCCACCCCGACCTCGCGCACTGCACGATCGACGGACGCGATTTCACAGGACGCGCCGTTCTCATCGGCAACGGACGGTTCTACGCGGGCGACCTCGCCATCTTCCCCGACGGCAACCTCGAGTCCGGACTCCTCCATGTTCGCGGCGTCCGGAAGGTCACGCCGGGAATCCTCGCCCGCTGCCTCGGCGCCTACCTCACAGGTCGCTGGACCCTCGACCGCCAACTCACGGGCGCCAGCGTGCCCGAGTTGCGCCTCACTTCCGACAAACCGGTTCCGCTCCAGCTCGACGGCGAATTCGTCGGCTGGCTGCCCGCCACCCTTCGCATCCTCCCCGCCTCCCTCCAGGTGATCGCGCCCGGAACACCGACACCGACGCCGACACCAAAATCGACATCGATCACCTCGACACCCGCCGCGTGAGGGTCATCGGTTCGAAGAGTCCGTACCCGACCGTGTGGTACGCGTCGCCCGGCGGTGGTCCGGTCCGGGAACCCCGCTGGAACATCCCCGGCCAGGCGCTTCCCAGCGGCGGGTTCCCGTGATGCGGCCCCAGCGTGTTCTTCAATGTCCCGATCACCGTCACGGCCACCACGTTGTCGCCGCGCCGAACGAACCGCGTGACGTCGCACTCCCAGGGCGCCGACCGAATCCAGCCCGCCGGCTTCCCATTCACTTCGACTTCGGCCACCGCGCCATACCACGACGGAAGTTGCACCGCGAACCGCCCGTCCCGGTCGCTCACGCGGAACGTTCGCCGATAGGTCACACCCTCGGCGTAAAACGGGTGTCCCTGCGCATTCCATCCGAGTCCAGAACCCACCCCCAACGGGGCGTCCGCCACCACCACCCAGCCGCGCTCCGCGGACCGCAGGCGAAACGTGCCCCGCAGATAGGCCGGCTCCAGTTCGTGGAACATCGTGAACGGCGAAGCCTCCAGCCGAACCACGTTCCCACCCGCGCGCGCCTCCTTCGCCAGCGGCACCCGCCCAAACGCCTTGTCCAACCACCACCCGTCCGCCGGCTTCACCGGTCTCCCATTGCAAGTGATCGAATACAGGTCGGGCCGTTCCACCACGATCTCCAGGTCCTCCGGAATCGCCCCTTCCACTTCGAAGCGGTAGTCCGCCACGAATCCGCTTCGCGCCGGAAAGCCGCGCCGGATCGACTCGTCCCCGACCTGCACCGCGTTGTCCCACGGGCTGCGATCCAGGCCGTTCCGTTTCCACACGAACTCCTGGGCCGGATAAAAATAGGCGTCCTTCAACGACTCGCCCCCCGCGGTCACGTCGACGTAGTCCAGGGTCAGCACATTCAACGCGACCCGTTCGACATCGACGTCCCCGGTCGCCGGAATCGCAACCGCACGCTCGGGCGGATCGACTTTCGGCGGATCCTTCCGCACGTCCGACAACAACCACAGCGCGCTCCCGGCCGGGGGAAGTTCGAACGAGGCTTCCCATCCGGAAACGGTCGGCCGGTACTCGATCTCCGCGGTCGCCCCCGTCTCCGGATCCCAACGCTCGAGCGAACCCGCCCGCGCGCGCACCGTCCCCCGCGAAACATGTTCGAGACTCGTGTTGACCAGGAAAAGAAGTTGGCCCCCGTCCAATTCGCGGCGGTGGTGGAAGAGGTTCCCGGGATCACCCGGCGCGCGGGTCACCACCACGTCGGCGCCCTCCTGCAACACCCGAAGCGCCGGCACCAGTTCATCCTCGGTGATGACCTTCCATCGGCGCCTCACGGTGACACCCCCTTCCGCCTCCGGGTCGACGACGCCATCCGTCCGTCCCGGCACGGGACCGACGCTCACCAGGACTCCACCGGCCGTCACGTAGTCGTGGAGCAACGTTCGCGTCCGCCGATTCAGGTTTTCCGTCAGGGGCGGGATCACGACGAGGGAGTAATCCGCGCGACCGACCTTCAGCGTGGTCGAAGCCGTCCACGCGCCAGGGATCGAAACCGCGCTCCCGATCCCTCCGAGCCGCGCCATCACGTCCTCGCATCCCAGGTCGTATTCAACCTGCGCCGCCTCGAGCGACATCAGGACGCGGAAAAACGAGTCCCCGAGTTCCTTCAGGCGCGCTTCGTTTCCCTGGTACATCCAGGCCGTCGAAGTCGGTTCCAACACCAGGATCCGCGGGGTCCGGCGCCCCTGGGACAACGCCGCCGACAGCCGCGCCACCGGCAGCGCGTGCGAGTGGTAGGCCTTCCACCAAGGTTCATGGTACGAGAACGACTGCGGATGATCCCGCTTCCTCGCCCCGCGCAGCGTGACGTAGCTGAGGTGCTCGTCCAGCGTGTTGACTCCCAGCACGAGCAGCCAGTCGGCGATCCGTTTCATGTCCTCGAACCGCAGATCCCAACCCCCGGCGCCATAAACCTCCACCAGCGTCCTTTCACGGCCCAACTGGTTCGCCACGCTCGCGATCTCACGGCAGAACCGGACATTCCCGAACTGCGCGTGCGTCGTCTCCGAGTACTGGTTCATCAGGGTGTCGATCCCGGGCCGATGCTGCCACGCCGCCATCGCCATGTTGTCCGGAACCCCAAGGCAATGCGGCCATTCGTGATCCCAATAGTGCCCCGTGGATTCCAATCCGCGCGCCTCGCACGCCTCGTAGTAGGGTTTGGCCCACCGTTCCACGAAGAGTTCGTGAATCATCGTCAGGTAGTTGTGCCGCACCCGCCGCCAATCCCCCGTCTCCCGCGCCAACGCCGGAATCCGTTCCACCAGGTCGTACCCCCAACGCTCCCGGAAACGCTCCGGCAGGTCCGGACACCAGGGGAATCCCCCCGCCGGACGGATGTTCGGCTCGTCGGTGAACACTCCAGGAACCCGCTTCCCATACTCCCCCGCGATCTCCCGATCATACGCGCCCAGGGTCAGTTCCAGGAATTTGTCCGTGACCCCCCGGGTGAGCAGGTTCACGTAGCTCCGCCCCCCGTGCCAGGGCGTGTTCTCCGCCCAGACCTTTCGCGCGACCAGGCACGCCGCCGCTTCCCCCACACCCCGCCCCGCCCGCACCGCGTCCGAGATGTCCCGCGTGTCCAATCCCTCCAGCCGATGCACCGCCACCGTGTCCGAGTCCCACGCCGGCACAACTCCAACCTCCTTCACCACCAATCCCATCCCACGGGACTCCGGCATCGCGTCCGGCACCAACCCTCCCGCGAAGCCGCTCGGATACGAGTTCTCATCGTAGATCCAGACGTTCATGTCCAAGCGCGACGCCTCGTCCAACGCCACCCGCCAAAGATCGAACCATTCCTTTCCCAGGTAAGGCGTCATGAGCCCCGGCCGTGGATGCACGAACACCTGCCTCACCGCCTGCCCCGACAAGTCCCGAAGAGTCTCCCGAACCTGCCGCGGGGTGAGTTGATCGTTCCAAACCCAGAGCGGCGCCGATCCATACTCCCGGGGCGGTTCTTCGAACAGCCTTCGGAGGCTCCGGATCTCACGTGACTCGCGCGCCTTCCCAGCCGCCGCCGCCGCGTGGAGTCCCGTCGGCCCACCCGGTCCCATCATCCCGATCAGGAACACCACCACCACCACCAACCACCGTCGCGTCATCGCTTCGCCCGAGGTCATGCCCCCAGCCAACCAGTCCGCGCCGCACCGGCAATGCATTTTGGGCGGACCGGACGGATTCTGATGGTTCCTCGATGATTCCAGTGGATGGGCTGTGATCGCCTGGAATCAACCTGAGGCGCCGTCGGAACGGGCCGCTCCTACGGAGCTTGGGGGAAATTTGGGTATCGGCCAGCTATAGACAGGTCGCCCCTGACGGGGCTTCGGCCAGGATTCTCCACGGGCAGGCCCGTTCGAGGGAACCGTGCGCCTCCCAAGGCCCGTAGGGCCGACCTGTCTATAGGCGTGCGGAATGTTGAGGATTTTAAGCTCCGCTAGGAGCGACCCAAGCCCCAGGCGTGAATCGGCTGGGCCGATGACCCACCGGAATTATCGAGGAACCTCATTTCCTACGTGATCCTTGTTATGGAGCTTCGACACCGTGGCCAAAAACGCATCGCCGATCTTGGTTCGGAATAGGAATACTTTTCCGCGTTCCTTTCCTGGGGTGATTCCGCCCTTTTCGTAGAGGTGGAAGGGTGCGGTGTTCGCCAAGCGAAGATCGCAGAGGACGTGGCAGCCTAACGTCCAAGGTCGGATAGCTGTATCCCCATCAAATAGCAGAAATGCTCGGTGTCCCTCATGGGCTGACCCCACGAATGATCCGATATTGCCAAGTTCACTTCGTGGACGGAGTTCCAGGAAGAGGTGCGCCTCTTCTGGGCTCAAGTGCGCTAGGATTTCCACGAAGTGGGGGTGTCCCTCGCCACCGCTCATTTGAGAAGCCAGGAGGTTTGTCCACATCTCCCGCAGGGTGGGGTCCGTTTCCAGCGACACCTCCTCAATGGCGCGGATAAAGCTCTTTGGGTGGGGTGGTGGAAGCAGCCTCCCCGCCTTGGCCACCGCCCGTTGAACAGCCTCCTGAATGGCCACCACTGCCAGGGCTTGTTCGATCTGAACTTTGGTCTCGAACTTCTGAGCAATCCACCTTCCGATGCCAGCGGTGGACGCGGTGACGGGGGCCAACACATCCGTGACGATCTGCAACAGGGCTGCGGCTGATTCTCCGAAGAGTCCCTTCGGCAATTTGGCCTCGCCGATCTTGACTACGTTGAACTCGCCATCCAGCACGTTCCCCAGCGTGTCGCCTCTGTATACAAAACGCCAGACCCTAAAACCATGCTGAGAACCCCAGCGAATCCCGTAAGGATTCGGCTCTGTTAGCACCCTGCGTTAGCCCCAAGGCTCGTTTTCCAATGCCCGCTTGGCCAGGGCACCAAAGACCTGTCCCTTAGTCGGGCCCTCCCGTGTTGCCGGCCGCCGCTCCGACTGCGAAAAAGGCGCCGCCATGCGGTCCCTGACGTGCGCCCTCGCTTTCGCTTTCGCTTTGCTCCCTGTCGCTGCCGCCGTCGCCGTCGTTGCGCCCCCCGGTCCCGCCTGGCCGGAGTTCCGCGGACCCCACCGCTCGGGAACCGCCCAGGGGGCCCGTATCCCCGCCGTTGCAACTAAAGACCCGTCCCTTAGTTGGCGGCCGCCTCTCCCCCTCCGTGCCTCCGCGCCTCCGTGAGAACCCTCCCTCCCGTGTTGCCGGCCGCCGCTTCGACTGCGAAAAAGAGCGTCGCCATGCGGTCCCTGACGTGCGCCCTCGCTTTCGCTTTGCTCCCTGTCGCCGCCGCCGTCGCCGTCGTTGCGCCCTCCGGTCCCGCCTGGCCGGAGTTCCGAGGACCCCACCGCTCGGGAACCGCCCCGGGGGCCCGTATCCCCGCCGTCTTCGGCCCCGCCACCAACGTCGTCTGGCAAATCGCCACCCCGCCCGGCCCTTCGTCGCCCGTCGTCTGGGGCGATCACCTCGTCCTCACCGCCTTCGAATCGGAACGCCTCGTCACCCTCGCGGTCAATCGCCGCAACGGATCCGTCCTCTGGCGTGCCGAACTCGAACCCGGTTCCATCGAGTCCGGATCCCGCCTCAGCCACCCCGCCAGCGCGACACCGTGCACCGATGGCGACCGGTGGATCGCCTACTTCGCTCCGTTCGGTCTGGTCGCCTACGACCGTTCAGGCGCCGAACTCTGGCGGCTGCCGCTTCCAACCCCCGTCACAGGACACGGTGCCAGCAGTTCACCCGTCCTCGCCGGCGATCTCGTCCTCCAACAACTCGATCAGGACACCGACTCCAGCCTCATCGCCGTCGACAAGCTCTCCGGCCGGATCCGGTGGCGCGCGCCCCGCCCGGAGTTTCGACGCGGCTTTTCCACCCCGCTCCCGTGGCCTTCCAAGGAACCGACCATCGCCGTCGTCGCCGGCACGCTTCAACTCGTCGCCTACGGGCTCGCCGACGGCGCTGAACAATGGCGCGTCTCCGGGCTTCCCAACGAAATGGTGTCCTCACCCCTCGATGCCGGAGGCCTCCTCATGGTCGCCGGCTGGACACCCGGTTCCGGCGTGCCCCGCATGCCGGTGTGGTCGGCGCTCCTGGACCGCGGCGATGCCAACCAGGACGGACTCCTCACCCGCGAGGAGATTCCGTCGGGCCCCGCCCGCCAACACTTCCACTACATCGACGCCGATCGCGACGGACGCCTCTCCCGATCCGAGTATGAGACCATCGCCAGGATCTTCGATGCCTCGCGCAACGCCGCGATCGCGGTCCGCCCCGGCGGATCGGGCGACATCACCGAAACCCATGTCGCGTGGAGCCAAAGCCGCGGTCTTCCGTACGTCCCAACGCCACTCTCCCTCGACGGTCGGATCTTCATGATCCGCAACGGCGGCCTCGCGTCCTGCCTCGACGCCCGGACCGGCGACTTTCTCTTCCAGGAGGAAAGGATCGGCGCGCTCGGCGATTACTACGCCTCACCCGTCGGCGCCGACGGCCGGGTCCTGTTCGTCTCGCACCCGGGCCGGGCGGTCGTGATTCGAGCGACGGACTCGCTCGATGTGCTCTCGCGAAATGATCTCGGCGAAGAGGTGCTCGCAACTCCCGCCCTCGCGGACAGCACCGTCTACATCCGCGGCAGAGACTCGCTGTTCGCCTTCCGGGAACCCGTCGGCGAGTGAAGAGCCCCCCTCCGCGCCTCCGGGTCCGCTCCTTGAAAGGAAGCGATTCGCCCGCTACCCGGCCACCGCCGCTCCCGGCTGGTTCCTGGCGGCGATCTCCCGGAAATCGCGCAGGACACTCCGACGGCACCACCACTGCCCCACGACCAAGTCGACCATCGCGACGCACACCACCCAGGTCCCCAGCACGATCCGAAATCCGCGGTTGGGCCCCGAATCGAGGAAGCTCATCAGCGCCGGAGCGATCAGCGCGGTGAGAATCATCGGTCCAAAGGGGGTGATCGCGAGGGCGAACGTCCCGACCCGGTTGACCGTCGGAAGCGATATCGCGAGCCGGATCGCGATCCAGGAAAGCGCGTGCGTGTCCAGGAACACCGCGAACGCCAGCGCCAGCATCATCCGGGTGCCGTTCCTCGCCGACGGATCCCAGCTGTCGCCGAATCCGGTGAACGCGACGAATATTTCCGCCACCACCAGAACGAGGACGGGCCGAAGGAACAGGCGGCGAAGGGCCAGCCGATGTCCCCGGACGAGTTCCCGATCCGTCAGCGACGTGCACAGGAGAAGTTCCAGGCCACCCGAACGCCGATCCGCCAGAAGGCGCATCGAGGATTCCGCGACAACCCACGAGGCGAAGATGAGGTGGAGCAGGAACGCGAGCGGGACGACAAGGAACCAGGAGGGCCCCCCGAACATTTCCGTGCCGTAGGCCCGGTAGCCCCAGAACCAGATCGCCAGGATCGCCAGCACCAGGCCGTCGGCGTAGAAGCGCTTGCCCGGGTGGCGTTCGAGCAACCACACGAGCGGATGGACATCGAGCATCCGGCTCCTGTGAAGGTTCCGGGATCCCGCGGTCTTCGGCGTGAACAGACGCTCGTCGATCGTCCGTTTCACCGTCCCGCCGCTCCGGCTCTGCCACGTCCGCTCCGCGAGCCAGCCCGCCACCAGCAGCAAGGCCCAGCCGATGAGATGGGACGGAATCAGATCGAGGAACAACGGCCAGGCCCGGCTCCCGGTGATGTTGGGAACGAGTGAAACCAGCGGCATCAAGGGGCTCGTCGCCGAGAGAAGCACGGCCCAGATGGGTCCCCGGCCGAACAACGCCACCCAGATCCCGCCCAGCATGAACGGACCGATCATCACCACAAACCCAACGATCATCGCCGCGAACGTCGCCCGGCGCTCATCCCAGCTGATCGCCGACACCAGGATTCCGACCGCCAGACTCACGAACATCAGGTTCACAACCCCCAAAGCCGCGATCACGCCGGCGGTCACGGAGGTGCCCCCCATCAGGATCGGAACGGCGAGCAGCGGCAACATGCCGACCAATCCGTACACGGTGTTGATCGAATTGGCCGCGAGCTTCCCGAGGATGACATCGGCGCCCCGCAGATCCGTCAGGAACAGCAGCCCCAGGGTGCCCTCGCGCTTCTCCCGGCTCACCGAGTCCGCCGTCACCGAAACGCTGGCCATGAAGGCGTACGTCGCCGACAGGAAGACCAGGACGAGAAACACGGTCCGGCCCTGGTCGGTCTGGGACGCCCGCTCCTCCGTCAGTGCCCAAATCAGGAGAGCCATCACCCCGAGCCCGCCCGCCACCAGCCCCATTCGCCAGCGGTAGGTCGCCTTCCCGCGCGCCGCCATCCGCAACTCACGCTCCACGACGGGCAAGACCTTCAGGAAACGCGACAACGAGGCTCGGAGGAACATCAGATTTCCGGGTCAGAGACGGTGGTTGTAGTAGATCAACGCCCCCAACACCGCCGCCGTCAGCACCCCCACCACGATCGCCACGGCCAAACGCTGGAAAAACTTCCGCCGCGCACCGTGCTGCATCGCGGGCAGCAGGTACCATCGCTCCGGTTCGGTCTTTCGCTTCCCTCCCAACATGACGCAAGGCAACTAAGCGATGGTGATGCTCGCGGTTTGGTTCGGTTCGGTTTGGCTTGTTTGGCTTCGCGGTCGTGGCGCCGTTTCCCACTCCACCCCACCCCGCCCCACCGCGCCGCGGAGGGACTGCGAAGCTTATCGCAAACAGCACCGCTCGTTCACAATGGTTTTATGGCTTTCCCGTTGCCACCGAAGCCGCGGACCCCTCGGTCGCCGGGGGCACCGCGGGCGCCGTCGGCTTCATACCAGCCTGCCGAAGGGTTCCGTACGGTTCGGCCGCCAACTCCCTGAACCTCCCGTACAACCCCCGTCGCGCGAACCGAAGAACCCAAAGATCCACCGCCACCGAAATCAAGGCCCACCAAGCCAGCACCGACAGGTACCCCGACCGGCCCACCCCCCGGAAACCCGTCAAGTCCTCCAACGTCGCCCCCAGGATCAGGCTCAACACGAACAGGACCCACGGCAGGAACAGCACGATCCCCACCGTCTCGGCGTACGCGCGGATGAACCGGCCCGACCGCAGCCCGATCCACATCCCACCCCAGGCCAGCGTCACCAGGTCCAACACCAGCACCGCCAGCCCCACCGCGAAGGTCGCTGGGATTTCCGTGCGGTCGCCCCAGCTGTGCGCCTGCCCGAGACCCGCCACCATCAGCAACCCCGCCGCCACTCCCAGCACCGCCAGCGGCGCCAGCATCCGATGCCGCATCCCCAGCAACTGACCGCGCACCATCGCCTCCGGCGTCATCGGCGTCGACAGCACCAGTTCCAGGGCGCCGCTTCGCCGATGCTCGTGAAGATGCCGGCAGGCCATTTCCGCAAGCCGCAGTTTCAGCCAGAGCGCCGCGAAAAAGACCGTCCACAACCCCACCACACCCTCCAGCCAATCCTCCTTCACCTCCAGGAAGCCCCAGCACCAGACCACGCCCACCACCCCGAACCCCACCCACGTGTACACCCACGGCCGCCAGTCCCGCGCCACGATCCACGCGAACGGATGCCAATTCAGCAGCTCGGTCCGCCACACGCGCTTCTCCTTCGACCGCGCGGATTCCACCGAGGCGGCCCTCGCCCCCGAAGCCGAAACCGAGGTCGCCGCCGCGGCCGCGCGCACGTCCACCCGATCGCGCCAGGCCCTCGGGAGAATCAGGCAGGAAGCCACCAGGATCAGCCACCCCAGCCCGTGCTGAAGCAGCAACGCATCACCAAGATCCCGCCAGGGCGGCGCGCCGCGGAACATCGACTCGAGCGTCCGCGCGAAGAGGACGACCGGATTCAATTCCAGGATCCAATTCATCCGGCTCGAAAGCTCTCCCGCGCCTCCCGTGAATCGCGGCCGCACCAGGTATTCGATCCACAGGATCCTGAGGAGTGGCAACAGCCCGACCCAAGCCGCCAGCATCGCGATCGTCCCACCGATCGCCTGCCGCGCATCCCGAGACAACACGCTCGCCAGAACTCCGATCACCAGCGACAGAAACAGGGTGTTCCCCAGGATCAGCGCCACCATGCCCACCACCCGCCCTTCGACGCCGCCCATCAGGACCGGGATCGCGATCAGCGGAAGCAACGCCACCACCGCCAGGATCGAACGCGCAGAACTCGCCGCCAGCTTGCCCACCACCACGTCGTAGCCCCGCAGGTTCGTCAGGAACAACAACCCCAGCGTCCCCTCCCGCCGCTCCTCGCTCACACAATCCGCGGTGGTCACCACGCCGCTCAACAGGCAGTAGACAAACGCCAGAACCGTCAACGTCACAAACAGCATCTGGCTCTGGTCCGATGGCCTCAGGTGGGTGGTCGAAAGCAGGATCAATCCCACCGCGCCCATGCCCAGCGCCGCCGCCACGAAACGCGTCCAGTACGTCCCCCGCTTCCGCGAGGCGACGCGCAATTCACGTTCCGCAATGGGCAGGAGTTTCACGGGTGCTCGCGCGAGCGTCTTTCGTTCAGGCCAGGGGAAATTTCCGCGCGTTCAGGGCGCGCCGTAGAAGAAACAGGAATCCCAGGGCAAGCAACCCCGCGATCAGACCGAAACCACACGCCATCCCGATCACATCCTCGAATTGAAGATCCCGCCAATAGCGCCCGAAGTCTCTCAGCACCCTTTGCGACATCACCCCGGCCGCGCCGGTCACCGCCAGAGTGCCCAGGAACGCCGGAACATAGGCCCGGGAGCGGAGCGAAAAGAAGGCGCCCGCGGCCAGCGTCAAGGCCAGAAACCCGCCCAACACCGGGATCGTCGTGGAAAGGTATTCCAGCGGGCTCAGACCCATGATCCGAGCGTAGCTCCCCTCCAAGAGCAGCGCGAACACCCACGACGGCCCCACCTGCAACGCCATCGCGGCCAGCTTCCCCTTCAGCACCGAGAGAACTCCTCCCGGCGTTGTCAGGACCAACTCCAACACGCCCGAAGAGCGATCCCGATGGAATGCCGCCGCGCCCAGAAACGCGCTCGCCAACCCCAGAGCCACCCAACTCAGAGGGAAGGGCCCCCAAACCGAGGTGCCCAGATCCGCCACCATCCGCAGTTCCAGGAAACCGATCCCCAACAGCATCGCCCACGGCGCCACCCGCAACCGCCAGGAACTCAGTTCCGGCCAAAGGTGCGGACTCCACCCCAGGACCGCGTGCTTCAGTCGGGTCAATGCCCGCCCGAAAACCATCCGCCCCGCCAACGCCGCCTCCACCTTCCCCATCCGTCCGCCAGCCATCTCGTCCAACTGGGCGCTGGCCACGCTCCGACACGCTTTTCGAAACACGAACCACCCGATCCCCAAGGCCACCGCCAACACGATCCCGACGTTCATCGAGCCCGCCAGCCCCGGCCGGGCCGCGGAATACGCCCACAGGTTCTGAGGCCGCAGGACGACATTCCCCACGAGATCCACCGCGGAACTCAACTGTCGGAGGACCCCACCCCCCAACTCCTCCAAAAGCCCGCCGCCGGATCCGGTCCGCCACTCCGCAACACCCTTGATCAGCCCCCAACCCATCAGCCACAGGAGTCCGCTCCCCGCCGATGAAATCAAGGCGCCCAGCATCACCGCCCGAGGACCCAGCCACCGCGTCGAAGCCCACATCCCAGCCGTCAGCACCAGCACCAACGCCCCGAAATCCAACAAGGCGGCGCGCGCCACTTCGACCCAGGACAGGCCCCCCAACAGAAGGGGCAGCAGCAGGACCGGAATCGATCCCACCAGGACCAGCACGCCCCGCAACCCGTGCGCGATCAGTTTCGCCAACACGATGTCCCGGGGTCGCAGGGGCGTCAGAAAGAGCAGTCCCAAGGTCCCTTCCCGCCGCTCACGGCTCAGGGAGTCCGCGGTCAGGAGCGGTCCCATCATCGCGATGGTGATCAGCAGAACGAGGTTCGACGCCTGGAACACCACGCCGCCCTTCCCCTCGAAGGATCGCAAAACATTCCTGATCCCGTCCTGCCAACTCCCGGAATCCGCGGACTCGACCCGCGACACCACGACACCGCCCACAACAACCATCGGCGGACCCGCTCCACGCACCGGACGCCACATCCACCCAGCCCGAAGAGAACGACTCGCCGTCTCCAGCACCACCCCCGTCACCAGGATCAGAACCAACGCGCCCACCACCCGCAGCCAGTGGTTCACCGGCCGCCGTGCCTGCTCCCTCAGTTCCCGCATGACCAATGGCATCCAGCGCATGACCCTGGGTACGGAAGTTTCAACCACGGAACGCTCGGAACACACGGAAGGAGACAAGTTGGAGAGGCGGTGGTTCAGCTCCAAGCCCGATCACCGTTCCCTCTTCGGTTCACTCAGATTCCGTGTTTTCCGTTATTTCCGTGGTTGTTGCCGCCTTTCCTCGCGGGACCGATTCCGATTCCCGATGGCTTCCCCGCTCAACGCCGCCCGTCGTACCACATCGCGCACGCCTCCCGGCTCATCGGCGTCGACCACGGACGCAGCGTCGCCCTCATGAAGAACCGGGCCAGATCCACGGGCGAATACATCTTCAGCCGCCTCGCCGAAGTCTCCAACGGATGCCGCGCTAGGATCGCGCCCCGCTTCCCCCGCTTCCGCGCCAATCGTTTCAAATGCCGGCTCAGATAGACCTCCTCCCCCGCGTAATACCGCTGGTCGAACCCGCCCACCTCCCGGAACGCCGACGCCTCGACCAGGACGAACGATCCCGCCATCCACGTCATGAGCCGGCTCAACCCATTCCAACTCGCCACGCCGATCCGACCGCCCCAGCGAACCTTCGCGTCCAACCGTACCCTCGCGCCCGCGAAGAGGATCTCCCCGCTCCGCATCGCCGCCAGCGCGTCCGACAGGAGTCCGCGAGAAGGCCGCGAATCCGCGTCGATGAACAACAGCCAGTCCCCCGTCGCCGCGGCGGCCCCCGCGTTTCGCGCCCGCGAAATCTGGTTCACCGGTTCGAACACCACCGTCGCCCCCCGTTCCCGCGCCACCGCCGCCGTCCCATCGGTCGAATTGTTGTCGCACACGATCCATTCCCACGGGACCCCCGACTCCGTGAACACCGCCGCCGCCGAACCCACCGCGTCCAGCGTCGACGGCAGCAGTTTCTCCTCGTTGAACGCCGGAATGACGATGGAGAGCTTCACGGGGTTCCCTCGGATCCAGTTTGGGCTTCGGCCTTCTTCTCGGACGGCAGCACTTCCAGCAGGCCCCGGCCCTCGTCGCGAATCAGTCGTTCCAATTCCCGGCGGGCCGTCGGCGCCAGCGGATGGCCCACGCCTTCGAGCGTGCCCAGTTTGAATTCGAGAAACTCGCGCGTCCACGGGTGCTCCTCCCCCAACGCATCCAGCACTTCCAACCGTCGGATGAACGGAAGCCGGTAGGAGATGCGGTACCAGGCGATCTGCGTCGAACGACCCAATTGGCCGACCGACAACGGCGTCTTCCAGAATTCCAGCATCCGCTCCGCTTCCTGTGGACGCTCCGCCACCAGCAGCGCCGAGAGGTCGATCAGCAGATCCAGCGACTTCGGCTTCACCCAAGGCTGGATCTCCATCGATCGAAACGCCTGCCCGAGATGCCCGACCGCCTGCGCATGGGCCCCCTGACGGTACGCCACCCAGGCCGTCGCCACCCAGGCGTCCGCCGCCCAGTTGTCCTCGATCGCCTCCAACAACGGCCGCGCCTGCTCCGGCGTTCCCGCCTGCCCCGCCGAGATTGCCAGCATCAGCTGGTCCGCCGGAGAGACCGCCGGCCCCTGCCAGGACGACAGCACCTCCGCGTACCCGCCCCGCGACCACGCCGCGATCGCCCGCGAACGACCCAGGGCCGCCCCCTGCAGCTCCCGAGGCAGGTCCTTCAATTCCTGTTCGCTCGCGAACAACTGAAGTCGCGCCTCCAGCAGCATCGGCTGATTCAACACCGACCGAAGGTGCGGCGGCTGGTCGTCTTCGGCCACGATCGCCGCCCGAAGAAGGTCCTGATAATAGAATCCCGCCTGACCGAGCTGCGTCCTCGCCAGCCCGTACTCCAGCACGTTCCGATCGTCCGTGTTCACCGTCCGCGCACCCGCCGCCAGCTTCGTCGCCGTCGACGATCCCGCGAAATGACGCGCCATGAAATCCTCGACCGTCCTTCCGAACCACGCCCGCGCCAGGGCCTCCTGATACAGCGGCTGCTCCAGTCGCGCCCGCAGGTGGCTCATCGAATAATCAGGGACCGCGGTGTGCGCCACGAAGAGCAGGTCGTTCTCCTGGGTCGCCCACGTCTCCACATGCGGAAAAACCGAGAGCAGCGTCGCATAGACCACCTGCACCGATTCCACCGAAAGCTGATACCCCTGGAGCCATTGGCTGAAGATCCCGCCCGGCGCCAGCCTCCCCCGCGCCGCCTCGTAGTACTCCCTCGTGAACAGGCTCGCCACCCCCGCGCGATACGGATTCGGCGGCTCCGACACGATCAGGTCGTAGGTCCGGTCCGTCACCAGCAGCACTTCCCGCGCGTCCCCGACGGTCACGCGCAGGTTCTCCTTTCCAAGGGCGTTCCGGTTCACCGGCGCGAAGTAGTCCCGCGCCACATCCACCACCCGCGGCTCCAGTTCCACCACATCCACCCGCTCCATCCCCGGCACATCCGCCAGCCACCCGGCCGACGTGCCCGTCCCCAGTCCGATCACGAACGCGCTGCGCGGTCCCGGATGTTCCATCGCGCTCACCAGCCCCAGCATCACCTGCGTTCCCGCGTCCGACAGCGCCGAGCCGTCCGCCTTGCCGTTCGAAAACAGCGCCCACCCCTCGTCCCCGCGCATCACCGCGATGCTCGATTCGCGGCCCTCGTATTCCTTCGCCAGATGTCGCCGACTCGACCGGATCTGGTCCTCGATCGCGACCGGCGATGAAGGCAGCGTCTGCAGGATCCCGTACCCGATCGAGGTGTGCCGCCAGGCCGCCGTCGGGCCCCGCGCATGAAACGCCATCCCCACCGCCAACGCGCTCAGGAGCAGCGTGCCGAACATCACGGACGGATGCCACGGACGCTCCCAGAGCAGCAGCGCGATGAACCCCAGCGCCAGCGCCAACGCCACCACCAGCCGCCAGCACCCCGGCGCCGTCAGCCACGGAATCAGAAGGAACCCTCCCGCCACCGAACCCACGATCGCTCCCGCCGTGTTGGCCGCGTACGCCGCGCCCACCTGCCGCGCCGCATCCCGCCGGCCTTCGCCGAGCAACCCCACCAGCAGCGGGAACTGCAACCCCGCCAGCACCGACGGCAGAAAAACC
>JBFWOK010000095.1:0-26470 GCA_050250555.1 Limisphaerales bacterium
CGATCGCCGGCGCCGCCACCAGCGGCGTCATCAGCAATTCGTACGTGTCGAAGAGAAATCCGATGCTGGCGATCACGATGATCAGCCATTGCGTCACGGTGAGTTTGGGCCCTGGCCCCGCGGATTGCATGTCGCGCGGTTATGCCAGCGCCGCCAAACCGGAGCAAGGTCCCAAATGGCCGAGGTCTCAACCACGAAGATCACGAAGTTCACGAAGAATACGGCAGGATTCGGTACCCTTCCTTCGCTCGGTCTTCGTGTCCTTCGTGTCCTTCGTGTCCTTCGTGCACTTCGTGGTGGGATACCGGTTCATGGAAATGGCGCGGGAGCCGAGGGTTGTCCTAACGTCACCCCATGCACACCACCCGCCGCCTCTTCCTGAAGATCGCCGCGCTGCTCGGGTTCACGTCGCCCACGCTGCCGTCCCGCACCTCCGCGGCGGATCCTGTCGCGGCACCGTTCGGGTCGGAGTTCCCAGGCCTTGACTCCCTCGCCACCGGCGAGTGGTGGACGAAATCCCCAACCGGCCCCAACCCACCGCCGTCGATGAACGTCCCCCGCACGGACGTCGTCGCGTTCGCCGTCTACACCCAGCACCGTGGCGTCCTGAAACTCACCGCCCAGTTGTTTCCCCTCCGACCCGACGAACCGCGCGAAGCCCGACTGGAACTTCTGAAGGAAGGCGCCTGGGTCGAAACGTCGAAGGCACCGATCCTCGTTCCTGGGTGGAGCGCCCACTTTCGCCTCACCGACTGGGACGCTTCCCGCGACATCCGATACCGCGTGCGCCATGGCACCGAAGCGCAGTTCGAAGGCCTCATCCGGCGCGATCCCATCGACAAGGACGTCATCGTCGTCGCCAACATGTCGTGCAATTCCAGCCGCACGACGGGGCTTCGACCCGAGATCCTCGACAACCTTCGCGCGCAGGATCCCGACCTCCTGTTCTTCGCCGGCGACCAGACCTACCGCCACACCCAGCACACCGCCGGATGGATCGAGTTCGGACTGCAATTCCGCGACGTCCTCCGCGACCGCCCTTCCATCTGCATTCCCGACGACCACGACGTCGGGCATCCGAATCTCTGGGGTGAGAACGGCAAACGCTCGACCCTCCAGGGCAATGCCGACGGCGGCTATTTCTACCCGGTCGACTACGTCAACATGGTGCAACGCCAACAAACCTGGCACCTCCCCGATCCCGTCGATCCCGCGCCCGTCGAACGCGGAATCACGGTCTACTTCACCCGTCTCACCCTGGGCGGCGTCGACTTCGCCATCCTCGAGGATCGGAAATTCAAATCCGGCCCGGCGGGCAAGATCCCTCCGATGGGACCGCGTCCGGACCACATCAACGACCCCTCGTACGATCCCAGGACGATCGACCTGCCAGGGCTACAGCTCCTGGGTGAACGGCAGGAGAGCTGGCTGCGGGCCTGGACCCAGGACTGGTCGGGCGCGGAACTGAAAGCCGTGCTGTCACAAACCGCGTTCTGTGGAGCGGTTCACATGCACGGCGGACGGAATGAAAGGCTCCTGGCGGACCTCGACTGCAACGGCTGGCCCCAGACGCCGAGCCGTCGCGCGCTGGCCGAGATCCGTCGCGCGCGAGCGGTCCACTTGTGCGGCGATCAACACCTGGCCGTCGTCGTGAAACACGGCATCACCGAATTCGGCGACGGACCGTACGCCTTCACAAGCCCCGCCCTCGTGAACACCATCTACGGCCGCTGGTGGCACCCGCTCGATGAGAAAGCCGGACCGAATCCGCGGCCGGGCAGTCCGCTCCCCTGGACCGGCGACTTCCTCGACGGCCTGGGCAACAGGATCTCCATGCTCGCGTACGCCAACCCGCCCGACATCCGCGATGAACGTCAGCGGGCCGATGGCTATGGGATCGTGCGGTTCGACAAAAAGGCGCGGACCACGACTTTCGAATGCTGGCCGCGCTTCTCCGAGGCGCGGCAGGGGAATCAGGCCCAGTTCCCCGGATGGCCGATCACCGTGAAAATGGACGACAATGATGGCCGTCGCCCCGTCGCATGGCTTCCGAGCCTCGTCTTTGAAGGCGCCACGAACCCCGTCGTCCAGGTCATCGCGGAATCCACCGGCGAGATCCTGTCCACGCATCGTGTCCGCGGCCCACTCCACCAGCCCGCGGTCTTCGCCCAAGGCCGCTACACCGTCCGGATCGGCAGGGACAATCCCGCGGGTGTCACATTGACCGGCCTGGAAGCGAAACCGCGATCCGAGGCCGGCCAGCAGTCGGTCCGGATCCCGTAGCCTCAGCCAGCCAACGAAATCGGCGTTGTTCAGTCCAACGCAAGCCGGCACGCTCGGATCGTGCATCTCCGGATCCTGGCGTGTTCATTGGCCTGCGGCGCCTTCGCGACCGCGCTTTCCGCCGCCGAACCTGCCTCGGTTCAGATGCTCACCCCCGGTTTCACAGTCCGGGAGCTCCCGGTCCGAATCTCGAACATCAACAATCTCCGGTTCTCCCCCGAGGGACACCTCACCGCGCTCGGTTACGATGGGCGAATCCATATCCTTCGGGACACCGACGGCGACGGGCTTGAAGACAGCGCGACTTTGTTCTGGGACAAGCCCACCCTCAGCGTGCCGGTCGGAATGGTCTGGTCCACGAACGGGATCCACGTCTCCTCCCACGGAAAGGTGTCCCTTCTCCGCGACACCAATGGCGATGGCGTGGCCGACGACGAAGTCGTGATCGCGACCGGTTGGCCGCCCACCGATGTCGGTTCGGGAGGCGTCGATGCCACCGCAGTGACCCGGGACTCGGAAGGCAACCTCTACTTCGGGCTGCTCACCGCGGACTACTCCAATCCCTATCGTGTGAGGAACGGCGTCTCCCACTACGACCTGAACAGCCGGCGCGGAACGATCCAGAAATGGACCGCTGCGACCGGCGAACTGACGACGATCGCCACCGGCATCCGCGTGCCGTACGCGCTCGCGTTCAACCGCCACGGGGACTTGTTCGTCACCGATCAGGAAGGCGAGACCTGGTGCCCGGGAGGCAATCCCCTGGATGAACTGAACCATATCGTTCCCGGCCGGAACTACGGCTTCCCGCCGCGCGACCCTGCGTTCCTTCCGACCCTCGTCAGCGAATCACCGATCGTCGGATTTGGTCCGCAACACCAATCCACCTGCGGCCTGGTGTTCAACGAAGCGTCCGCCGCGGTGAAACCCTTTGGCCCCGCGTCCTGGGAAGGTGACGCCTTCGTCGCCGGTGAATCGCGCGGCAAGATCTGGCGGGTGCGCCTCGTCAGAACCCCCGACGGCTATGTGGGCCGCGAAACGATCGTGGCGCGCTTGAGCCTTCTCACCACCGACGTCGCCGTCTCCCCGCAGGGCGATCTCTACGTCTCGTGCCATTCCGGACCGCCCGACTGGGGAACGGGCCCGAATGGCGAAGGCAAACTCTTTCGGATCTCCTACTCGGACCCGGCCGCACCCCAACCCGTCGCCGCGTGGCCCGAATCCCCCATGCGATTGCACGTCGCCTTCGATCGGGCCATCGACCCCGCCGTCACCAACCGTCCGGAAGATATCGCGATCGAATTCGGAGAGTATGTCTCCGCCGCGGACCGGTACGAGGTGCTGAAACCTCCGTACCAGACGGTGACCCAGCAGGAGTTGACTCCGCGGGGCCGACTGCGAGTGATCTCGGCGGAAATCGCGCGGAATCACCGCACCCTTGTTCTCACCACCGATCCCCACCCGCAGACCGTCCGCTACGCCGTGTCGATCCCCGGGATCCGGGCGCATGGCTCCACGGAACCTCCGGCGACCGTCGATCTCGCGTACGACCTCACCGGTCTGGAAGCCACATGGTTCGCTTCGCCGGATGCCTCGAAACCCGGTTGGAGCGGATGGCTGCCCCACCTCGACCCCGCTGTCTCCGCCGCGTTCACCTCGGGCACATCCACCCACGCGACTTTGTCCGCGCTGATGCGACGCGCGGGCGAACTCCGGCTACGCACAACCCTCGATCTGCCGTCCGACGCGACCCGGCTTCGGTTCGAAGCCGCGACCCCGTTCTCCGTCCGACTCGGTGACTCGACCGGAATCTCCCGGGCGGACAAGGACGGTCTCCACGTCGCGGAATTGGCCCCCGATCCGGAAACCGTTCGTTCGCCCATCCCCCTCAGGGTGGACCTGACCACCGGGTCGCCAACACCGCCTTCCTTCCGCGCCACCGTGGCCTCCGCTTCCCATCCCGAGCCGCGACCCCTGGCCTTCCAGGAACTACGGCTCCCCTGGGCGCCACCGCGGCAGGCTCCGTCTCAGACGACTCCACCAGCCTTCGAACTCGCCGGTGGCGATCCCGGGCGCGGGCGAAGCCTGTTCGTTGGAGAACGGCTCAAATGCTCGACCTGCCATCGCATCCGCGGGGAAGGCGCCATCGTCGGACCGGACCTGACCAACGCGACCCATCGGGATCCGGCGTCCGTGCTGCGCGACATCCGGGAACCCGACGCGATGATCCACCCGGACTACGTCGCGTACCATGTGCGCTTGAAGGACGGGGAGGAACTCACTGGATTCGTGAAGGCCCGGACCGGCGATTCGTTGAGCGTTTTCGGGGCGGACGGCAAGGACCGCCTCGTGAACCTCACCGACGTCGTCGAAATGGGACCCGCCCAAGTTTCGCTCATGCCCGCGAACCTGTTGGAAGGCGTGACCGAAGGCGAGGTTCGGGATCTGCTCGCATTCCTCCTTCTCAAGCCGACCTCCGAAACCACACCCGCCACGCCATCACCGTGAGCCGGCATTTCACCACGAAGCGCACGAAGGACACGAAGACCGAGCGATGGGAACGCATCCAACCCATCCCTCGTCTTCGTGATCTTCGTGCCTTCGTGGTGGAATCCACCGCGGTTCATGGATCCGACGCGCGAGTCAGAACTTGCTGATACTCCCCATGAGACACTCCCTCACCCTCACCTTCGCCGCCTTGCTGGTGGCCCTTCCCTCGATCCCGTCATCCGGCGCGGACAGCAGCGCACCCGCGTTCGAGAAGCGGATTCTCACCGACAAGTATTACTGCGACGGAATTGGCACCGGCGATTTCAACAGGGACGGCAAACCGGACATCGTGGCCGGCCCGTTCTGGTACGAAGGACCGGACTTCGAGACGCGGCACGAGTTCAGGCCCGCGATGGAGTTCCCGACCCGACCCGCGCCCACGGATTCGTTGTTCAGCTACGTCCACGACTTCAACGGCGACGGATGGCCCGACATCCTCGTGCTCGGAAGGGTCCATCTCCACCCGGCAGCCTGGTACGCGAACCCGCAGGGCAAACCCGGGCATTGGACGAAGCACTTCGCCTTCGAGAGGGTTCGCGGCGAATCCCCGCCGTTCCTCGACGTCGACGGCGATGGTCATCCCGAACTCGTCGCCCACTGGAACGACCAATGGGGGCTCATTCAACCGGACCGGACGGCGCCCGAGGCACCATGGCGATTCAAACCGATCACCGAAAACGGCCAGTGGAACCAGTTCCATCACGGCACCGGCATCGGAGACATCAACGGCGATCAACGGCCCGACCTGATTCTCAACGAAGGCTGGTGGGAACAGCCCGCCGACGGAACCGCCCCCTGGAAAGCGCACCCGTTCATCTTTTCGAAAACCAAGGGCGGCGCGCAGATGTTCGCGTCCGACGTCAATGGCGACGGACTCGCGGACGTCATCACGGCGCTCGACGCGCACGGGTGGGGGCTCGCGTGGTTCGAACAGAAGCGGTCCGCCGACGGAATCACCTTCGTGGAACACCGCCTCATGGGCGACCGCGAGGAGGAATCGAAGTACGGCGTCTGCTTCTCACAACCGCACGCGCTCACGCTGGCCGATCTCGACGGCGACGGATTGAAGGACATCGTCGTTGGCAAACGCATGTGGGCGCATCCCCCCCCCAAGGACATCGAACCCGACGCCCCGCCCGTGCTGTATTGGTTCCAATGCCAGCGCGACGGCACCGGTGGCGCGACCTTCGTCCCCCGGTTCATCGACGACCGCTCGGGCGTCGGGGTCCAGGTCACGACCGCCGACCTTCAAGGCGACGGGCGGCCGGACATTCTAACGGTCTCGAAGCTCGGGACATTCGTCTTCCTCAACCAGGAGAACCCTGCGAAACCACGTCCATGAGACTTCGCCTGCTTTCCGCGATCGCCGTCCTGCCGTGGGCTTTGGCCCTCGTCGCGATCGCCCAACCTCCCGACACGTGGCCGCAGTTCAGAGGCCCCAACGGTCAGGGAGTCGCTCTCGGCGCGCATCCACCCATCCATTTCGGGCCGACCAATCACCTCGCTTGGCGAACACCGGTCGCATCCGGCCACTCCTCACCGGTCGTCTGGGACCAATCCCTGTTCCTCACCACGTTCCAGACCGGCCAACTCGCTGTCGTCGCCTTCAACCGCGCCGACGGCGCCCGCCGATGGCAATGGTCCGTTCCCGCCGGTCCCATCGGCGACGTCCACGCCGCCAGCAATCCCGCCGCACCCACGCCCGCCGTCGACGCTTCCCGTGTCTTCGCCTATTTCGGTTCGTGGGGACTCGTCGCGCTGGAGCACGACGGCCGGGAGGCCTGGCGGCGGCCCATGCCGCCGCCGCGCAACAGGTATGGCATGGCCACGTCGCCCGTCCTCCACGGACCCCATGTTCTCATGGTGCTCGACGCCGACGACCTCCACTCGCGCGTCGTCGCCTTCTCCAAGGCCTCGGGAGAGATCGTCTGGGAAACGGAACGCTCGGGCCAACGCGCGACGTGGTCGACGCCCGCGCTCTGGCGCCAGGAAGGTCAGGGGGCCGAACCCGCGACCGAGCACCTGATCGTCCTCAGCGCGTTGCGCCTCGCCGCCTACGATGTGCGCGATGGACGCGAAGTCTGGTCGCTCGACGGTTTTCCCCAGGAAACGGTCTCCGTTCCCGCCATCGGCCGAAACCTCGTCTACGCGGGAGCCGCCGCCCTCGGCGGACGCGCCAACGAGACCTACGACGCGATGGGTTGGAAACAACTGCTCGCCTTCGATCGCAACGGAGATCATCTCGTTCAGTCCGACGAGATCCCCGACGAGTTCCGCATGGTCCTCCGACCGGACCTGCCGACCGACCATCCGGGCTATGCCGTTCCGTTTCCGTTCAAACGCGGCTTCAAAGGCAACGATCTCGACAAGGATGGCGCCCTCAGCGAAGCGGAATGGAACCAGAACATCGCGCGCTGGGAATCGTCGAGCCGCCCGGTGCTGATGGCCGTGCGCCCCGGCGCCGGAAATCTCCCGCGCGAGGAACGCGTGACCTGGACCACATCCCGCGGACTCCCGGAGATGCCGTCCGTCCTCCTCCACGCCGAACGCGACCGGCTTTACATGGTTCGCGACGGTGGACTCCTGACCTGCCTCGACGCGTCCACCGGCCGTTCGTTCTACCAGGAGCGCCTCGGGGCGCCCGGACAGTACTGCGCGTCACCGGTCGCCAGCGGCACGCACCTTTTCCTGACGTCGGCCGCCGGAGTGGTCACCGTTGTGAGCCTGGAAACCGACGCGTTTCAGGTCGTCGCCCAAAACGATCTCCAACAGCCGGTCTTCGCGACGCCCGCCTTGGCGAGGAATTCCATCTACATCCGAACCGCCGAGAACCTCCTCGCGTTCACGCAGCCGCCATCACGCGATTCAGGGGCCTCAACCCCGTGAACTCGACCGCTCCTTCGCGGCCAACGAACCCATGACGCGCCCGATCTCCGGACTGCCATGACTCTGCCACCCCTCATCGAGCGCGAACTTCGAGGCGCTGCCCGGCGCGGATTGACCTACTGGTTGCGCCTCCTGGCCGCGGCTTCGGGAATCCTCGTCGTGATGCCCTTCGTGCTGATGATCGAGATCGGGGCCCGATTCGGAAACGCGGGAATCCCGCCCCACCAGCTCGGGCCCATCCTCTTTGGAATCTTCTCAGCCGTCGCCTGCTTCACCGCCGTGGCCGCCGGATGGTTCTTCGCGGTGGATGCCATCGCCCACGAACGCCGGGAGGGCACCCTCGAACTGCTGTTCCTCGCGCCGCTGAAAGCCTGGGAAGTCGTCCTGGGCAAGTTCTTCACCGTGACCTGGCGCGGGAGTCAATGGCTGCTGGCCGCCATCCCCCTCTTCGCGCTGCCCATCCTTCTCGGTGGTGTGCGCGGATTGGATTTCGTCCATCTCGCGGGTCTCACCGCCAACACCCTGTTCTGGTCGGTCGCGACCAGCCTCCATGCTTCCGCGCGCTGCCGCGGCATCCTCGAAGCCCTCGTCGCCGCCGTCGTCCTCCAAACCCTGATGCTGATCCTGCCTTACGCCGCGGACCTCGCCATCGCCGGATTCGCCCCATCGCGGTTCGTGCCCCGGCTCAGCCTGCTCAGCCCCGCGTTCGGATGGTTCAACGGCCTCGCAGGACGCTCGCCCGACCTCGGCACGAGCCTGGCCCTGGTCCATGTCGAATGCTGGATCCTGCTCGCCCTCACCATCCGGGCCACAGCCCGGAGGATCCGCCAGGATCCCGCCCAACAACAGGCGCCAGGAATTCCGGCCCAACTCCAGGAGGCCTGGAAGTTCGGCGGTCGCGGATCGCGGGAGCTCTTCAGGAAACGCCTCATCGACGGAGCGCCGATCCGTTGGCTGGTCGAGCGCGAACGCGGACCAGGCCGATTCCTCACCGCACTCCTCCTCATTCTGGCCACCGCCGTGGCCGCAATCTCCATCGCGGCCGAGGAATGGACCGCCCTCTACCTCTCGGGCTCCTTCGCAACGCTGGTCCTGTCCTTCGCCGTCGCGATCCTCCTGTCACTCCAGGCCTGCCGTTTCCTCGTCGAGGCTCGCCGCAATGGCGCCCTCGAACTCCTTCTCGTCAGCCCGGTGTCGACCCGTGCCCTGCTCGGCCAGCAGGTGCGCTCCCTGGTCCGAACGTTCGCGCCCGCCGTGGTCGTCCTCGTCGCCGCGCAATTGGCGATCGCGGTCGGCCAGATGAGGATGTCGGCAGCCGCCACCGCAATGACCGCCGCAGCCGCACCTGTCGCCGGGTCCACGCCGACTCCAACGCCCGTGGCCGGATCGGCGACCGCATTTCTGGAAATGGCCCGCTATCAGTGGCTTAATGCCGCGGCCGGCGTGTTCGTCACCCTGGTCGGACAATTCGCTGTCGCCTGGATCGGATTCTGGATGGGAGTGGTCTGCCGCCAGATCTCGCTCGCCCTGCTGGCCACGCTCGCCATCACCAAGATCGTTCCGATATTCGTCCTCGGCTTCGCCCAGGGCACCGTCCTACCCCTCGTTCTCTCGCAACGGGTCCCCCCTTGGTTCCCCGCGCTCTTCACAGGGGCGCTCGGCGTCGGCTTCAACCTCGGTCTCATCGCGCTCGCCCGATATCAGCTGCTACCCGACCTCCGGGTTCTCCTGGATTCGCCCGCCCTCCTTCGCCTGCCCCCCTGGCCGGTCCGCCGATCCCGAATTCCCCCCGTCCTCACAACAAAGTGATCTCCCGGTTTTCACCCCCGAATCCACCGAGGGAATCATCCGCTTCCCTTCGACCAAAAAACCGGCGCTATCGCAGAAGCTTCCGAGTTGCCGCCACCGCCAACCCCATCAGCGCCACCCAGGACGCGGAGTTCATCTCCGGTACCGTCGTCAGGGTCAGAACCGGCGTCAGCGGATCATCACCCGGAATGTCCGGCCCCGTGAAACCAAACGGCTGCTGCGGAAAGTCGGGAGGCTCCGCCGACGGAACCTTGCCCGCCAGGATGAGTTTCCCTCCGAGGAAGGTGTTCACGTAGCCGATCCCCACCGGTGTGAGGGTGATCTCAATGAACGAATCATCGTCCGCCGACGTAATCATCGTCCCGCCGAGAAACGCAGGTCCATCACCGAGCAAGGCGTAGAGGGTCGAAGCCGCGCCGACCAGGGGATCGCTCGGCGAATCAAACTCCGTTGGCGACGTGGCGCCCGCGAGCGCGGTTGCGAGGCCCAACGCGCCGCCGGGATCCGTGGTTTCGAAGAGGTCGAAAAACTCGAATTCATCCACGCTCTCCAATGTTCCCGACCACAGGGTCAGGGTGGCCCCGGTGACCATGTCCGAGACCCCGCTGAGATCGAAGATGAAGTAGTTGTGACGGAACATCGGGGCCAGGGGCGAACCCAGCGCGCCTGTGCCGTAATGGACCTCCCAGCCGACGGAGTAGTTGTACTTCGCGCTCGAAACCACCGTTCCGTCCCCCTTCGAGGAACCTCCCATCTCCGTCACAAAACCCGCGTCCGCCGCGGGAATCTCCAGGATCGCCCCCCCACTGCTCGCGGTGGCGAGGACCCACGCAAGAACCAGAACGCTCAGTGCTCTTGGTTTCATCGGATTCGAAGGGATGCTCGGAACGGACCGGCCTCCGCCCGATAGATGCGGTTTTCAGTGTCAGGGATTCGGATAAGACAATGGCATGGACGGTATCACTGTCTGTTGCGATGACGCAGGCTTGTGGATTGGCCTCCCACTGTCAACCGCGACTTCGCGACTTCGCGACTTCGCTGTCTTCTTCCCGACCCGACACCCATCCCGATGCCCCGCCCCGGAGACCCTGCGCATTGACAGATGGAAGCATGAACCCCTAACTCGCTCCCTGGGTCCGGCGCTGTGCAGCCGCGGTTCGGACCCGCCCCAGCGGCGCTGGGGGAGACTGGCTGCGGGACCTCCATGGCGAAGCTGTTTCCAGAGACCCGTTGGAGCCAAGTCATGTCCGCCAAGAGCGACGAGGCGGACGCGGCCTCGAAGGCCCTCGAATCCCTGGCCCTGGCGTATTGGCGGCCGATCTACGCGTGGATTCGCGGCCGGGGCCGCTCGCATGAGGAGGCCCAGGATGATACCCAGGGATTCTTCGCCTACCTGCTGAGCCGAGAGTTTCTGGGGAAGGTGCAGCCGGAGGGGGGCCGATTTCGCAATTTCCTTCTCGTGGTCCTACGGCGCTGGATGAAGGACGAGCGCAACCGGGTGATCAACGTCAAACGCCGGGCCGAAGTGGTTTTGCAAGACTGGGACGAGCCGCAGGGAAGCGCCGGATATGCGACGACGATCTCGCCGGAGGACGCCTTTGATCGGGCCTGGGCGGGCGCCGTTGTGGGGCGCGCCATGAAGACGCTGGCGGCGCGGTGGGAGGATCGCCCTGACGTGTACGCCGCGTTGCGCCTGACGGTGGAGAGCCCCGGCAACCTCGAGAAATATGGGGTCATCGCGGCCCGACTGGGGATGAGCGAGGGGGCTGTGGCCAAGGCAGCCTTCGATCTCCGTCAACAGTTCGCCGAACTGATCCGACGGGAGATTCGTGAAACCGTGGCCCGGGAGGAGGACGTGAAGGAGGAACTGCGCCACCTGGTGCGGCTCATGCGTTCGTGAGCGGAATTCCGTAAGTTCGGGCGCGGTTTTCCCTGCTCCCATGTTGGATCGCTTGAAAACGTCCCCATTTCGCACCTGTCCCGTCTGCGGCGCGCATGTCGCCGGGGACAACCCGTGCCCGGCATGTGCCCTGTCTAGCGCCTTTGCAACGCTCGCATTTGATGAACCGCCTCCCGCCCTGCCGCGGTTCTCGCCGCTGGATCTGCCCTCGGACTTCCGGCATTACCGGGTGGAGCGGGAGATCGCCGCCGGGGGCATGGGCATGGTGTATGAAGCGTGGGACCCGCAACTCGGCCGGCGCGTGGCGCTGAAGATGCTGCGCCAGGTGTTCTTTGCCACGGAGGTCGAGCGTCTTCGTTTTCAGAGTGAGGCCGAACTGGCTTCGCGGCTGGACCACCCGAACATCGTTCCCATCTACGAAGTCGGCGTGCACGAAGGGCAGCCCTACTTCACGATGAAGGTCATCACCGGCGTCAGTCTCGCCCAGCGCCTGGCCGACGGCGCCGTCAGTCCCCGCCAGGCCGCCACGCTGCTGCAAAAAATCGCCAGGGCGGTCCAGCACGCGCATCAGCGAGGCATCATTCATCGGGATCTGAAGCCGGGCAACGTACTCCTCGACGAACAGGGCGAGCCGTGGCTCACCGACTTCGGAGTTGCGAAGTGGCTGGGTGCGGATTCCGGCCTGACGCTCACGCGGAGCCTCATTGGAACGCCCGACTACATGTCGCCCGAGCAGGCAGCGTGCCGCAACAGCGAGATCTCCACCGCCACGGATGTTTGGGCGCTGGGAGTCATGCTGTACCAGATGTTCACGGGACGCCTGCCGTTTCCAGGCGAGAGCCATCCGGAGATCCTCCGGCACGTCGCGGAACGTGAACCGCCCACCCCGAGGTCCGTCATCCCCCACCTTGACCGCGACCTCGACACCTTGTGCCTGCGCTGTCTGGACAAGGATCCCGCGCGCCGACTGGCCAGTGCCGGGGAACTGGCGGATGAACTGGAGCGCTGGCTCCACGGCGAGCCGATCCTGGCCCGGCACATCACCGTCCGCGAACGCCTCGTCAAATGGACGCGCCGACACCCTTACCGTGCCGTTGCCCTGGGTGTGTTTGCGCTGGTCGTTCTCGGCGCCGGAACCGCCATCACCTGGCAATGGCGGCGGGCGGCGGCCAACGAGCGGCTCGCGCTGGCCAGTGCCGCCGCCGAACGGCGCATCAGCTACTCGGCCACCTTGGCGCAGGCGCTTGCCGCCCGCGAGCACCACGACTTTGGTCAGGCCCGTCGTCTGCTAAATGGCATCGCTCCGGAGTTAAGGGCCTTCGACTGGAGACTGCTTCAGGGTCTTTGTCGCGGGGACGAGGTCGCGGCCTGGCGGCTCGGCGATTCCCCGGGAAGCGAACCGCAGTGCCTGACGCCGCGGTCGGAGCGCAATCACCTCGCGATCCTCTCGGCGGACGGTCGTCTGCATGTTCAGGACCTGGACGGGAACAGCACCGAACCGCCGCGCGAACTGCCGCCGTTGCCGAAAGGCTCCGGAGAGGTGCGCCATTACCGCGGCCTGACCTTCTCCCCCGATGGCTCGCGGCTGGCCTATGCCTGCGGCGACGTCCTCCAGGTGCTGGACGCTCGCTCGCTGACCGTTCTCCACGAGGAGGTCAGCCGCCAGCCGCAGTGCGGCTGGTTGGACAATGACCGCCTCCTGTATGGGTTCAATGGCAGTGTCGCGTCGCCTCCCTGGCCCAACGCGGGCGCCTGGATCCTGGACTTTCGAAACGTCCAAACCGGCGGCGGCCAGATCGTCCGCACCGCCTTTCCCGAGATGTGTGCACCGCTCGCGGTCGCCCCGGATCGGCTGTCCTTCGTCCTGCATCGTGTCATCGCCGTGCCCGGCTCCTGGGAACGCACCCTGCACGTGTACCGCACCGAGGGCGACTTCACCCAAACCCCTCCGCCCAGTTACACCTTGCCGGGACTGGAATACCCCGGCGTCCTGACGCTTTCGACCGCGGGCAGGTTCCTCGGCTTCTCCGCGGGAACGTCGCTGCGCACGACCGCGCGGGTGCTGGAGATCGCCACCGGCCGGCTCCTGCTGGAAACCACGTTTCGATTCCCGATCCACGCCCTCGCGCTCGATCCTCGGGAACGCCACCTCGGTGTCGTGGGCGGCGACAGTGTGGTGCGGCTCTACGATTTCACGCGGGGTGAACCGGCGGGAGCTCCTGGCAACACGTACGACGATGACGTCGACGCCCTCAGCCGCCAGCCGGTGGATGGGCGAGGTTCGCATGCTCCTCCTCGAAACCTCCTCACGCGGACCGCCCAGGAGGGACGCGCGCGGTTTCATTTTGGGCACGAGCGACAGGTTTCCGATCTCGGGTTCGATGCCGACGGCGCCTTGATCACGGCCAGTGAGGACGGCTCCTTGCGTCGCTGGCCCGGAAGACCCGCCCGCCCCGCCGTTCGGGTTGGGGATCTCGAAACAACCTATCCGTTGTACCATCCCGCCGCTTCCGCGGATGGCCTGCAGCTCGCCTACCTGGGTGGGGGATCCACCCGCCTGTGCGATGTTCCGCGCTCCCGGACCGCCGACCGGAACGTCACGGAGCCGCTCGCTGCCGTGCAGGCCCCGCTCGCCATCCTCAGCGATGGGCGCGTGGTGACGCAGGACCGGGCCACAGGGGACGTGGTCGTCTGGGCTCGTCAGGGAGTTGCCTGGCGCGAGCAACGACGTCTGATCGGAACCAACGCTGCACCGAACACCGGCACGGGCAGGACCCGGGGCGGGGTACTGTCGCCGGATGAAACCCGCCTGGTCGGCGCGTATGAAGGCAGGCTGTTTGCTGCAGATCTGGTCCGCGGCGCGGTGCACTGGAGCGGCGATCTGGGAATCTTAACCAGCACCTATCTCGGCCTCGGGGTGAGCCGGTATCCGGGCCACGCCCTCTCGCCCGATGGTGAATGGATCGCCAGCTCGGATTTCGGAGCGCGAATCACCATCCATCGCTTCGCCGAACCGAAAACAATCGTCACGACGCTGGCGGGAGAAGCCCGGGATTTCGACACGTCGGTCGCCTTTTCCCGCGACGGCCGCTGGCTTTTCACTGGCAACGAGGATGGGCGCATTCGCGTGTGGGACACGACCACGTGGCAGCAACGACCCGAGCTGGGCTGGCCGGCGCATCGCAGTGCCGTGACCGCCATCGCCGTGTCCCACGAGGGCTCGCTCATCGGCACCAGCGGTGACGAAACGCTGAAGTTGTTCTCCGTCCGGGCGGAACCTGGTGAACCCTATGGGCGCGAGAGGCTTACCTTCTACCTGGACCAGTCGGCCAACTGGATCCAGTTCGCCCGGGACGCAAAAGGGCTTGATCGCGCGCTGCTCCATAGCGTCCCGGGCGGCACGCTCCAGGTCTGGGAGACGGATCTCCCGGATCGCCCAGGGACCCGGTAGCGCGGATCTGCCGACCCGTCGCGGTGGTCCTGGCCCGGCCGCGCGTCGGCTTCCGGAGCCAAAAAAGTATTCTTATTTTCCCGGTAAGAAGTCCACGTAGATCCCCTGCTTCATGGTGAGGGCGACCGTTGCCTGATGGCAGGGCGATCCAGGCGACAAGGCATGCCGCGGGACTCCCCCGCAATCGTCCGATGCGCCTGCGGCACGAAAAGAACCACATGAAGACCAGTCTCAATTGGAAGAATCGGGTGGCTGGCTTTGCCAGAGCCACCCGCACGACAACCAGCTTTCCATCGATTCCAGAGATGACCCCGAACCACGCCGGGGGGCTACGGCTCCCGACACTCCTACGTCACCTCATTCTTCTGTTCATGACCTGCGCCGCCCTGGCGCGGGCCGAGGTGCTCGATATCGGGCCGCTGGATGACACGCTCACCCACCCGCGGAACCCGATCGCCAAGAATTTTGGCACGTGGGATGGCGGGCGCGAGGATAGGCTGTGGGACGGCGAGCGCTACAATGGCGGGGGGATTGTCGTCGACCGGTTGGAGTTCAGAGTGAACGGCTTCAAAGGCAGGGTGTTCAACGGGATGCGCTACAGCGAATGTTTTGGGGGTCCATTCTTTCATGCCCAGCACATCGTGCGGATGCGCAACAAGAACGGGCGCGCCTACTTCATGGTTTCCAACAGTGACGCCTACGTTCCGGACACGATCTTCGAAAACTCCCAACAGAGGGGCTATTTATCGGTGTATCGGTCTGACTCGCTGGACCCTGTCACCGATCTGGTCCCAGCTCACAAGACCGGGGTAACGGACGGGGAAGTCGTCTGGGAACACCATTTTGATCCCTATTCGGCCATCGGTGAATGGAACCATCCATGCAAGATGGACCTCATCGGGAACCTTCTGTTGGTCAACACAATTGATTTCAACTTTGATGCCTGCCGCGATGGGTTTGACGGCCACGAAGGCGCGCTCCTGTTTTATGATGTCCGGGACCCCGAGAATCCCCGATTCTGGGGCAGAATGACCCGCAAGGATCTCGGAATTGAGCTCAACGAGGGCTATTCCAAAGTGGAGGAAGTCAGCCTTGTGCAGCAAGGAGACGAGTGGATCCTCATTGCGCAGGGCACCTGGTGGAGAACCAAGAACGTCTCTCCGGATATCGCTCAATGGACCAAAGGAGGCAGCGCTTCCGTGTCTGGAAATCAACAGGGACAATTCTTCAACAGCTATGAGGTTTACGATCCACCCCGGATCGCCCCGCCTCGCAGCATCTCACCAGGCACAAAACGAGTGATGTGGGGTAACGGAGAAGGTAACGACCTTGACTACGGCAACCACGTAGTCGGGGACGAATATCTTGTCTTTGCTACACTGTTGTTCGGCCCAGATCAGCAGCTGTCCCCTACCAAGCCGACCTCTGCCGACACTGATGCAAGTAAAGTCTATCGGCAGGCACCGAACCTGTGGGGCAACAATGTCCTGCAATTATCCATAAAAGGATTTTCGTACTTCAAAGATTACGACGCCTGCGGAATTTCCGTGCACTCCGGCATGCCGGTATTCTATGCGCCTTTGATCGCTTATCGGTACGATCATGGTGACGATCCCTATGGCGCGGACAAGATCTACCAGATCTACCATCCGGCCAACATCGTGGCACCCATTTCCCTGGAGGTTGCACTGAACAACACCGCCCTCACATGGGGTCACCAGGACACCACGCCCTGGAGCGGGCAGAACATCTTCACCCGTGGTGGCGAGGGCACCGCGCAGAGCGGCGCCATCGGGAACTCGGCATCCTCCAAACTCAGTACGATCATTTATGGTCCGGGCGAGCTGACTTTTTGGTGGAAAGTATCGTCAGAAATCAATGACAAACTCTCCTTTGTCGATATCAGCAAAGACTCAGCGTCCGTTCCCACGATCTCCGGCGATGTCGATTGGCAAAAGGTGACCGTCCCGTTGCCCGCGGGCCGCCGTTCTCTGATCTGGACCTACAGCAAAGATGCGTCGGGAACCGCCGGTGCGGATGCCGGCTTTGTGGATCGCGTGAGTTTCACAGCGACGCTCCGTCCGGAAATGACGGTCAACAGCGGGTCCAGCCTCCCACCCCCCTACAACCTGAGCGACGAGTTCGTAAGCCTGGGCGAGGCACTCCAGCAGATCCAGCCCGGCGGGGTCATCCGCTTTTCGAGTGGGGGTCCGTATGTGCCAGGGACCAGGCATATGTCCTTTGGCACGGCAATCATCAACAAGAGTGTCACCCTCGACGCGTCGGACCTTCCCTTGGGACTCGCGCTGCAAGTCGATCACTTGACCATTGAGTCCGGGGTGACAGTAGTCCTCAAGGGAGGCATCACCGTCGTCGCCGGCACGAGTTCCGATCGTGGCGGGGGCTTCCTCAACTACGGCAACCTGATCCTGCAGAACACGACCGTATTGGGCGGCTTCGCGTCTCTGGATGGGGATCGCGGGGAAAGCGACGGGGGTGCCATCTTCAACGAGCCCGGCGCGACCTTGACGGTCATCGACTCCACTTTCTCCAACAATCGGGCCAGCCGCGACGGTGGTGCGATCTACAACGCGGCGGGCGCGACCCTCACGATCATCAGCTCCACCTTTTCGGGTAATTCAGCAAGAAGTGGGGGCGCGATTCAGAATTACGGTGCCATGACCCTGGATCAGGTGACCCTCTCGGGCAACACAGCCACGATTCGATCCGGCGGACTCGATCTCGAGGGCAGCGCCCGTTTGAATATCCGCAACACCCTCATCGCGGGCAACAGCGCGCCGACGTCTCCGGACATCGGGGGACAAGGTGCCAGCACGATTGTCTCTTCCGGGGCCAACCTGATTGGCAACAACGCCAGTGTGACCGCGTCGTTCCCGGCCGGCCCGCTCGTGGGCACCGCGGCCCGTCCCCTCGATGCCAGACTGGCCCCGCTGGGCGACAATGGCGGCACGACGGAGACCATGCGGTTGCTGCCCGGCAGCCCCGCGCTCGATGCGGGTGCCACCTCGGAATCCTTCACCGATCAGCGGGGATTTCCGCGCACCCGGGATGGCGACGCCATCCCCGGTGCCATTCCCGACATTGGCGCCTACGAGGCAGGGGCTGCCCCCTTCATGGTCGGACTCAACCTGGTCGGGAGGGGCGGCACGCTCGCCGCGGCCGACACTGCCGGGGCGCCGGGGTTTCGCCAGGCCCACTGGAATAATCTGACCACTGACTTCGATGGCACGGGCATCGGCAGCCCCTTAAACGGTCCGGCCGAACTTCTGGATGCCGCGGGAGGGACAGCGGGCGGCTTTGGCGTGAGTTCAGGCGCCAGCGTGATCGCCGACTCCGTCGCGGACTTTGGCGGAACGCAGGGCCTGAACGGCTGGAGCTACGGCTACTACGACATCACCCGTCTCGGCGGCCCGCCGAAGAGCCCGAATGACCTCACCCTGTTCCCCAATACAGGGGCTGCCTATAGCGCCTTGAACTATTGGGATGGAACCCTCTGGGACTGGTTCGCCGGCAATCAGCCGTGGACGGAGATCTCCGCCACCGGTGGGCATCCGAACGGGTCAAACCAATCGAACCAACATTGGGTCGTGCGGCGCTACCAGATTCAACCCGGTGAAGAAGGTGACCTTTGGGTGAACTGGAGTCTTTCCAAGTCGAACCCCAATTGGGATGGCACCTCGGTTCGGGTGCTGCTGAACGGCGCTCAGATCGATTTTGGCTCCGTCGCCGGAAGCGATCTCATCGGCATCAACCGCTCGGTCCGCATCGGCCAGGCGAAGGCCGGTGATACAATCGATATCGCGCTGACACCCGAGGGTCCCGGCGGAGACACTACGGACTTTTCGGACGGCTCGAATTTCGGCGCCATTATTCGGAAAGCTCAACCTGTCGTTCAACTTTGGTGGGACGCCCCGAGTGTCCAGGGCAAGGATCCAGCCACCCTGAGCACGCCCGACGCCAAGCTCATGGGGGGCTACCTCGACAGCAACGGCACCACCGGAGGAGTCGTCACCGATCTCTACTCGGCCACCAGCGCCCAGCCCTTCCTGGCCGTCGGAAACCTCCCCGCCGCCGCCACCCTCGGGGGCTACCGCGCCGTCGTCTATGTCGATGGAAATGCCCAGGACGGGCGCATCGGCAAGTACTGGCTGACCAGCAACTACGGGGCTATCCCCGGGAATGTCACTGGCGAAGTGCCGCTCACCCCGGCCAGCTATCATCACGATTCGACGGATTTCTCCGGTAGTTATGTGCGGAATCTCACGGCCGACCTCGAAACGATTCCCGCTCCCGGGAATTTTCTCGTCTTCAATGCCCTGAGCGATTCGGGATTCATCGTTCGAGCCGAGGAAGTCAATGCTTCCGGTGGTGCACAAACGGGCGATGGTGCCCGGGCTCCCATCAACGCCGTGCAGATCGTTCGCAATGAGATTGTCGTGGTGACCACGGCCCAGGACGAACTCGACCCGACCGGGACCCTCGGCGCCGGACTCTCGCTGCGCGAAGCCCTGCGCGACGCGCCCTCAGGGGCCGGCATCCTCTTCGACCCGGCCGTCTTTGATGGCTCCCCCGCCGCCACCATTACGCTGACAGGGGGCCAGTTGGTCATTCGGGAAGATCTTACCATTGATGCGGGTAATCTTGCCTCAAGAGTGACCATTGACGCGACCGGTGTGCCGCAAGGCGCCTTCTTCTGCGTCGGCAAAAACCGCGTCGCGATGACTGGCCTGACGCTGATCGGAGCCAGCGGCCCGGCGTCCATAGGAATCCAGTTCGCCGACCAACTGGCGCTCAATAGCGTCGCCATCTCCGGGTTTGGTGGTGGAGGTATTTCGGGAAGGAATTCCACGCTTGGACCTGTTCTGACTCTCGACCACTGCACCGTCTCCGGTTCCAAGACCGGCCCTGGCATTGCGATGAGTGGCCAGCCGTACCTTCACCTTTTCGGCAACTTGAGCGTCCGCAACTCGACCCTCTCCGGAAACAGCGCCCTCACCCTTTCCGACCTCGCTGGTGGCATCAACGGCGATTCCTGCAACGTGAGGGTTGCCAACTCCACGTTGTCCGGGAACTCCGGAGGCACGGGAGGTGGCATCAATGCCCGGCGATCCCACGTGACCCTTGATAATGTCACCGTGGTGGGGAACAAGGCCGCTTCCACCGCGAACAATGTTGGGGGCAGCATCTCCTTTGTTCCCTTGGAGTTCTTCAGCAATGGCGTCCTCTCAGGGCAGACCGCGATGTCATTGCAGAACGTCATCGTTGCCGGGAACACGGCTCCCGCCAGCCCGGAGGTCTCCGGTTCCTTCGCGGGTTCCAACAACTTCATCGGCGGTGATCCGAAGCTTGCCTTGCTGGCTGATTTCGGTGGTCCCAACCAGACCATGCCGCCTCTGACCGGGTCACCCATCATTGAAGCGGGTGGGCTTTTCCCGGGAACGCCGCCGACGGACCAGCGTGGCAGCCCACGTCCCCGCGCGGTTCGTCCCAACATCGGGGCGGTCGAAGGGAACCTCGGCGTCATCGCCAGCCTTGCGGGTCTCGCGCCGAGCGTGGGGACTCTGACGCCCGGGTTTGCGAGCACCACGACGGCCTACTCGCTGCAGGTGGACCATGCCGCCGCGTCCATCACGTTCCTCGTGAACGCCGTGCAATCGGAGGCCCGGATCGCGGTCAACGGCTTGACCGCCACTTCGGGCACCGCCTCCAGGCCGATTGGCCTGGAATACGGAGCGAACCTCGTGACGATCGTGGTCACGGCGCAGGACGGCACCACGGTGAAGACGTACGTCGTGACGGTGACCCGCGCAGTGCAGGTCAGCGGGATCCAGGATGTGACGCAACCCGGCGACCGCATCGTCGGCACGCACCCGACGGACAACTCGCCGCCGACGGAGCAGGTGGCCAACGCGATCGACAACGATCAGAACACCAAGCATCTCAACTTTGCGAAGCTGGTTGGGACCGTCCCGTTCGGCGCAAACACGGGCTTCACGGTGATTCCCGGGGTCGGCGAGTCTGTCGTGACGGGCGTCGCGTTGACTTCGGCGAACGATTCTCCTGAACGTGACCCGCGCACCTACAAGCTGGAGGGATCCGGGGATGGGGTTGTGTTCACGGTGATTGGGCAAGGGGCCGTACCCGTGTTTGGTGGGCGCTTCGTTCGTCAGGTGATCTCTTTCGCCAACTCGGCACCCTACACAAGCTACCGGCTCACCTTCCCTACCGTGGCCGACGCCACGCGCGCCAATTCGATGCAGATCGCGGAAGTGGAACTGCTGGGAACGACTTCCGCCGGCTTGCCGCCACTGAGCAACAATGCAGAGCTGACCGCCCTGGCCCTGGGCGCGGGTACCATTTCCCCGGCCTTCGCCGGCGCTGTGACGGCCTATGCGGCCAGCGTGCCGAACGCCACCAGCTCCGTGACCGTTGCGCCGACGGCGGCGCAGGCCAATGCCACCATCAAAGTCAACGGGGTGACGGTGAACTCGGGCACCCCCAGCAGCGCAATCAATCTGGCAGTCGGCAGCAATTCCGTCACGATAGCAGTCACCGCCCAGGACGGCTCTACGGTCAAAAATTATGTCGTCACTGTCACACGGGGAACGGCGCCGGTGGAAGGGACACCCGGCCTCAACCGCCTGTTCTATCGCGCCCGCCCGGGGGTGACGTTGGCTGCTTTCTATTTCGGCCCCCGCGGCAAAGGTGTCTTCCCGGCGGGAGCGGCACCCGTGGGCACGGGCCCGACGCAGAGCGGCACCGTGGCAAAATTCGAAGCCCCGGCTGAGGTGGGCGAAGAGTACGGCCAGATCCTGCACGGCTACATTGTTCCGTCGGAATCGGCCAACTACACCTTCTACCTGTGCTCGGACGACCAAGGTGAACTCTGGCTGAGCACCGATGATAACCCCATCAACTCCAAACTCATCGCCACGGAACCCGAGTACAACCCTGCGCGCACCTGGAACAGCGCCGACCGCCGTCCCGTGGCGAATGGCCGCCGCGCCAACGTCAGTGCGTCCGTCCGCCTTGAAGCCGGCAAGTACTACTATGTCGAAGCCGTCATGAAAGAAGGCAGTGGTGGGGACAATCTCGGCGTCGCCTGGACGCGTGCGGGTGCGCCCATGCCGGCGAACGGGTCCGAGCCGATTCCCGGAGCCAACCTCCGAACGCGCTACCAACCTGGCACCGTCGTCAGCAGCAACGCCGACCTGGCGAACCTGGTTTCCAGCGCTGGAAGTCTTACCCCTGGTTTTGGCAGCGCTGTGACGGCCTACACGGTGAGCGTGCCCAACGCCATCGGTTCGATGACCTTCCTCCCGACGGCGGCACAGGCCAATGCCACCGTCCGGGTCAACGGGGCGACCACGCCCTCTGGCGCTGCGAGTGGCGCGATCAACCTGGCCGTCGGCAGCAACGCCATCACCATCGCGGTGACCGCCCAGGACGCCACCACGGTCAAGACCTACGTCGTGACGGTCCTGCGGGCTGACGTAGGTCCGACCACCAAGGGCTACGCGCAGTTGGTCAGGGAGCACGGCGCCGTGGGCTATTGGCGTTTGGGTGAATCCACGGGTGACATCGCCAGGGATGAGATCGGGGCGAAACATGGTCTTCTGCTCAATGGAGTTACACTGGGTGTCGCGGGGGCTTTGGCCATCGACAGCAACACCGCTGCGCGATTTCGCCGTGAGGCCCTGCAGAAGGTCGACGTGGCTTGGTCTGCAACGCTGAATCCGCCGGAGTTCTCAGCCGAGGTCTGGGCTCGTGTGACCGGCAGCATCGCGGATCACCGGTCGCCTCTGACTTCTCGCGCTGAAGGCCCGGAACGCGGTTATATCTTCTATGCCGAACCCGGCAACACCTGGCAGTTCTGGACGGGCAAAGGCGACTTCAGCGGTTGGGATGTCATTCCCGGTCCGGCTGTGGAACCTGAAAAATGGACCCATCTCGTGGCCACCTACGACGGGACCACAAAGCGGTTCTTTGTGAATGCCATCGAAGTCGGTATCTCCACCGCTGCGTTTGGTCCGAACGACGAGAACCCGTTACGCTTTGGGGGCGGCGGCACCGAAGGGGATGGTAATTATTTTTTCGAAGGCGATGTCGATGAGCCGGCCATCTACAACAAGGCGCTTACCCGTCAGCAGATTCTCCAGCACTATCTGACGGGCGTCGAGGGCACCGCGGCCACGGCCGAGCTTTCGATCCGCTACGATCAAGGCCAGATCGTGATCCTGTACACGGGAACGCTCCAATCGGCGAGCCATGTGGCCGGCCCGTACTCCGTGGTGTCTGGCGCGACCAGCCCCTTCACCGTGGCGCCCAACAACACGGCGATGTTCTACATCGCTCGCTAGTCGACGAACGTGGACCCCGGCACCGGGCGGGAAGACGCGGTGGGGCACCATTCGCCAAGGCCGGGTGGACAGCCCCTCGGAGCGGGTCGTGGGAAGGCTCAAGGCGCGCGCCGTTCGAACCAGTGACTTGAGTCGCCGCCGTGAAACACAAACTTCTTGGCCCCATCTGGGGTTCCTCAGCCCAAAGTACCTGTCCCTTGGAAGTGTCACGATCTAGCGGCTTCCAAAACGCCTCCGTGAACTGCGACCCGATGGGTGGCGCCGAGACCCCCCGACGCGAGTTTTGAGGGGGGAGGTCGCCTTGTTCGGCGCGAGGATGCGGGGTGCCCTGGCGGCTGACCCGCCTTCACCAAGGCTTCGGCGGGCAGGCGGCAGCGGCCGGGAGGCTAAAGCAGGGAGGCAGCTGGAGAGGCTGGTTCCATAGGCCCCCACCGTAGCGTCTTGGCGCCCAAACGGAAGCGGCTTGAAGCTGAAAGATCGGAAGTGGTCATGGTTTCAATGGCTCTTGGGCCGTCCACGATCTTTAGTTGTCGGTTGCTGACCAAGAGGTTTCACGACATGGTTCGGGTCTAAGCGACGCCAGTATCAGCCGTCTGACTGCAGCCTGCACGTGAAACCGAAAGTCTACTTGGAGACCACCATTCCCAGCTTTCTGACTGCTCTCCTTAGCCGCGACATTATTGCCGCCGGTCAGCAGCGAGCCACCCGGGAGTGGTGGTATCACCGCCGGCATCGGTATGGGCTTTTCGTGTCCGGTTTGGTGTTGCTGGAGTGTCGGCGCGGCGAACCGGGCCGCGGCCAAGGCGCGCGAGGCGGCCCTTGACCAGATCCCGGTTCTGGAAATGTCAGGCGTGGTACAGGATTTGGCTCAGATCCTCATCACGAGCGGCTTGATCCCGCCGAAGGCAGCACCGGATGCGGTTCACATCGCGATTGCGGCGGTACACGGAATGGAATTTCTTCTGACTTGGAACTGCCGGCATATCGCCAACGCGGCGATTGTCGACCGGGTACGCCGGGTGTGCGGCGGCGCTGGATTCCCGGCACCAGTGATCTGCACGCCGTTCGAACTAATGACCTGAGTCGCCGCCGTGAAACACAAACTACTTGGCCCCATTTGGCGAATTCGCGACCGTATCGCGGAGGAATGCGGGTATGATCTCGAACGGCTCGCCGAACGGATTCGACGTGAAGAGTCGGGATTCTCGGGCGAAGTCATTCGCGCACCCAAGCCCCCAAAACCTCCCTCCCGCAGGAAACGCGGGGTTCCCGCTGTCTGACCGGCGGAAGGAGGGATCACTCCGAAACACCGTGAAGGCAGGGCAGCCCATCGCAACGTGGGACGGCTTCGCTCCGGAGAACCCGGGGACCGGCCATCCGAACGACCATAAAACCGGGACGCGGCCCATTCCGCCAACAGGGTGCGACGCACCTTTCTAACCGGTGAATGATGGCGAAGTTCTCGCCAGCAAACTAAGTCGGTCGGACGTTTGGGAAGAAGCCACGGGAGGGCGCTGGCGGCATGCGGGATCGGCCGCGGTCAGTGACCCTCACGGCGATTCGTTCTCCGGATGAAACCCACTGGGGTCCCCACCCGGCCTCCGCGATCCCATCAAATGTCGAATGCCATGGTGTGCCCTCATTGCCTTTTCGATGAACTCCATTCGAACTACGATCGCCCCGGACCCGGCCTCGATGCTTCTCACCTCGGATCGAATCTGGCATACCTTCGGGCATGTCTGACCTCACCCAACTCCCCGGCTCGATCGAGAGCGGGTGAGGCACTTTACAGGACTGCAAATGTCAAATTGTGGAGACCCGACCCCACGAACTTCCCGAAGTGCGCAAAGTAAACTAAGGAGAGACATCTACTAGGCGAAATCCTTCCGAAGACGCCCTGCCATTCAGAACGCTGATGATTTCATCCAAATCGACTGTCTTAGACACGCTAAACTCCACACCGCATTGCTCTCTTTGCATAAAGCCTAACTGGAACTGAAAAGCTGATTGGTCAATGCTCGCACCAACCGATTTGGCGGAAAATACCGATGCATTTCGGAGAGTCTCACCGCTGAACCAATCCTGAGCCCCAGGAATCTTCCCGATCATTGGAATCGGATTCCCCGGGCGGAAATGTCGCAGAAAAAGCAATACCACGCAGGTCGTACGATCGCGATCGCTCCGTCTCGTGTCATTGGCAAGCTCTATCCAAAGCAAGGGACTCTCAATCACTGGAGCGTTCTGCACTACAAGATACTTTAGAGACTTCTCCCTATCGTTCGCCATCCCCGAGAAAATGACATTAAATGCGAGTCGCTGAGATGGACTCAGTTCCATAACACGCCCACCTAGTCGATCGACTAGATCTGGATTCATCGCAATGTTCTCGTCTTCCGCTGCGACACAGGGACTTGTCAGGAGCATGCCCATGGCAACATAGAGATTTCTACCAATTGCACCCCAAGCAACCTTGAGTTGGCGAGAGATAGACTTTAACAAATTGCCACGGAGGCTATTCGGTTGAAACAAATTGCGCGCTAAGTGCATAAATAACATAATTCCGAAACACTGACTTCTCATGGCGTCGAACTTGGTGGTGTTTGGGAGATGATCTTAGTCTTGCGAGCCGCTCCTGCGCAGGATATAGAACAACAGTCCCACGCGATTTTAAGCCCGTGAGTGACCATTGCAGAAGAAGGCATCTTTACGGGCACTATACTTGAATACAAATGTCCGGCCATGGTCTCCTTGTTCCTCTTCTCCCATCCCACCCATCCATGCTCGGGAACAAGTTCTCTCGTATTGATGGAGAAATAGGCCTTTCCTTCCCAGCTTACTTCTCCTGTGGTGTTTCCTTCATCCAACCAACTGAAGATGTCTGCGTTTGCGTCCGGGAACGTAGTGTTCTTGCCAATTTGGATAACAGGCCACCCTTCCCAATACTTCAATGGGGACTTGAGTTGCCCAGCACTCTTTGCAACTTTCACTTTGCCGGAGCAGTCTTTCACGGTCCAACTGATGGGTATTTCTTGGATTACATAACCTCCCAGCAGAGCATTCTCGGCCTCTGTGATGCCCCATGTTGTTCCGCGTCGCGATAAACGCGGGGGAAAATATCTTGGTCTTTGCGGGAGGCCGGTGAGTTGCACGGGCGGGAGGCTGGGGCCTGGGAAGCGTGGGACGGCGCCTCAGCGCAGGGAGCGGCGGAAC
>JBFWOK010000096.1:0-26457 GCA_050250555.1 Limisphaerales bacterium
CGGCCGGAACGGCGTCTGGCGGAGGTGCCCTCGAATCTCACTCAGCTTCAGGCCGACACCCTGCACCCTGTCCCCTTCCCCCGTCTATTCACCCGATTGTCGCCCCGACACGAGCCCGCCCGCCCGCCCAGGCTCCAGTTCCGTGTTCCCCCGCGCGCCAGCCTGGTCCAATCTCCCTTCCGCGCAAATCATGGAATCGGAATACGAAGCGGTCATCGGCCTCGAAACCCACGTCCAGCTCAAGACCCGGTCGAAAATGTGGTGCGGGTGCCCGACGGGATTCGGCGCCGACCCCAACACCCAGGTCTGCCCCGTGTGCCTCGGCCTCCCCGGCGTCCTCCCCGTCGCCAACGAGGAGGCCCTCCGCCTCACCGTGCTCACCGGCCTCCTGCTCGGCTGCGAAATCCCCCGCCGCGCCAAGTTCGATCGCAAGAACTACTTCTACCCCGACGTCGCCAAGAACTATCAGATCACTCAGTACGACCAGCCCTCCACCCGGAATGGCGTGGTCGAGTTCGAGTTCGAAGGCCGCCTCGAACGCGTCCGGATCACCCGTGCCCACCTCGAGGAGGACGTCGCCAAGAACATCCATTTCAACCGGGAAAGCGGCGTCGACTTCAACCGCGCCGGAACGCCCTTGCTCGAAATCGTGTCCGAACCCGACCTCTGCAACGCGGACATGACCCACGCCTACCTCAACGCCCTCGTCGAAATCCTCGTCCACGGCGGCATCAGCGACTGCGACATGGAAAAGGGGATGCTCCGCTGCGACGTCAACGTCAGCGTCCGCCCCAAGGGTTCCGACCAGCTCGGCGCCAAGATCGAGATCAAGAACATGAACACGTTCTCCGGCGTGCGGCGCGCGCTCGACTACGAGATCCCACGCCAGATCGCCGCCGTGAAACGCGGCGAAACCCTCCACCAGGAAACCCGGCGCTGGGACGACGACGCCGGGATCACCGAATCCATGCGGTCCAAGGAGCACGCCCACGATTACCGGTACCTCCCCGACCCGGACCTTCTCCCGTTCGAGCCGTCCGACGCCTGGCTCGACGAAGTGCGCCGCCGCGTCGTCGAACTCCCGCTCGCCCGGAAACACCGGTTCATGCGTGACTACGCCCTCCCCCCGGGAGACGCCGCGATCTTCAAGTCGAACCTCGACCTTGGCGCGTTCTTCGAGAAAGCCGCCGCCGGCGCCAGAAACCCCAAGGCCATCGGCAACTGGGTCATCAACAACCTCGCCGCCAAACTCAACGAGACCGGCACCCCGCTCGACGCCGTCCGCTTCCCCCCAGCCGCCCTCCGCGAACTGACCGACCTTATCGAGGACGGGAAACTCAACTCGAAAACCGCCCAGGAGGTCTTCGCCGACATGTTCGATTCTGGGGATTCGCCGGCGGCGATCGTCGAGAGGAAGGGACTCGTCCAGGTCAGCGACACCGGCGCCATCGAGGCGTTCTGCGATCAGGCGATCGCCGCCAACCCGGGGCCGGCCCAGGATTTCCGGAACGGCAAGGCCGCCGCGTTGAACTTCCTCAAGGGTCAGGTGATGAAACTCAGCAAGGGCAAGGCCAACCCAGCCGTCGTCGGAGACATCCTCGCCCGCAAACTCGGAGGCTGACTCTCCGGGGCCACGATGAGCCAGCCACTCCCCAAAGCCCAGGCCGGCCCTCGCCCCGAACTCCACGCGCTCACGAGTCTCCGGTTCTTCGCCGCCTTTCACGTCCTTCTCTTCCACACTCACGGGTTGATCGGCGATTCGCAGCCCGTGTGGCTGATCGAAATCGCGTCCGGCGGACATCACGCCGTCTCCCTCTTCTTCGTTCTTTCCGGCTTCATCCTCCATCATGCCTACCGGCACGCCGACCTGACTCAGTCGGGGGAACGCCGCGCCTACTTCATCCACCGCTTCGCCCGCATCTATCCGGTCTACGCGCTCAGTTTCCTCGTGGACGCCCCCAGGGCGCTCGGCCATTTCCTCGGCGCCTACGATCCCGCGACGGGCCTGTTCAAAGCCGCGGTCACCGGGAGCGCCTACCTGACGCTGACCCAGACCTGGGTTCCGCGACTCGCCGCCGCCTGGAATGTTCCCGGATGGTCCGTCTCCACCGAGGCCTTCTTCTACCTCCTGTTTCCGTGGCTCCTCCCGCGAATCGTGCGCTGGAGTCCCGCCCGCGCCCTCGCGGGCCTGGCCCTCACCTGCGCCGCCGCCGCCGCCGGCCAGACGCTCGGCCCGACCATCGTCGAGGCCGTGGGCGGTTCCGCCGAAATCTGGCACCCGTGGATCCGGGTGTTCCCACCGCTTCGGACGTTCGAATTCCTGTTTGGCATGCTCCTCGGCCGTCTGACGGTCGCCACCAGGGATTCCCAACCCATCGCCGCATGGGCCGCCGCGGCATTCACCGGACTCGGCGCCATCGCCGTCGTCGCCTTGTCGAATGGCTTCGTCGTTCCAGGGGTGGGCGGCCATCACGGGCTGCTCCTCCCGTTCGACGGCATCCTGATCGTCTCCCTCGCCGTCGCGTCGAATCCGATCGCCCGATGCCTGTCCTGGCGTCCCCTCCGATTCCTCGGAGGCGCCAGCTACGCCATCTATCTCTTTCACATGCCGGTCTATTCCTATTTTCTCAGGTTCACCGCGCGCGACGGGGAACCCGGTCCCGATTCTCCCGGCGTATTCCTTGCCTACTTCGCCACGGTGCTTCTCGTGGCTTCCGCGGTCTTCCGATTTTACGAGGAACCCCTCCGCCGCTTCATCCGCCAGCGGCTTTCCCTTTCTTCCGCCCAGGCCTCGGCTTCCGACGCGAGTCCGCAATCTCACCCGCGAGTTCCTCCGCCGGATAGGTCCAGATTTCCGCCAGCGTAGGATGGTAGTGCGGCATGGCCGCCAATTCACCCACCGTCATCCGCTTCGCCATCGCGGCCACGATCTCGTGGATGAGTTCCCCACCCTGCGGCCCCACACACGCCCCACCAAGGATTTCCCCCGACCTCGGATCCGCCAGCAGCTTCACGAAGCCGTCCGTCGCGCCCAGAATCATCGACTTCCCGTGGTCGCCGAAGGGGTAGGTCGCGGATAGGAAAGGAACTCCCCTGGACCCGGCACCCGCCTCGGTCAGGCCGACCGTCGCGACCTGGGGCTCCGTGAAAACCACCGAGATCAGCAGCCGATCGTCCATCTCCCGCCGGCGCCTCGGGAACGCGATGTTGTGCCCGGCCACCTCCCCCTGCAGCACCGCCAGATGCACAATCTCGTGAGCGCTCGTGCAGTCGCCACCCGAGTAAATGTGCGCCACCGATGTCCGCATGCCGGCGTCCGTCAGGATGCGCCCCTTCTCGGTCTCCACACCCACCCGGTCCAATCCAAGACCTTCGGTGTTCGGCGACCGCCCCAGCGCGACGAGCAACTCATCCGCGACGGTCCTTTTCCGAACGCCCTCGTGTTCGAAATGGACCACCTTCCGGGACCGCGATTCTTCCACAGCAATCAAGTGGGTCCCCGTGAGAACCTGGACCCCTTCCCTCGCCAGAACACCTTCCAGGACCTTCGCCACGTCGGCGTCTTCCGCCTTCAGGATCCGCGGACTGCGCTGGATCAGTGTCACCCGGCTCCCCAGCCGCGCGAAGAACTGCGCGAACTCAACCGCGATCGGCCCGCCGCCCAGCACGATCAACGATTTCGGCAGCTTCTTCGGCTCCAGCGCGTCGTCGCTGGTCCAGGCGCCGGCCTCGGCGAGCCCCGGCACCGCCGGAAACGACGGCTTCGAACCCGTCGCCACCACCACGGACCGCGCCGTCACCCGACGCCGACCTGCCCCGGCTTCGTCCACCTCAAGGGTATGCGGATCCACGAACGCCGCCCGGCCACGGATCAGTTCGAAACGCCCATCCTCGAGCTGTTCGCGGCGGTACCCCGCGAAGTCGCCGATCAACAGCGCCTTGCGGGCTAGGACCGCCCGAAAATCATGGCCCACCCGCCCGGTCCGGACGCCGAATTCCGCGGCGCGCCCCGCCAGGTGCCGGACTTCCGCCGAATGGAGGAGCGCCTTGGTGGGCATGCAGCCCCGAAGAATGCAGAGGCCGCCCAACTCCTTCGCCGACTCGATCACCGCGGTCTTCAACCCCGCGCGCGCCGTGGTCCGAGCCGCCGCGTACCCGGCGCTGCCACCGCCCAACACCACCACATCGAAGTCCGGTTTCGTTCCCGTTCGCTTGCCTCGCATGCCCTACCCTTGGCCGCCGCAACCGGACCTGTCCACGCCATCATCGCCCATCCGACTGCCCCCGCCCCCGCCCGAGTTGACACGCTTCCCCTCCGCCGTAGCGTTTTCGCCATGCATTCGCTGCTGGAGTCCCTCATCGAACTGATCCGCCGAACGTCCGCCGAGGTCCCCGACGACGTCCATCGCGCCATCGTCGGCTCCCTCGAAAATGAGAAGAAGGGAACCATCGCCGAGTCCGCGCTGAAGATCATCGAGCGCAACATCGACCTCGCCCGCAGGAAATCCCAGCCGCTCTGCCAGGACACCGGCAGCGTCCTCTTCTACGTCGACGCCCCGGTCGGCCTGGACCAGATCGCCTTCACCGAAACCGCCCGCGAAGCCGTCCAGCAGGCCACGAAGAAGGGATTCCTCCGCCAGAATTCCGTCGACTCACTCACCGGCAAAAACGACGGCACGAACTGCGGTCCGGGAGCGCCCACGCTGCATTTTCACCAGCACCGATCCGACGAAATCCAGGTCCGCCTCGTCCTCAAAGGCGGCGGCTGCGAGAATGTCGGAGCCCAATACTCGCTCCCGGAAGAGAGCCTGGGCGCCAACCGGGACCTCAACGGTTGCCGCCGCGTCATCCTCGACGCCGTGCTCCAGGCCCAAGGCAAGGGGTGCGGTCCCGGAATCCTCGGTGTGTGCATCGGCGGGGACCGCGCCACCGGCTACGAATGGTCCAAGACCCAGTTCCTGCGCCGCCTCGACGACGTGAATCCCGTCCCGGAACTGGCCGCGCTCGAACAGGAAATCGTGAAGACCGCGAACGATCTGGGCATCGGCCCGATGGGATTCGGTGGAAAGACGACCCTCCTCGGCTGCAAGATCGTCACCGCCAACCGCGTGCCCGCATCGTACTTCGTGAGCGTCAGTTACATGTGCTGGGCCTACCGACGCCAGGGCGCGACCCTCGACGCATCGGGCGCCATTCAGGGATGGCTCTATTGAGAACTTCTTTCCCCATGATCTCCCTCACCACACCGCTCACCGAAGCCGCCGTCCGCGCCCTCAAGGTCGGCGATGAAGTCGGCATCTCCGGCATCGTCCACACCGGACGCGACGCCGTTCATAAATATCTCCACGAAGGCGGCGCCCTCCCCGACGGCGTCCAACTCGGCGGTGGCATCATCTACCACTGCGGTCCCGTCGTGATCCGCGACGCGCAGGGCGCCTGGAAAGTCGTTGCCGCCGGTCCGACCACCAGCACGCGCGAGGAACCGTATCAATGGCAGATCATCCGCGACCACGGGATCCGCGGCGTCATCGGCAAAGGCGGCATGGGACCCAAAACCCAGATGGCCTGCAAGGAACACGGTTGCGTCTACCTTCACGCGGTGGGCGGCGCCGCCCAAGTGCTGGCGGAGTGCGTGAAGCAGGTTCGGAACGTCTATTTCCTCGAAAAATTCGGTTCCCCGGAAGCCATCTGGGAACTCGAGGTCGAGAATTTTCCCGCGGTCGTCACCATCGACGCCCACGGCCGTTCCCTCCACGAGGAGGTCTTCAAGGCCAGTTCCGCCGCGCTCGCCGGCATTCCGAACCACTGACGAATCAAATTGGATCGAATCGAGCCGGACGAGGGGACGCTCCATGGGTGACAACCACGGATCACACCGAGCACACGGAAGCGAGAGTGGATGGCGGGAATGCGGAACCTCGGGCCTTCGCGGCGCCAATGGCCGGACGTCAAGACCGTGACCCATTGCGCCTTTCTTGATGGTTTCGTCTCTCCGTGTGTCCGGTGTGTTCGGTGTGTTCCGTGGTTGTTCAAATGGGGCCCGGCTTTCCCTCGGCAGCCCACGGTGCTACCCTCCGGACGAATCCACCCCACCCGAAAACATTTCCACTCGGTTGCCCCGTCCATCCCGTTTCCTTCCACTTCATCCCACCTTCTCCCCCAGATCCGATGAGCGATCTCAAATTCAAGTGCTCCACCTGCGGCCAACCCATCCTCGTCGATTCCAAGGATTCGGGACGAAAACTGGCCTGCCCGAGTTGTCGGACCCAGCTCACCGTTCCCAAACTCAAACCGGAGGTCCCGAGCAAAAAGAAGACAACGCGCGCACTTCGAATCCCCGCGGACCCGGCACCGACGGCCTCCGAAAAGAAATCGAGCCTCCAGCAGACGCCGGCGCCTCCGAAACCACGGTCGGGAGCGGATCGCAAGGCGTCCGGCGACGAGTCCACGGTGGCTCCCGTCAAACAGGCGCCACGCGTGGCCCCAACCCTCCCGTCCATCGAATCCGCCCCGGCGGCCCGGAAAACCGAGCAAGTGCCGGTCGTGCCTGCCGCCCCGGCCACGGCGTCGCCGCCAACCCCCGTGGCCAAGCCGGCGCCAGCGCCCGATCCCGCCGAATCCGGCCCGCAGCCGGTCCAGGTCGGCGTCCTGACGAGCGAACTCAAACTCGAAGCCGTCCAGGGCGCGCGCGCGCGGTTGGCGGACCCCGGACACTGGATGCCCGGGCGCGGCCAGGAGGGTCGGCTCGCGTACGCGGCGATCCAAGGCGCGGATGGCCTCCGGTCGATCGACGTGGGAAGTGAGGAGGCCGCCCAGGCGACCCACTTCAGCCTCATGGGTGCCATCCTATCCGAAATCCACCGGCTGAAGTTGACCCCCACCGCCAATGGACGCGTCGAATTCCTCGACACCCAGATCCCGGAAGCGCTTTGGGCGGCCGTTCAGGGGGATTCCAGGAGCGACCCTGGAAAGGCACCGGACTCGACGGACCCCAGGCTGATGAACGCCACCCACGGACAGTGTCTCGCGGCCCTCGATCTCCTGGAGCGGAAGTTCGCGGAAGAGGTCCGATCCGGTGCGGGTTCGGGGAGCGGAAAGCAATCCCACGGGTCGACCCTTGAAGACCTGATGCTCCGCGCCACGCGGGACGAAGTCGTGACCACCCACGAACTCCTTCGGTCCGTGCACCACGAGTTGATCGAGATCCACCGAAGACTGGACGACCTGGAGAAGGCGTCGACCGCGGATCCCGCGCCTTGATTCGGACAACGGCCCGGCGGTCGCTTGGGCGTCCCCGTCCTATTCCTTGGGATTCCAGCCGAGCGCGTAATAGAGATTCGACCGGAACTCGGACGGGTTGGGCGGCGTGATCGTGAGGTATCGGAAGAATCCGCGCTTCCGGCGGATGGTCATGAAGCGTCCACGAAAAAAGCCGGGATTCACCCAGAGCTCGGCGGGAAACCGGGCTCCCACCATCACGTCGTCGATGTTTCCGAGCATGACCTTGCGGATCACCCGGCCGAACAGGAGAACCTCGACCTCGTGCCGCCCCAGCCGGTAGCGGGTGAAAGCCACCTGCACAATCATGCCGAGCACGATCAGCAGAAGGGCGAGTCCCCTCCCGATCGCGCCCCAGTCCTCGCCTAGTGCTTCTGACCCAGCCACAGGAAAACAGCGGGAACGATAAGGCCCAAGCCCAAGGATAGCCAGACCAACCCTCGTTTTTTCATGACCTGAAACGCCAGGACGACCCCCAGGACCGTCGTCGCCGCCAGCGCCACCGACATCGCCACCACCAGCGCGGTGAACGCCCGGGTCGAATAGCCCTCCGCCGACTTGGTCGGGTAGTACTGCTCCACATGGACCCGGTTCAGCCGGCTGATCCAGTCGTCGGAATCGGCCACCCCTTTTCGGCGGTCCGGAGTCACGGTCTGGTACCAACCGGTGAGAACGAAAAACAGCAACAAGGGGGCGAAGAAAACCCCCAGGTGAAGATGAATTCGGCGGAGCCAACGCGTCATAACAACAGGACAGAACGATCGCGAACGGGATCAATGCGCCGGGATCACCGGGAGTAGGATCTTTGTTCCCGCCCGAATCCGCCGGTCGTCCTTGATGTTGTTGAATTTCAGGACCTCGGCGACCGAGAGGGTCTGATACCCCTGCTTCTTCGCCTCCTCGTTGAAGCTCACGACCACGTCGTAGACCAGCTGCCCCTGCTCCAGGACATATTCCAACGCCTTGTCCGGCCCCTTGTCCGCCGGCGGCTCGTCGCCGCCCGAAGCGCCGCGGGCCCCGGAGCCCCGCCCTCCGCCGGAGGCCGGCTTCGAGGGTTTCGGAACGTCGGTCGAAGCCGCCACCGCCCGCTTCAGTTCGTTCAGGACCTTGACCACCTGTTCCCCATCCGCCGCCCGCTTGCGGTCGACCTCGGTGATCGCATCCGCGAGGCGTTTCACGTCGTCGCTCCACGGACGCTGGCTGCTGTTGCGTTGCATCGCGGCGCCCTGGCTCGTGATTTCCTCGCGCAGCCGGCTCAATTCGTTCCCCAGGGAGTCGATCTGCCGCTTCTGACTCGCCATGGAAAGTTCGAGCGACTCCACCGCGGCCGTGAGCCGGATGATTCGCTCGCCCACCACGGCGGGATCGAGGGATTGGGCATTCGCATTCAACCGGGCCGCCATCGAGGCCGCCAGACTGCCGGCCACTAGGAACCCGCTCAGCGCGGGACTAAATCGCATGCAGGCAGGTTAGGTTTGCCGCCGGGGGCCAGCAAGTGATAGTTGCCTCCGGTGCGTCTTCTCGAGGTGATCCAGCGCGGCACCACCTTTCTCGAATCCCGCGGTGTCGAGTCCCCGCGACTCCAGGTCGAACTCATCCTCGCCCACGCCCTTCGGATTCCGCGCCTTCATCTGTACCTTCAATTCGATCGCCCCCTCCCCACCGAGACGCTCGACGCCGCCCGGGAAGCCATTCAACGACGCGGCCAGCGCATCCCCCTCCAACACATCCTCGGGTCCACGTCGTTCTGCGGACTCGACCTCGAGGTTTCACCGGATGTCCTCATCCCCCGCCCCGAAACCGAGGGACTCGCCGAACACGCCTGGACCTGGCTGAACCGCCGTGCCCCCGGCCCCGCGGACCCGGCCACTTCCACGCCCGCCCAAGTGCTCGACTGGGGAACCGGATCCGGCTGCCTCGCCATCGCCATCGCCCATCACCATCCCAACGCCCGCATCACAGCCCTCGACGTCTCACCCGCCAGCCTCGCCGTCGCCCGCCGCAATGCCGCCCGTCATGAAGTCGCCAACCGGATCGAGTTCCTCCTTTCGGACGGCACGGAAAGTCTTCCAGCCAATTGCCGGTTCCACCTCGTCGTCGGCAATCCCCCCTACATTCCAACCGCCGAAATCGAGACGCTCGAACCCGAAGTCCGCGATCATGATCCCCGACTGGCCCTCGACGGCGGACCCGATGGCCTCGACTTCTACCGCGGGCTCGCCGCCAACCTGGGTCACCGACTGCTCCCGGGCGGAGCGATCATGCTCGAGTTCGGCGACGGTCAGGCCTCGGACATCGCCCGGTTGCTGAGTGCCGCCGGCTGGCCCGCTCCGGAAATCCACCGCGACGCCACGGGACGGGAACGGTTCCTGGTCGCCGAATCGCCCGGACCCGCCGTTCCGTCCAGGAATTCCTGAGCGACTTGGGTTCCATCCGGAGAGTTCCATCCGGAGAACTGGACGCTTGACGACGATGCGGGCAGTCTTCCCTGGACTGATGATGTCCGTCTGGTTTTCCGTGGCCGTCGCCATCGTCGCCCTGATGCTGGGGGTGGTCGTTGTCTTCAGGGCGCCCCGGCATCCGGCGCACATCTCCTTCGGAATCGGGATGGTGGCGATGGCCGTCGAGGTGGTCATCTGCTCCCTGGGCGGCCGGGAGGACCTGAATGAAACCGCGGTCCTGGCGGGTTCCCGCCTCCGGTTGCTCGCGCTGACGCTGTTTCCCGCGCCGTGGGTTGTGTTCAGCCTGTGCTATTCGCGGGGCGATCACCGCGAAGTCCTCCGGCGATGGTGGCCCGCCATCGCGGCCCTCGCCCTCGGGCCTCCAATCTTCGCGCTCACCTACTGGGACGATCTCGCCCTTCACGGGATCCTGCCGACGCCGCTCGCCAAGGGAACGCGCATGGCGTGGGCTGGCTACTCAATCGAGGTCATGGTCCTGCTCTCGGGCGTCCTCATCCTCACCAACCTCGAACGGACGTTCCGCCACGTGATCGGAATCATGCGATGGCGGACCAAGTACGTCTTCCTGGGAACCGGCGTGCTCGCGGGTTTTCAGATTTACTCCAGCAGCCAGTCCATCCTGTACGGCTACGCCGACGCGATGCTGGGTTCCGCGGCGGCGGGAGGACTGCTGGTGGCCTGCGGACTCCTGGGTGTCGCGTTGTTTCGGACGCGGATCTTCGACGTCGACGTCTATCCTTCCCAGGCGTTCGTTTTCGGATCCCTGACCGTCATTCTCACGGGCGCGTACCTCGTCACCGTGGGATTGGTTTCCAACCTGCTCGGCTACCTGTCCGTCGCCACGGACCTCCCGCTGAAGACGCTTGGCGTGACCGTCGCGCTGGTCGGCCTGGCCATCGTCCTCCTGTCGGAACAACTCCGCCAGAGGCTCCGCTTCTTCATCAGCCGCCACCTTCACCGCCCGTCCTTCGACTACAGGCAGGTCTGGTCGGCGTTCACGCAAAGAACGAGCTCCCTGATCGACGAGGAGACCTTCTGCCGCGCCGTCACTCACTGGGTGTCCGAAACATTCTCCACGTTGTCGGTCAGTCTTTGGTGCTTCGACCCCGGCAAGGAGCATCTCACTCTGGGCGGCTCGACCTCGGTACCCGCGTCGCCCCCATCGGCGATCGCGGTTCCAACGGGCCCATGCACCCCGGAGGAACTCGCGCACGCCGTCGGCGAACTCCACGCGCCGGTCAATATCGACCTGGCAACCGATGCCTGGGCCGAGGCGCTCCGCCAGCTTCATCCCAGCGTTTTTCCCCATGGCGGCAACCGGGTCGCCGTCGCGCTCCGCGCCGGAGAACAACTCCTCGGCATCCTCATCGTCGGCGACCGCGTTGGCGGCGTCCCCTTTTCCGCCGAGGACTTCGACCTGCTCAAATGCGCCGCCGACCAGATCGGGTCGGGTCTGCTCGGAATCCAACTTTCGCGGCAGCGGGTTCAATCGAAGGAACTCGAGGCGTTTCAGACGATGTCCGCCTTCTTCGTCCACGATCTAAAAAACACGGCGTCCACACTCACACTTACGCTGCGCAACCTGCATCAGCACTTCAGTGATCCGGCCTTCCGCGAGGATGCCCTGCGCGCCGTCGGAAAAAGTGTTCAGCATCTCAACGATCTGATTGCTCGACTGACTCGACTACGTCAGGAATGGGGCGTTCAGACGGCGCCAGGGAGCCTCCGAGCGATCATCGAAGGCGCGTTGGCCGCGACCGGAGAGGATCCAAGGATCCGGGTCAGCACGGATTTCGGAGAGGTTCCCCCGGTACTCGTCGACGCCGCCCAGATGGAGAAAGTCGTCGTCAACCTGATTTTGAACGCGCGGGATGCGATGCCCGGCGGAGGAACCATCCACCTCTCAACACTTCGACAGGATCCGTGGGGCGTCCTCGTCGTCCGTGATGAGGGATGCGGGATGAGTCCGGAGTTCGTGCGGAAATCCCTGTTCCGCCCATTCCAGACGACCAAGCGGAACGGACTCGGGATCGGGATGTTCCACAGCAAGACGATTGTCGACGCCCATGGCGGCCGGATGGAGGTGGAAACGGCGCCGGGACAGGGCACCACCATCCGCGTCCTGGTTCCGCTGGCACCCCACTCATGAAACCCAAACTGCTCATCGTGGATGACGACGAGGAAATCCGTTCCCAGCTGCGATGGGCCCTCGCCAATGAGTACGAAGTGACTCAGGCGGGGGATCGGGCCGGAGCCCTCGCCGCCTTCCGCTCGACCCGACCCCACGTGGTCCTCCTGGATCTGGGGCTGCCCCCCAGCCCCGCCGCGCCCACCGAGGGACTCGCCACGCTCGGCGAACTGCTCGCCGAGGATCGGCTCGTCAAAGTCGTCATCGTGAGCGGCCAGGGCGAACGAGCCAACGCCCTCGAGGCCGTCGGCCAGGGCGCCTGGGATTTCCTCGGCAAACCCGTCGACATCGACGAACTGCTCGCGATCCTCCGCCGCGCCTTCCACGTCGCGGGCCTTGAACGCGACTACGCGCAGCTGCAAAGCCAGCGCGAGGAGGACTGTTTCGAAGGAATCCTCGGCACAAGCCCCGGGATGCAGGACGTCTTTCGCATCATCATGAAGGTCGCGACCACGGACGCGCCCGTCCTGATCCTGGGTGAAAGCGGAACTGGAAAGGAAATGGCCGCCCTCGCGGTTCATCGACGAAGCCGCCGCCGCGATGGACCCTTCGTCGCCATCAATTGCGGCGCGATCCCCGAAGCGCTCCTCGAAAGCGAATTGTTCGGGCACGAAAAAGGATCCTTCACCGGGGCCGTCGCCCAGCGAAAGGGCCGCATCGAAACCGCCGGTGGCGGCACCCTTTTCCTGGACGAGGTGGGGGAACTCCCCCTTTCCCTCCAGGTCAAACTCCTGCGATTCCTCCAGGGTCAGTGCATCGAACGCGTCGGCGGCCGAGAGTCCATCCCGGTCGACACGCGGGTCCTCTCCGCCACCAACGTGGACCTCAAGCAGGCCATGGCGACGGGCCGGTTCCGGGAGGACCTCTTCTATCGCATCGCGGTCGTGGCCGTGACTCTTCCGGCCCTGCGCGAGCGCGGCGGCGACATCCCGCTGCTCGCCCAGGCCTTCCTCCGGCGGTCCATGGCCCAGGTCGGCAGGGAGGAACTGCGATTCGATCCCTCGGCCGTCCGCGCGATCGAAGCCCATTCCTGGCCGGGCAATGTTCGGGAACTCGAGAACCGCGTGAAACGAGCCGTGATCATGGCCGAAGGCCGGCGCATCTCCGCCGCGGACCTCGAATTGGCCCCCAGGGAGGACGCCGGGATCATCACCCTCAAGGACGCCCGGGAAAACCTGGAAAGGGAAATGGTCCTCTCCGCGCTCCGACGCAGCGGCGGGAAGATTTCCAGCGCCGCCGTGGAACTCGGGATCAGCCGTCCGACACTCTACGAACTCATGGACAAGCTCGGGATCAAGCGCGAGGAAAAGGCCACGTGACGGTTTCTTCCTCCTTCCCTGGTTCGACGCTTCGTGCCGATGGCGGATGGCCGATAGCCCGAGGCCGGGCCTTGTTATGAACGCTTCGCCAGGATTCGGGAGCGGTCCAGTCGATGCCCATCGGGCAACCTGCCGATCATGGTGAAGAAAAACTAGGATCGGACGATCCCGTCCCATCCGCCGAAATCATCGAGGAACCCGGTTGCCCCCCTATGGAAGCCTACTAATGGTAGAAACCTACCCAGGAGAACCGACTCGCGGCCGCTACACTCCGGGTCCACGTAAACAAATTCACTAAACGAATTCGAGCCGCCCAGCTTGACTCAGTAGAATGAGAAGCGTTCCGGCACGTTGATGACATCGGAGGGCCGCACAAAGAGCGCCTCGGTCGATTTCCCGGATAGCGCGTCCTTCAGGTTCACGACCAGGGTCCGAGTCGTCCCATCCTTGTCGAGACGAACCACCGCCACATGCTTCATGTCGGCGCGGCCCTCGATGAATCCACCGGCCTCGACGATCGCTTCCAATACCGTCATCGAGCGCGTCGACTGCACCCTTCCCGGTTTGAGAACAGCTCCGGAAACGAGCACGGGAAAACCCGCTGATTCCAGGCCGACCGTGACTTCCTTGATCACCAGCTGATTTCCGTAGAGATCCAGAAGGGCCTTCTCAATCTCCGCCGTGGTCTTCCCGCGGACTTCGAGGCTTCCGCCCAGGGGAAGCGCGATGGTTCCATTGGGTTGGACGGCCTGCGCCGAGTTCATCGAGGTGGCGCCCGGAAAGGTGATCCGCAGCGTGTCCCCGGGTTGCGCCCCCTCGGCCACGTACGGTTGCCGGTCCTCCTCAGTGAGTACCGTGGGCCTCGCCGAACGGCACCCCGATCCAAGTGTCGCCGCGGTGATCAGCAGACAGGCCAGCAGACCCATCGGACCCATCGGACCCATCGGACCCAATTGCGATACCCATTTCAAAGCCGGTGACAGGACTCCACCCGCTTTCCTCCCCAACCCGCCATTAGGATTCACAGGCGAGGTGTATATCCCACCGCGGGAAATACTGTAAGCTCAAAATCGTCGTCGCTTGGGAACCTGAGAACCCTCCCTCGGCGTTCCATCCCTTCACATTCCGGCTCGCCCCGATCCGCCCGACTATCCCAGCTTTCAAGCGTCACCCGTTGAACCACCGGCCAGCCATCATCATCCTACTCGCCGCGGGCGCCTTCGCCTCCGCCGGAGTCCTCCTTCGGCTCGCGCTCCGATCCCGGGTTCCCGAAACCGCGCCCGCCACCCAATCCGTCGCGGGGACCTCGACGTCACGGCCACCCCAATCCCCGGCCGCCGACCCCGCACTCGGCCGAATCAGCCCCGAACTCGCCGCCCGATGGCTCGCCCTCGAATCCCGCGAGCGGCAGGTCGCGGAAACCACCTGGGCCGTGGAGTCGCTGGCCGCCTCTTGCGGCGCCGTCCTGGAGAACCTTTGGGACCGACTGAACGCGTCGACTTCCCGCTGGGAAACCCTGGCCGATTTCCCCTTCGACCAACTCATCGCCCCCGCGTGGGCCTTCCCGTCGACCGCCGTCCCATCCTTGCAAACCACGACGTCTCGGACGCAGGGCGAACCCCTCGCCCACCCCCTGTGGCGGGACCTCATCGTGGGGTCCGTCAGCCAGAGCGGTTGGACGTTGCTCCAGGCCGAGTTTCGCCACTCTCGCTTCGAGACCAACGCGTCGGGCTCGCCCGCTCGAAGCCGCTTCGATTTTTCGGCGCATATGGTCCGTGAATCGCCACCCGCGCGCGCTGTTCTCGAGGGGCCTCTGAACCTCACCTGGGCTCCACGGGATTCCGTCGGTGAGGCGCCGCGCGTCGCGCTGATCGACGCCTCGGGAATCACCCTGCGTGTCCGGGATGGCCCGCCCCCATTCCGATTGGTCCACTCAGCGCCCGTTTCTCCCACACGGCATTCGTTGTCCGTCGATCCCCTGATCGCGCACGACCTGGACGGAGACGGAGGCATTGAACTGCTCGCCATCGCCGCCAACCAGATTCACCGCCGAAACCCGGACGGAACCTTTCGAACGGAACCCATCTCCCCGGCGTTGTCGGGAATGATCTCGGCGGCGGTCCTCGGCGACTTCGATGGCGACGAACGACCCGATCTCATGTTCCAGGGTCTTCGGACGCTCGAATGGGTTCGCGGTTTGGCGGCCGGCCGGTTCTCGCGGGAATCCCGAACCGCGTGGACCGCGCCTTCCGACGTCCGAAATGTCATGACCCTCACGGCGGGTGATTTCGACGGGAACGGCACCCTCGACGTCTTCCTGGGACAGTACAAGGAACCCTACGAGGGCGGGAGCAGCCCGACTCCCTTCCACGACGCCAACGACGGCCTGCCGGCCTACCTCCTCGCCAACCGCGGCGACGGAACCCTGACGGACGTCACCTCGGCTTCCTTCCCGACGATCCGGCGCCATCGTCGGATGTACAGCGCCTCCTGGGCCGACCTGGACGCCGACGGCGATCTCGACCTGATGACGGCGAACGACTTCGCCGGACTCGACCTGTACCGAAACGACGGTCGCGGCCGGTTGGAGTGGATGACGGAAAACTGGGTCCGAAATCCGCGCGCTTTCGGCATGGCCCACACCTTGGCGGATTTCAACGCGGACGGACTGCTCGACCTGCTGATGATCGGCATGACCTCCCCGACCGTCGATCGCCTGGAGCACCTGGGGCTTCGTCGGCCTGAAAGCCATCAGGACGCGAACCAACGCGCGCCGATGACCCACGGGAACCGCCTCTATCTCGCCCGACCCGAAGGCGGATTCGTGGAAACGGGCCTGGGCGATTCGCTGGCCCGATCGGGTTGGTCCTGGGGGTGCGCCGCGGCGGACTTCGACAACGACGGGTTTCCGGATGTGGCGATCGGCAACGGCCTCGAAACCCGCACGACCGTTCGGGACTACGAATCCGAATACTGGCTCCACGACCAGCATGTCGGAACGTCCGAGGACGATCCGGCGGCGTACCTCTACTTCAAATCGAAGATCGCCCGAACCCGCGGGCGTGGTCAGTCCTACGGAGGGTATGAGAAGAACCGGCTTTACCTGAACCGGGCCGGGATCCGGTTTGAGGAGGTCGGACACCTGCTGGGCGTCGCCCTGGAACAGGATACGCGCAATGTCCTGGCCGAGGACGTGGACTCGGACGGCCGGATGGATCTGATCGTGCTGTCCTACGAAAAATGGCCCGATCCGAAGCCGACACTGAGGGTCTTCCGAAACGAACTAACCGACATCGGACATTGGATCGGGTTCCGGATTCCCGGAGCTCCCCCGGGCACTCGGGTAAGGATCACCACGCCGACGGGTTCCCAGGTTCGCCAGATCCTTGCGGGTGATTCCTACCGTTCCCAGCCATCGAGCACCGTCCATTTCGGGCTGGGCACCTTCGCAGGACCGGTCCGGGTGACGATCCGTCCACCCGGTCGCGTGAAACCTGCCAAGACCGCACCCGAACCCGACTTCGACTTCGAGCTCGAACCGGACCGCTACCACCGGATCGCGATCGGTGGCGCTGGCGGCGGCGGAAGGGTCACCGGAACGGAATGAGTTGGATCCGCTCCTTGTACCACTGCATGTCGGCGCGGCCGGCCGCATCGAAGGCCTTGGGCGGGCCGTAGCTGAAATCGACGGGGTACTTGGACGCGGCGCTGAGCCATTTCCTGATCTCCGCATGCCCGTCGGCGAAGGAGAACCCGCAGGCGCCGTTGTGATAGGACGCCGGAATGTCCTGCCAGTTGTTGACGTTGGGATCGGTGACGAAGAAGGCGTCGTTCACCGAATCGGGATGCTCATCGAGCGTCAGCCAGGTCTTCGACGGCTCGGGAACGTCCCCGGTCTTGATGAACTGACGGTAGGCGCCTCCGAAGGCCCAGCTCTGGCCGCGGGCGGTGAGGTCGCCGGGATCATTGTTCGAGCGGCCGAAAAGGGCGTTCATCGAGTTGCTGCGCAGGCGCTGGGTCCATCCCTTTTTGCGCTGCGCGGGGCTGACGAACTTGTCGGCGGGACACTTGTAGATCCCGACGGCGCCTCCGGTGTACTGGCCGAGGACCCCGTTCCGAACCCAGGCCTCATTGGTGACGCTTTGGGCATCGATGGAATTGTCCGCCGCCCAGGTCATGACGTTGTTGACCCAGTTGTTGAACTTCCTCGTCGTGATCGCTTCCTGGGTTCCTGGAATCGTGAAGTTGTTGGGATACTTCTCCTCGTAATCCCCCGTGTACAGATGCACGCCGAGGACCAACTGCTTGTTGTTGTTGATGCACGCGATGCCCTGCGCCTTGGTCTTCGCCTTCGCGAGCGCGGGGAGCAACATGCTCGCCAGGATCGCGATGATCGCGATCACGACCAGCAATTCGATCAACGTGAACGCCTTGGCCGGTTCAACGGACGGATTTTTGGGAGACTGGGTGTGGAACATGGGAGTCTTGGGAGAATCTTGGGAAGATATCGCCCGGACTCCGCCCCGGAAGCAAGTGGGTAGTTGAACGCCCACCCCGGCAATCAGGCGCGCCAACCGTGGTTCTCGCGAACCTGGATCATGGCGGCGAGGATGTTGTTCCAGGTCTCCTGCTTCATCATCACTTCGTTCGGGAACATGCAGCCGTCCCAGCAGATGTGCTTGCACTTGCGGGTCACCTTGCCGGCGTCGTCGCGAAGCCAGTACCCGGCGTCCCGGGCCACGTTGAGTTTGCCGTTGGGATCGTTCACGGGACAGTGCTTGCCCGTCTTCTCGTGATCGCCGGAGCCCTTCACGGTGGCGTCGTTCTGGGCCACGTGAAAATCGATGGTCCAGGGACGCAGCGCGGAGGTCATCTTCTTCATGGCCTTGTGGAAGGCCTCGGGCTCCCAATGGAATTTCGGGGGCACGATCCGGTGCTCCGGCGCGTTGTAGCCGAGCGTGTATAGGAGCGTGTGCGCCATATCCGCCTGGAATCCAACGACTTTTGGCATACCAACCTCCTCCAGCGTCTGGATCATGTACTTCCAGGAATGCATGCCCGCCCAGCAGATCTCCCCTTCCGCGGCCAACCGTTGCCCGTGATCCTTCGCCACCTTTCCGCCCTCCTTGAAGGTCTTCGCGATCAGTCGGGTGTTGCCCTTCGGGTCCTTGTCCCATTCGGTGACCGGCGCCGCCGAATCAATCCGCACAATTCCGTAGGGTCGCACCCCCAGGTCCGTGAGTTTTTCGGCGATCCGGCAGGCCTTGCGCACGGCCGTGACCCAGTTCGCGCGTTTCGCCTCGTCACCCATCGCCGATCCGTCAAACCACACCGGCGCGACGACCGAGCCGACCACGAACCCTTTGCGACTGATCTTCTCCGCCAGCGCCTTGATCCCGTCGTCCGAGAGATCGATGTCGACGTGCGGATTGTAGAGGAACAGGTCCACGCCATCGAACTTCGAGCCGTTCACCTCGGCCTTGGCCGTCAGATCCAGCATCGTGTCGAGGTCGATGAACGGTTCGGCCCCGGGACTTCCCTTGCCCACCAGTCCGGGCCACATCGCGTTGTGGAGCTTGGGAAAGTTGTTCGCGGTGGCTGCTGCTGCGGCGGCGGTACCTGTGCTCATGGTCGATCCGTGTCGTGCTGAAGTTGGGGTGGAGTGGAGAGGACTGGGATTGGGAATGGCCCGGAAAACGTGGCGTGTCGCGAAAACCTACCAACCGGGTCCCGCGGCGCAAGCCGCCACTCCGCCCCCTGATTTCCGGATAGGGGCGCCTGGGAAAAAGCGATCCCACCACGAAGGCACGAAGGACACGAAGGAAGCATGATTCGTTCCGGCCGCGGCAATCCGCTACAGGTCACTCCCGATCAGGGACTCGCTTCCGCCTCTCCCTTCGTGCTCTTCGTGCTCTTCGTGCTCTTCGTGGTCTCTAACGCGGGGTTTTGGGCCGCCACTCCGCCACTCCGCGCGCTGGTGTTCGACATGCCCTTCCCCCAAGCTCCGTGGCCCATGAAACGCGTGGTCCTGCTCGGCTGCACCGGATCCATTGGCACCAGTACGGTCAAGGTGGCCGAGGATCTGCCGGATCGCATCCGTCTCGTCGGACTCGCCGCCGGCGGAAACGCCGATCTTCTCATCGAACAGGCGCTCCGCCACCGACCCCAGGCCGTCTGCATCCACGACCCCCACAAAGCCGCCGCCGTCCGCGCCGCGCTCCCGCGCGATATCCGCGTCCTCCAGGGACCGGAGGGACTGATCGAACTCGCCACCCTCGCCGACGCCGACATCGTCCTCGTCGCCATCGTCGGAACCGGAGGGCTCCACCCCGCGCTCGCCGCCCTTCGCGCCCGCAAGGACATCGCCGTCGCTTCCAAGGAAATCCTGGTCATGGCCGGGGAAATGGTCATGACCGAAGCCGCCCGGAATGGCGTCCGGGTCCTCGCCGTCGACAGCGAGCATTCCGCCATCTTCCAGTGCCTCGACGGCAAGCCTCCCGAATCGGTCCGCAACCTCTGGCTCACGGCGTCCGGCGGCCCGTTTCGTCGCACCCCGGCCGAGGAATTTCCCCACATCACCGTCGAGAAGGCCCTCAAACACCCCTCCTGGGTCATGGGCAGGAAAATCACCATCGACTCCGCCACGCTCTTCAACAAAGGGCTCGAAATGATCGAAGCGCGGTGGCTGTTCGGCATCGGCATGGACCGCGTCCAAGTCGTCGTCCACCCCCAGAGCGTCGTTCACTCGATGGTGGAATTCGTCGACGGTTCGGTCCTCGCCCAACTCTCGACACCGGACATGTGCCTTCCGATCCAGGTCGCGCTCACCTACCCGGAGCGCGCCCGGAACGACCGCGTCCAGACGAACTTCGCGCGGCTCGGCACCCTCGCCTTCGAGGAGCCCGATCCGGTGCGATTCCCCGCCCTCACCCTGGCCCGTCAGGCGGGTGAACGGGGCGGAACGCTGCCAGCCGTCCTGAACGCCGCCAACGAGGTCGCCGTCGACGCTTTCTGCAACCGAAGGCTGTCCTTCCCAGGAATCACCTCCACCGTCGCGGAAACCATGCGCCGGCACACCCACATCGCCCATCCGACCTTCGAGCAGATCCTCGCCGCCGACGTCTGGGCGCGCGAAACCGCGTCCGCCATCATTCCGGGCGCCCAGCACGGCGCGTAGGGCGGGATCCCGCGACGTTCCGCAGACCAGACCTTCCCCGTCGAGGTGATGTCCTTGCCCTCCGATCCCGTCCAACGACCCATGCGCGTTTCAGTTCCCGTGACCGAACGCGTCCGATTGGACGGCAAGTTCTTCCGGGCGGGCACCCAGCGGTTCATCGTCCGGGGTGTCTCCTACGGAACGTTCGGACCGAACAAGGCTGGCGAACCGTTTCCGGAACCCACCGACGTCCAGCGGGATTTCAGGCTGATCGCCGGGCTCGGCGCCAACACGGTACGCGTCTATGACCCTCCGCCGCCGTGGCTGCTCGATGCCGCGGCGGCCCAGGGCCTTCGTTGCTTCGTCTCCATTCCCTGGGCTTCGCAGTCCTGCTTTCTCGACAGCCGCGCCCGTCGCCGCGAAGCCCGCACCGCCGTCGCCACCGCTGTCTGCGGGTTCGCCGGACATCCGGCCGTTTTCGCCGTCGCCGTCGCCAACGAGATCCCACCCGATATCGTCCGCTGGAGCGGTCCCGCGCGCGTCGCGGCTTTTCTCGACGAACTGGTCGCCGCCGCGCGCGACGCGGACCCCCAGTGCCTCTGCACCTACGCCAACTACCCGCCCACCGAATACCTTCAGCCCCGGGATCTGGACTTCCTCACATTCAACGTCTTCCTCCACGAGCGTCGCACCCTCGACCCCTACCTGGCCCGACTCCAACTGATCGCGGGCGATCTCCCCCTCCTCCTCGGCGAGTGCGGCGCCGACGCCCTCCGCGAAGGTCCCGAGGGACAGGCGCGGATCGTCTCCGACAACCTCGCCGCCGCCACGGAGGCCGGCCTCGCCGGAGCGGTTCTGTTCACGTTCACCGACGACTGGGTTCGCGGCGGCGTGCGGGTCGAGGACTGGCGGATGGGCCTCACCACGTCGGAGCGCGCCCCGCGCCCCGCTTGGGAGGCGGCGAAGGCACGATTTCTCGAACCCCGATTCCCGCCCGGCACGGCGACGCCCCGAGTCACGGTGGTGGTCGCCTGCTACAATGGCGCCGAAACGCTCCGCGCCTGCCTCGAATCCCTTCTTCAGATCGACTATCCCGACTTCGAGATCCTCGTCATCGACGACGGTTCCACGGATGGAACCCCCGACATCACCCTCGCGTTCCCCCAGGTCCGGACCCTGCGGCATCGCATCAACCTCGGGCTTTCGGCCGCGCGCAATCTCGGCATCCGCGCGGCCACGGGCGAGATCGTCGCCTTCACCGACGCCGACTGCGAGGTCGACCGGGACTGGCTTCGGTTCCTGGTGGGTACGATCACGCGCGGTTCCTTCGCGGGAGCCGGTGGTCCCAACCTGCTGCCGCCGGACGACTCGGCGATCGCGGCGGCGGTGATGGCGTCGCCCGGCGGCCCCACCCACGTGATGCTCGACGACCAGGTCGCCGAGCACGTTCCCGGCTGCAACATGGCCTTCTGGAAGTGGGCGCTCGATGGCGTGGGCGGTTTCGATCCGGTCTTCCAGCGGGCGGGGGACGACGTGGACCTGTGCTGGCGCCTGCAACGCCGAGGCTGGCGCATCGGATTCGCCCCGGCGGGATTCGTGTGGCACCGGCGACGTTCGACCGTGGGCGACTACCTTCGTCAGCAGGCGGGATACGGCGAGGCCGAAGCGCTGCTCGTCGCGAAGCATCCCGAGCACTTCAACGCCCTCGGAAACGCCGTCTGGCGGGGCCGGATCTGCGCGGGCAATTCCGGGGCCATCCCGTGGCGACATCCCGTCATCCACCACGGCGTCTTCGCGACCGGGCAATTCCAGACGCTCTACACTCCGGCGGCGGATGGCATCCTCCCGCTCTTCACCAGCATCGAATACCACGCCCTGGTCGCGGTGCCTCTCCTGGTCCTCGCCTCCGGGATCGGTCCCTTGTGGCCGCTGGCCCTCCTGGCCTGGCTGCTGCCCCCGGTTCTGTGCGCGCTCGCCGCGAGCCGCGCCTTCCTGCCCGCCGACCGTCGGCGCTGGTGGTCGCGCCCGATCATCACGCTGCTTCACTGCCTTCAACCCATGGTGAGGGGAAGCGCCCGGTTTCGGACCCACCTGAGCGTCCGCGACGAAGCCCCGAAAGTTCCGGACTCGCTCGAGGCCCGGTCCCGGGTCTATGGCGACGGCTCCGCCCGGGAACGATCGTACTGGTCCGCGGCGTGGCGCGAACGCCGCGAATGGATCGAGCGGATCCTCAAGGAACTCGACGGCCATCAGTGGCCGTGCCGGGCGGACGCCGGATGGAGCCGGTTCGATCTCGCCGTGTTCGGATCCCGTTGGGCGTGGATCGAGTTCGTCTCGGTCGCGGAAGCCAACAAGGACCGTTCGCAGACGTTGCGCGCCCGCCTTCGTCCGCGATGGACCCTCTCCTCGCACATCGCCTTCTGGGGGCTCCTCGGAGTCCAAGGCCTCGCGTTCGGCGCGTTCGAAATCCCGCTCCGGTTCGCCTGGATTCCCGTCGTGCCCCTGATCGTGATCGCCGCCGGAATCCGCCGTCATGGGCGGGTGCTCCAATGCCGTCTCGGTGTCCTTCTCGATGACGTGGCGCGCGAATGGAAACTCACCCCGGCGGATCCCTCCACCTCGACGCCGGGGAATCCACCGGTCTGAGGCGGCAATTCCGCCGCGCTCGGTGCCAACGGGCGTACGGGTCGTTTCGCTCGATTTCCGGGACTCCCCGGGTTCGCCCGGGACGGATTAAAATTGACACCCCTTCAAACGCCGCGATGTCATCTCCCGAATCGATCGCCCCCCGGGTCCCGCGAAGGGAATTCCTTTGCCGCGCCGAGGGGCGCTCACCAGCCCAGCCCATCCCAGCCGGAACCCATCAGCCCCCCAATGAGCGAGCGCAGAATCAACGTGGCCATCGTCGGACTCGGCTTCGGAGCGGAGTTCATCCCCATCTACCAGCGGCACCCGAACGCGAACATGGCCGCCATCTGCCAGCGCTCCCAGTCGAAGCTGGACGCCATCGGCGACGCGTTCGAAGTCGGGAAGCGCTACACCGAATACCGGGATCTGCTCAAGGACCCTGAAATCGACGCCGTCCACATCAACTCGCCGATCCCGGATCACGCCTGGATGTCGATCGAGGCGCTCAAAGCCGGAAAGCACGTCGCGTGCACGGTCCCGATGGCCACCTCGATCGCCGACTGCAAGAAGATCGTCGAGCTTCAGAAAAAGACGGGCCTCCATTACATGATGATGGAGACCGTGGTGTACGCGCGGGAGTTCCTCTACATGAAGGAGCTCTACGAAAACGGCACCCTCGGCAAACTTCAGTTCCTCCAGGCGAGCCACCAGCAGGACATGGATGGATGGCCCAATTACTGGCCGGGACTTCCTCCCATGTGGTACGCCACGCATTGCGTGGGCCCCGTTTGTGGTCTCGCGAATCTCACCGCGGAGTACGTGAGTTGTTTCGGCTCCGGCACGATCCGCGAGGAACTCATCAAACACTACAACTCGCCCTTCGCCGTCGAAACCACCCACATCAAATTCAAGGACAGCGATCTCGCGGCCCGCATCCACCGCTCGCTCTTCGATGTCGCCCGCCAGTACCGCGAAAGCATCGACGTCTACGGGTCCAAGGCGTCGGTCGAATGGCCGCTGATCGAGCACGAACCCCTCGTCCTCCACCGGGCGAAAAAGCCGGAACCGAAGATCCCGAAGCCGGTCAAGGCTCCGGACTACGCCAAGCGCCTGCCCGGGCCCATCCGCCGGTTCACCACAAAGGGTGTGTACGATCTCGGGAAGAAAACCCACCTGAGCTTCACGCAGGGCGCCGGTCACGGCGGCAGCCATCCCCACCTCGTCCACGAATTCCTCTCGGCCCTCGTCGAACGCCGGGATCCGTTCCCGAACGCCCGTCAGTCCGCCAACTGGACCTGCGTCGGACTGTGCGCCCACGAATCGGCCCTCAAGGGCGGCGCGCTCGTCAAACTGCCCGCTTTCACCCAGTAAACCGCCCTTCCAACCCCAAGCACTCCCCCCTCCCCTCCTGATATGAACATCAAACAAGACGGCATCTCCCCCAATGCCGGCCGGCTCCTCTGGGCTGGATTCATGGCCATTCTCGCCGCCGGCGTGGGATTCGGCATCCGGGGCGCCATCTTCACCGACTGGGTCAAGGCCTTCAATTTCACCGGGCTCGAAACCGGCCTCATCGGCGGCGCCGGCTTCACGGGCTTCTGCTTCGGAATCGTCATCGGCGGCATCATCGTCGACCGCATCGGCTACGGTAAGCTCGTCGCCGCCGCCTTCGCGTTCCACGTCCTCTCCGCCCTGGTGGCGTTCGGAGCCACCGATGGCATGGCCACCAAGACGGCGTTCACGTACCTCTGGACCGGCACCTTCCTCTTCGCCGTCGCCAACGGAACGCTCGAGGCGGTCGCCAATCCGCTCGTCGCGACGCTTTTTCCCAACAACCGGACGCACTACCTCAACATCCTCCACGCCTCCTGGCCCGCCGGAATGGTGATCGGCGGCTTTATCCACAGCGCCCTCGCCACGAGCAGCTGGAAGCTGCAACTCGGCTGCTTCCTTATTCCCGCCGCCATCTATGGCGTCATGTTCCTCGGCCAGACCTTCCCGCGATCCGAGGCGTCCCAAAAGGGACTCAAGCTCGGTGAGATGCTCAAGGATGTCGGGTTCCTCGGCGCCGCCATGATCGGCATCTTCGTCGCCCTCTTCGTCAAGGACGGCCTCGGCCCCCTGCTCAGCGGCTTCACCGGCAGCGAATTTTTCGGGTTCACCGCCACCAACTCCGGCGCCACCGACGGCTGGTTCTACGTCTCCGCCCTCGTCGGGGTTTTCGTCTGGGGCATGTTCGCCAGCGCCAGCGGCTGGGCCATAGGCGCCCCCATCCTCTTCGTCCTGTTCGTCGTCCACTCCCTCGTCGGCGCCGTCGAACTTGGCACCGACGGCTGGATCCAGAACATCCAGGACGCCATCCTTCAGCCCGGCGACGGCACCAAGCTGTTCATCTTCACCTCCGCCGTCATGTTCGCGCTCCGCTTCTGCGGACACTTCATCGAACACAAGTTGGGGCTCAAACCCCTCGGCATCCTCCTCGTCTGCGCCATCATGGCCTGCGTCGGCCTCAACATGGTCAGCCACGTCACCAGTTTCACCGGCGCCCTCGTCGCCCTCACCGTCTACGCCATCGGAAAGACGTTCTTCTGGCCCACCATGCTCGCCGTCGCCTCCGACCGATTCCCACGCTGCGGCGCCGTCGCCATCTCCATCATGGGGGGCATCGGCATGATGTCGGCCGGACTCGTCGGATCCCCCGGACTCGGCTACGCCAAGGACCGGTTCTCGGGTGAAAACCTCCAGAAAGCCGATGCCGCCGCCTACGCCGAATACCAGGCGTCCACCCCCAGCAAATGGCTGATCTTCGACGAAGTGAAGGGAATCGACGGCCAGAAACTCGCCGCGGCCACCGCGGTCGCCCCCGAACAACGAACCCCCACCCAGAAGGTTGTCGTGGAGTCCTACATCGAGGGGAATCGCCAGACCTTGCGGGTTGATTCGTTCATCCCCGCCACCATGGCTGTGATCTACCTGCTGCTGCTCCTCTACTTCAAGGCGATCGGCGGCTACAAACCCGTTCACCTGGAAGGCACCGACGCCGCCAAGGCCCACTGACGACGTCCCAACGAACTTCAACCCCACCCACAAGGCCCCGATTCCGCAAGGATCGGGGCTTTGTTGTCGCCCGGGTTCAACGGAATCCCTGGTTCCTCGATGATTCCAGTGGATGGGCTGAGATCGCCTGGAATCAACTATCGAGGAACCGAATCCCTCCCATCTCCATCCGAACCCAACAAAAAAAGCACGCGGGGCGATCCCGCGAAGAATCGAAATCCTCCGTTCCGGGCCGTCGCCCCGCGTGTTCGTCCTAGAGGGCCCACCGGGGCTCCGGGCACGGACCCCCGGCGGGCAACCCCATCAATGAAGTCTGCCCGCAAAGCGGGCAGACTCTGACGCGGCGCTGGGCATCCCAAGACGCCTGAA
>JBFWOK010000097.1:0-26316 GCA_050250555.1 Limisphaerales bacterium
AAGAAGAAGAAAGCCGCCGCCTCCCAAACCCCAGCTCCCACGCCGGCCAATCCCGCCGGAAAAATCCCACCCCAGCCCAAGCCTCAGTCCCAGCCCGCACCGAAGTCCCAACCCCCCGCGGCCACCAGGAAGGAAGTCGCTGCCCCTTCCAAGCCCACCCCACCGGCCACACCCGCTCCCCAACCGCCTCCAATCCCCGCGCCAACGCCCGAGCCCAAGGCCGCCAAGAAACCGGCGAAACCCAGCCCGCCGCCACCGACCGCCGCCGCCCCGTCGGCACGTCCGACCCCGCCTTCCGCTCCCGTAGTCCCCGCGAAAGCCACGCCAACCCCCACAACGGCCCAACCCGCCGCTCCCAAGCCAACGTCGCCCGCCAAGAAATCCCAGGAAACCCCGGGCGCCGCCGCCGCTCCCGTCCCCACTCCGAAATCGAAACCAGGACCGGCCCCCACACCAGCCTCCACACCAGCCTCCACACCATCGGCGCCGCCTCCACCCATCCTGCTCGAAGGCGATGCCACTCCCGCCGCGATCGCGGGCGGACCCGGCGGACGGTATGTGCTCGCACCCGGCGTCGCTCCGTCCGATTCGACGTCCTCGGGCGGGCGCGCGGAACTGCCCACCGCGTACGGAACCCGCAGGCTCCTCCTGTTCGCCCGCGATCCCCATTGGGTGTATGCCCACTGGGACCTCACCGACTCCCAATTGCGCGAGGCCAATAAGAAATCCGCCTCCGGCGCCCTCGTTCTCAGGATTCGCGCGGGCGCTCCCGACGCGGAAGTCGTCGTCGAGCAAGCGGTCCATCCTGAGTCGAAAAACTGGTTCATTCACGTCCCTCAGGCGGGCGCCGCGTACCTCGGCGAACTCGGCTACTACGACGCCGCACGGTCCTGGGTCCGCATCTCGGTTTCGACGCCGACCCTCACCCCGCGCAACGATCTCTCCAACGAAACCTGGGTCCGGTTCGAAACGCTGCCGTTCGACCTGCCCATGGCTCGCATCCTGGCCCTCGTGAAGGAGGCGCTCCGGGAAAACACGCCACTCCTCGAAGCCCTCCGACAACTCCGCGCCGAAGGACACCCGGACCTGCCGTCCGAGGCGGTCCACGCGGCCGAGCACGGGATGGCCTCGGCGCCATGGACCGAGGAGCACGAACGCGCGCTTTCCCGCGTGCTCAGCATGGACGAGGTCCGCCGGGTCTGGATCGGATCGCTCGAGATCACGGAACTGCTCCGGCGCCAGCTTCAGCGCGGACTCTCTTCCGCGAGCCTCCCGCTCTCCCTGTCGAGCCTGGAGTCGGGCCTGGGCGCCGCCCCATCCGGGCTCGGTTCGCTTTCCAGTCCGATCGGGGGCGAAACCGGCGCCCGGCGCGGCTTCTGGTTCAACGTCAACGCCGAACTCATCGTCTACGGCGCCACGGACCCCCAGGCCGCGGTCACGATTGGGAACCGTTCCATTCGCCTGCGCCCCGACGGAACCTTCACCTACCGGTTCGCCCTTCCCGACGGCGAGTACGCCCTCCCGATCACCGCGACCTCGCCCGACGCGGTCGAACAACGGCAGGCCAACCTCTCGTTCTCACGGGCCAGCGAATACCACGGCGACGTGCCGGCCCACCCGCAGGATCCAACCCTCCGGACGCCAACGCCCGACCACGTGGCCTGATCCTCGGCCAACGGACGACGGGCATCCGGACTTCGGATCGACCCGACCCGAGATTTCCAGCCAAACCCGCTCGCGTGTCGAAGCGGGAAGATACAACCTTCAGCCCGATGCGCGGCTACGTCGCTCTCATCCTCCACGCCCATCTTCCGTTCGTCCGCCATCCGGAGCACGAAAGGTTCCTCGAGGAATCCTGGCTCTATGAGGCCATCTCGGAGTCGTACCTGCCCCTTCTCAGGGTCCTCCAGGGCTGGCACCGGGACGGCATCGCCGCCCGACTGACCCTGACCGTCAGCCCCACGCTATGCGCCATGCTTCAGGACCCGCTCCTGAAGGATCGCTACCTTCGCAATCTCGAAACCCTCATCGACCTCGCCGAGCGGGAAACCCACAGGACACACTGGGAACGGCCGTTCCACGACCTCGCCCAGCTCTATCTCCACCGGTTCCGGGAAAATCGGGCGACCTGGCTCGGCTGCCACGGCGACCTCGTCGCCGCCCTCCGCGAATTCCAGGATCTCGGATATCTCGAGATCATCACGACTGCCGCCACCCACGCCCTCCTCCCCCTTCTGGCCGCCCACCCGTCCTCCATCCGTGGACAGATCCTCACGGCGCGGGACGACTACCGCCGGTGCTTCGGTCGCGACCCGCGCGGCATCTGGCTTCCCGAGTGCGCCTACGTCCACGGACTCGAACAGACCTTGCAGGAGGCCGGCCTCCGCTGGTTCATGGTGGATACCCATGGCCTCCTTCACGCCACCCCGCGCCCGCGCCACGGGGTGTTCGCGCCGGTATTCACCCCGAACGGCCTCGCCGCCTTCGGCCGCGATCTCGACTCCGCCAAACAGGTCTGGAGCCGTCAGGCCGGCTACCCCGGCGACGGGCGCTACCGCGATTTCTATCGCGATATCGGTTTCGACCTGGAATTCGACTACGTCCGACCCGCCCTCCCCTCGCCCGACCTTCGCGGCTTCACCGGCATCAAGTACCACCGCATCGCGTGCGATCCGCAGGGCGAGAAACAAATCTACCGCCCCGACGAAGCCTGGCAGGCCGCCGACCAGCACGCGGGCCATTTTCTGGGGGCCCGAATCGAGCAGACCCACCGCCTCGCCGATATTCTCGGTCGGCCGCCCCTGCTCGTTTGTCCCTACGACGCCGAGTTGTTCGGCCACTGGTGGTACGAGGGCCCGACCTTCCTGGACCTCTTCATGCGCAAGTCGGCGTGCGACCAGGACGTCTTCCGCCTCATCACGCCCTTCGAATACCTCCGCGAAAACCCCACGCAGCAGGTCGCCACGCCGGCGGAATCGACCTGGGGCGAGGAAGGCTACTACCGCGTTTGGCTGAACGAGACCAACGAATGGATCGTTCCCCACCTCGACGTCGCCATGGAAAGGATGCACGCGCTGGCCCGCCGCTTCCCCGACCCCGCCCCCCTCCTCCGCCGCGCCCTCAATCAGGCCGCCCGCGAGCTTCTTCTCGCCCAGTCCAGCGATTGGCCCTTCATCCTGCGCACCGGCACCAATCCCGGATACGCCCGTCAACGGGTCACCCAGCATCTCCTCCGATTCATCGATCTCCACGATCAACTCACGGCCACCCGGATCGACGAAGCCCGCCTCGCCGCCATCGAGGCTTCCGACAATCTCTTCCCCGACATCGATTTCAGGCGCTGGGCCTGAGGGCTGATCCGGTTCCTCGACGTTTTCGGTGGGTGGACAAGAGTCCCGTCCCGGAGAGCCTCCCCATTTGGACTGCGGCGCTCCGCGCCGCTTTGGATCGCCGCGGAGCGCCGAAGCATAAGCCTTGCGAGCCCCACCAAAGCGGGAGGTGCGCCCTTCGCCACTTCGTTGTTGCCGAAAGGGATCCCACGGCGGTAAGGGAGGTCAGCCTTGCATGGGTATGCGTCCCTCGTTCTTCTTCACGGCGGGCAGACCGACAAAGGCTCCGAGCCCCCTGCGGGGTTTTCAGGGTGCCTCCGAATTCCATTGCCCCGTGCCGCCCTTGCCCCGCGCGCTTGACGTTTCCGGCCTCCTTTCAACGCCCCCTCCCGCATGAACCCCTCCACCCATCACCGCCCCGACCCTCGAGCTTCCTGGATTCGCCGTCACCGCGCCCGACTTGCCCTGCTCGCAGCCTCCCTCGGCGCCGCGGCGCTGGTCGTCTCCTGCGCCACCGAGGAAGGCGGCGGCAGAAGCTTTGTGCTTCCGCCCTCGATCCCCGGAGCCGAATACGTCGGCTCCGAATCGTGCGAACAATGCCATGACCCCATCACCAAGTCCTTCGTCTCCTCGCCCCACGCCCGCCTCGTCGCCCACGGCCCCCACTCCGTCGAAGTCGGCTGCGAATCCTGCCACGGTCCCGCCAGCGTCCACGTCGAGTCCGGCGGGGCGGCCCGCACCCTGATCAACCCGGACCGCAATCCCGACGTCTGCTACACCTGCCATCTGAACCTGCGGGCTCAGTTCGCCCTGCCCCACACCCATCCCGTCGGCGAAAACCGCCTCGGCTGCAGCGCCTGTCACCCGCCCCACTCGGGCGATGCCCTCACCGGCACCGCGTCCTCCATCGCCTCCGCCAACCAGGCCTGCCTCGCGTGTCACAGACCCCAGCGCGGCCCCCACATCTTCGAACACGAAGCCATGCGCGAAGGCTGCCTCACCTGCCACGCACCCCACGGATCCGTGAATCAAAAGATGCTCACCGAACGCAATGCCGTGCTCTGCCTGAAATGCCACTTCCAACAGCAGATCGGTCCCGGCCAGATCGCCATCGGCGCCATCGATCATACCGCCTTTCTCTCGCGCGGAACCTGCTGGAGCGCCGGTTGCCACGAAGCCGTCCACGGATCCCAAGTGAGTTCCTCCCTCCGCTTCTGACCTGATCAGACCTGACCGAACGGCCGCCCCCACCGCCATGAAATCCATCCCATCCCCCGCCCCGGTCCTCGCCGCTCTCGTCTCCGGTATCGTCGCCCTCGGAACCCCACTCCAAGGCGCCACCGATCCATCCACCCCCGCGGATCAGGCGCCCGAATCGCCCCCCGCACCGTCCTCCGAAACTTCCGCGACTCCCGAGACCTCCAAGCCCGCCGAACCGTCCGACGCCGCCGAGGCCGCGGAACCCGTCGAAGACACCCCGGGGTTCGTCGACGCCGCCCCGGGCGACTACCGCAACTGGTTCGATGTCACGGTCGGCGGCCTGCTCGTCGATGGCGACGACGCGCCCGCGCGCCGCCGGTTGGGCCTCCCTTCCGGTGCGTTCGGTGGCGCCCAGCGGTTTCACTTCGAACAGGACGTCGGCGACCAAGGGATCTTCAAGGTCGACGGACGCGGAATCTTCAACAACGAGGACTACGGCCTCCGACTCGAGTGGTCCGAGACCGACAAGGCGTTCGTCCGCGCCGGCATCGATCAGTACCGGACCTTCTCCGACGGGAGTGGTGGCTGGTTCCCCGGCAACGACCTCTGGTTCGACCTGTACGACGACGAACTCGCCCTCGTGCGCGGCTCGGCCTTCTTCGAGGCGGGTTTGCGCCTTCCAAACTATCCCGAAATCACCGTCCGCTACGAACGCGACTGGCGGGAGGGCCAAAAAGACTCGACGCACTGGGGCGATTCGGGCCTCACCGGCGGATTCGGTCCCCGGGCCATCGTCCCCTCGTTCCGCACCCTCGACGAAACGACCGACACGGTTTCGATCGAGATCACCAAGACCCTCGGCAAGGTCACCTTCGGCGGCGCGTTCGCCTACGAGCACAGCGACATCGACAACGGCACCTACCTGCGGCGCAGTCCGACCGAGGATGCGGACCGCCATATCACGCAGCGCGAATCCGTTGAGACGGACCTCTACAGCGCCCGAGCCTTCGCCGACACGATCTTCAACGAGAAGGTCCGCGTGACCTCGTCGTACGCGTTCACGACGCTCGAGACCGCTCTCGGTGGGAGCCGGATCGTGGGCGCCGACTACGACGGCGTCTACGACCCCGTCTACGGCCGACGTGACATCGGGTTCCTCGGCCTCTCCGGGGGATCCCAACTCGACCAGCACGTGTGGAACGTGAACGGACTTTGGACCCCGATCCCCAACCTCGCGGTGATCCCGGCCTTCCGCCTCGAAAACCAATCCCTCGACGGATCCTCCGGATGGTCTGACACCGGCGCCGAAACCCTGGCCCGGGAAGCGGCCAACAGCCGCGACATGCTCGACCTCTCCCAGCAACTCGAACTCCGCTACACCGGGGTCACCAATGTCGTCTTCTACGCCCGCGGCGACTGGATCCAGGGCGACGGCAACCTGCTCGAACACCAGTTCCTTCCCGCCACCGGCGTGACCGAGATCCACCGGGACTCCGATTTCGACCGTTTCTCCCAGAAATACACCGCCGGCACCCACTGGTATCCCCTCAAGCGCCTGAACGTTCACGCGCAGTACTACCGGAAGATGCGGTCCACCGACTACGACCACGATGCCTCCAATCGCATCGTCGTCTCCGGTTACTATCCCGCCTACATCCAGAATCAGAATTTCACCACAGACGACCTCAATCTCCGGGTGACCTGGCGACCGTTGGACCAACTCACCCTCGTCAGCCGCTACGATCTTCAGTTCAACACCTACGACTCCCAGGCGACCGGCTTCGCGAGCACCCAAGGCGCCGAGGGCACCGCCCACATTCTCAGCGAGACCCTCACGTGGACTCCCGTGTCACGGTTCTACCTCCAACCCGGTGTCCATCTCGTCTTCGACACGACCCGCTCGGACGCCTCGTCCGCCGTCGCGCCAGGTTCCCCCGTCGAGGACGCGCACAACGACTACGTCAGCGTCACCTGCACGGCTGGACTCGTGATCGACGAACGCACGGACCTCCAGGCGCAGTACACCTACTACCTCGCCGACAATTTCCAGGACGTCTCCGCCGCCACACAACCCTACGGATCGGGGCTCGAGGAACACGGAATCCTCACGAGCCTCGTCCGGCGCATCAGCCCACGCCTTCGCGTCACCCTCCGGTACGGCTTCTATACCAGCCGCGAGGAACTTTCCGGCGGCCACAACGACTACGACGCCCACCTGGTCTCCACCTCGGCTCAATACCTGTTCTGAGTTGGATCTCCGATGCCATTCGCCTCGTTGGCATTTGGGAACCAACCCCTTCGCCACCACTCCAAATCCTCACCATTTTTTGCCATTTCACCCCAACCGGCTTCACCTCGGAGCTGGAAACCACTAACGTCACGCCACGATGAAACCCCGATCCCCCCTGAAAACCCCAGCCTCCATCGCCATCGCCATCGCCGCGGCCGCCGCGATCGCCGCCATCAACCTCCCGGCGTCCGCCGCCGACGCCGCCGTCGTCGCCAACTACGGCAAGCATTGCGCCTCCTGCCACGGCAAGGACGGCTCGGGCAAGACCGTCATGGGCAAGAAGATCGGCGCCAAGGACTTCACGGATCCCAAAGTCGTGGCCGAGATCAAGGACGACCACGCCCTCAAAAACCTGAAGGAGGGCGTCAAGGACAAGAACGGCAAGGACATCAAGAAACCGTTCACGGGCAAACTCACCGAGGACGAAATGAAGGCGCTCATCGAGTACGCCAAAACCTTCGCCAAGAAATGATGACGTGAATTGATTTCGGCCGGGCGGCGGCTTGGTTCCGAGCCGCCGCCCAGCCCGCCCGCCCCGCCCGCCCCTTCAACCCCCACCAGGAACCCACGCCACGCCTATGAAGCCAACCGCCCTCCTGACCACCGTCGCCTTCATCGCGTTTTCGCTGCCCGCCCTTGGCGCCGATCCGACGGTCGTCTCGAACTACAACCGGCACTGCGCCTCGTGCCATGGCAAAGACGGTACGGGCGGCACCACGATGGGGAAGAAACTGGGCGTCAAGAACCTGACCCAACCGAAGGTCGTCGCCGACATCCAGGATGATGTGGCGTTGAAGAACCTGAAGGAGGGCGTCAAAGACAAGAACGGGAAGGAAATCAAAAAGCCCTTCGCGGCCAAACTGACCGAGGCCGAGATGAAAGCCCTCATCGAGTACTGCAAGGCGTTCGCCAAGCATTGACCATCCCAAGCCCCATGCCCTCACCCAGCCTTCCGAAGTCCAAGCTCTTTCAAAACTGGCTCAGCGCGTCCGGCGTCATTCTCGCGACCTCGGCCTTCTTCGCCTTCCTGCTGCTCTTCGCCCTCGACATCTTCGCGCGCCAGAGCAACCCCTACGTCGGCATTCTCGCTTACGGCGTGGCTCCCGCGTTCTTCTTCGCGGGAACGGTGATGATGTTCTGGGGCTTTCGGATCCAGGCCCGCCACATCGCGAGCGGAGCGGAATCCCATCCGCTCGTCATCAACCTCACCCGGCCCCGCGACCGCCGCCTTCTTCAGTTCTTCGTGGGCGGCGCCATCGCCTTCCTCCTCGTCACCGCCATCGGCGTCACCCAGACCTATCACTACACCGAGTCCATCCATTTCTGCGGCCAGACGTGCCACGAACCGATGCACCCGGAACACACCGCCTATCTCATCTCCCCGCACGCCCGCATCGGTTGCGTCGACTGCCACGTCGGCTCCGGCGCCGAATACTACGTCAAAGCCAAGCTCAACGGACTCCATCAGCTCAAGGCCACTATCCTCAACAACTACAGCCGCCCGATCCCCACCCCCGTCCGCAATCTCCGCCCCGCCCAGGACACGTGTGAACAATGCCATTGGCCCGAGAAATTCTCCGGCAACCTGGAGCGGACCTACCACCATTTCCTCGCCGACGAGGACAACACCCCGTTCACCGTCCGCATGCTCCTGCTGGTCGGCGCCCCCGACACGCATCCCACCCAGGGCAACGGAATCCACTGGCACATCAACCTCACCAACAAGGTCGACTACTACACCCCCGATCCGCAGCGTCAGACCATTCCCTGGGTCCGCGTCACCCACGCCGACGGCACCTCCACCGTCTACAGGTCGCCTGATTTCAAGGACGAACCTCCGGCCTCCGAAATCCGACGCATGGACTGCCTCGACTGCCACAACCGCCCCGCCCATCGGTTCCGGACTCCCAACGAATCCGTCGACCTCGCCCTGCAATCCGGCGAAATCGACCGTTCCCTGCCCTGGGTGAAATCCAACCTGGTCGCGGCGCTCATCACCCCCCAGCCCACCCGCGAAGCCGCCTTCCAGCATCTCAGTTCCACCCTGCGCGGCCTCTACAAGGACCATCGCGACGTCGAAGGACTCGTCCGGACGGCCCAACGGATCCTCGGTGAAAGCATCTTCCCGGAAATGAAGGCCGATTGGCGCGCCTACCCGGACAACAAAGGCCACAAGGACTGGCCCGGCTGCTTCCGCTGTCACGACGGCTCCCACACCACCAGCGACGGAAAACGCTCAATCGGGGGCAGCGAATGCAACTCCTGCCACCTGATCCTCGCCCAGGGAAGCACACCCGAGGACCTCAGCACCCTCAGCGCCGAAGGCCACACCTTCCTGCACATCGACTCCGAGTACACCGATCTGTCCTGCAACCAATGCCACTCCGGGGCTTTCATCCGCGAGTAGGCCCACCCTTCCGACCCGTTCCCACGAACGCACCCTTTCTTGGCCTGGAATGCCAAGAATTGTAATAACGAAAATCTCGCCCCCGGGATTGATGATGTGATGAACTAATGGTGGACGAAGAATCTCAGTAGAAACACAAACAGATCAACCGCACCGTCGCTGCTCTCCCTCCCCGGCCGGGGGATCCGTCCCGGCCAACGCCCCGAGCAGCCGCATCCGGAGGAACCCATGAAACGACCCAGCCTCCCTGGCCAAACCCGACCGATCCGTCTCGCCCTGTTTCTGGCGGCTTTCGCGCCCCTGCTCGCCGCCGCCAGCGAAGCCCCCGGCGAAGTGCTCCCGTCCGATTCCAAGGTCGTCCGGCCGTGGGCCGGCGGCGTGGATCCCCGCCCGACACTGCGGTCGTTGAAGCGCGCCGAGCAGGCGGATCAATTGTTGCTCGAATGGATCGGACTGGCCGGTCCCTACCGGGTGCAGAAGAGCGACGCCGTCGCCGGAGGCCCCTGGACGAACGTCGGCGACCCCACCACCGACGAATCCGCCGTCATCCCGGTGAGCGACGCGATGGGCATTCTTCGTGTCGAAGGTCCCAGGCCGACCTTCCTCAGCCAGAGCACCTGCCGCGGATGTCATCCCACCGCCCACAACGGCGTTCAGGACACGGCGCATGCTCGGGCTTTCGAAACGCTCAAGCGCATCGGCCAGGCGGCGAACGCCCACTGCCTTCCCTGCCATACGGTCGGATTCGGAATCCCGGGAGGCTTCGTCAGCGAAGCGGCGACTCCGCTTCTCGCCGGCGTCCAGTGCGAAAACTGTCACGGACCCGGCGGCAATCACGTCGCCGATCCCGCCGACCTGAAAGCGCGACCGGTCGTCAGCCAGGCGAGCACCCTCTGCGGCGGCTGTCACTCCGACTTCCATCACCCGACCTTCGACGAATGGCTCACTTCGGGCCACAACGGAGTGACCCCATCGGTCGCGAGAGACTTCCTGAATTCGAACATCACCTCCGCCGAGGCGCGCATGCGCTCCTGCGGCTCGTGCCATTCCGGCAGTGTCCGCCTCGCCATGCTGAACGGCGCCGAAGCCAATCCGCCCGTCGCGCTTCCGGCCATGCCCAGCGGCGACCATGCCGCCAACACCAGCATCACCTGCGCCGTCTGCCATACGGCCCATGAAAGCACCCCGTTCGGCTCCCAACTCCGGAATCCGCCATACTCCACCAACTTCTTCTCCTACTACACCTCGACCAACACCAACTTCACCCTGCAATACCAGGTCGACGTGAACGTCTGCGGCCAATGCCACAATCAGCGCGGAGCCGTCTGGGACAGCAGCAGCCGCCCTCCCCATCACTCGCCGCAATACAATGTCCTGATCGGAAACATCGGCGACGCCGGAATCGTCGGCATCGACCTCTCCGCCTCACCCCAGTCCACGCATCGCGAAATCACCAAGCAGTGCACCCACTGCCACACGCACGGCCACGGCTCCGAGAACCCGTCCGAGGAGGATCCCGTCTACACGGGCCACTCGTTCAAGCCGCTCCCGGAAAACTGCGTGCCTTGCCACACGCCGGAGGAGGCCGAGGTCCTCATCGGCTTCCGTCAACGCAACACGCGGATCGAAATCGCCCTGGTCAAGGAGCTCCTCGACAAGTGGGGTGAAACCAGTTCGCCCGAACCGCTGCGCACGAAGTACGGAAAACTCGCCTGGGAATACACCTCGGCCGGTCAGCTCAGCCAGCCCGCGGGCGGACCTTCGGTCTCCGGCCCCGCCGCCAACGAACAGTCGCTCGTCCCCGCCGAGATCAAGAAGGCCCGGTTCGTCCTCTACATGATCGAGCACGACGGCAGTTACGGAGTGCACAACGCCCGGTTCTCAACCACCGCCCTCCGGGAAGCCAAGACCCTCGTCGAAGCCCAGATCACGCCTTGAATCATCCCACGGTCCGACCCCATCCAGGTCGTACACGCACCTAGCACGGCAGCCGGCGGATCTCCCGCCGGCTGTTTTCATTGACCCTGAAGACCACCGGAGTCGGAGACACGGCGGGCATCCGTCCCATCCGTCCCATCCGTCACTTCCCCAGCATTCCCAGCAGCCCGGCCTCATCCACCACCGCGATCCCCAGTGCCCGGGCCTTCTCCAGCTTCGAGCCGGCACTCTCGCCCGCCACAACGTAATCCGTGTTCCGGCTCACCGACCCGACGACATCGCCCCCGGCTTCCCGAATGAGCCTCGAAGCGTCGTCCCGCGATAAAGTGGGAAGAGTCCCCGTCAGCACGAACTTTCTCCCCGCCAATGGCCCCGCCGCGACGGGATCCCCGCGGGTCACCCGCTCGCTCCGCGGATCTATCCCCAGTTGCTTCATCCGCTTCAACAACGCCCGTCCCGTCTCGGATTCGAAGAAGTCCACGAGGCATCCCGCCGCGACCGGTCCGATCAGAGGGAGAACCTCCCACGCCTGGGGCCGCGCGGAACCCGCTCCCGATGGCCGTGCAAAACCTATTTTCAAGAGCTCCGCCGCCACCGCAGCCGCTTCGTCCCGAAACCCATCCCACTCCCGCCGAAGCGCCGCCCGATCGCCCTCGGACCGACCCCGGTTCGCGTCCGAATTCGGACTGCAGTCGCGGATCCGGTCCCGCAACCACCCCAGTCGCGCCACGGCCCGAAGCTCGGCGGACGCGGCCACCGCTTCGAGGTTCTCGAACCATCCCGCGAGGTCGTGGGCGGTCTGTTCCCCGATCTCGGGAATTCCCAGCGCGTGAATCCACCGGTGCAACGGAAAGGTCTTCGCCCGTTCCAAGGCCTCCTTCACCTTCGCCGCGTGTTTCGCCCCGAAAACCCGGGGCTCCTCCGGCGTCCCAAGATTCAGGGCCGCCAATTCGTCGACCGTCACATCGAACAGGTCCAGCGGCTCCCTGACCCGGCCCGTCTCCACCAACTTCTCCGCCACCACCCCTCCGAGCGATTCGATGTCGAGGGCCTTCCGCTTCGCGAAGTACTCGAGACGGCGCGTCTGCTGGGCGGGACAACCCGCGACATTCGAACAACGCCACGCCACCTCGGTCCCCTTCCCGCTCAACACGGATTCCCGGGCGATCGGCCCGCCGCACGCCGGACAGCGGTTCCCCACGTGCGCCAGAAAATCGAACGGAACCGCCCCGGGCGGACGCTTCGACACCACCACCTCCGTCACCTCGGGGATCACCATCCCCGCCTTCCGGATCACCACGGTGTCCCCCACATGGATCCCCTTCCTCCGGATCTCGTCCTCGTTGTGAAGCGTCGCCCGCGCGACGGTCGAACCCTGCACAAAAACCGGGTCCAGTTCCGCCACCGGCGTCAGCACTCCCGTCCGCCCCACCTGCACCGTGATCGCCCTCAACACCGTCTCGGCGGGCATGATCCACGGCACCGGCTTGTGGACGATCGCATACCCCGGAGCGCGGCGTTTCGAGGGGATCCTCTCCGCCTCCGAAAAGTCATCCACCTTCACGACCACGCCATCGATCTCATACGGCAGGCGGCGGCGCAGATCCCGGTTCTCATCGTACCCGTTCACCACCTTCCCGCGGTACAGGCGGAGCACCTCGTCGATCCCGTCACAGACCCACGACTCCGCCTGAACGGGCAGCCCGATTTCACGGAACCGCTCGATCATCCGCGAGTGGCTCTCGAACCGGATCCCGTCCAACGCCCCCACCGCGTAGAAGACAGCGCGCACCGGCCGCGCCGCCACAACCTTGGGATCCAGCTGCTTCAACGTCCCAGCCGTGGCATTCCTCGCGTTCGGCAGCGGCTCCTCGCCCGCCGCGATCAGCCCCGCGTTGAGCCGTTCGAAATCCGCCGACGCCATGTACGCCTCACCGCGCACCTCGAGCAGGGGCGGCGGGTCGTCCATCCGCAGGGCGAGCGGAATGGAACGGACGGTCCGCAGGTTCGTCGTGATGTCGTCCCCCTGCCGCCCATCCCCTCGCGTCGCACCCAGCGCCAGCCTCCCGTGCCGGTAGTGCAGCGTGATCGACACCCCGTCCACCTTCGGTTCCATCAGGTATCGAACCGAATCCCGGCCCAACTGCCGGCGGATCGTCTCGTCGAAGGACCGCAAGGCCTCCAACGTCCTTTCATCCTGGATCCGAACCCGTCGCTCCCGGTCCGGTTCCTCCGCGGAGGTCGGATGATCCACGGCCTCGATCTTCTCCAACGAGAGCATGGGCAAGGCATGGGTCACCCGCTCGAAGCCGTCGGTGGGCGCTCCACCCACGCGTTGACTCGGCGAATCCGGCGTCGCCAACTCCGGATGGACCCGCTCGAGCGCCACAAGTTCCCGGAACAATCGGTCGTACTCCCGATCGGTCACCTCCGGCCGCGCCTCCACATAGTAAAGCCGGTCGTGCCGCCGAAGTTCCTCGGCCAGGGCGCGATGCCGAGTCAGAGCCTCGTCCTGCGTCATCCCGCGAGGATGCCGCCCCGCCCAAACGATGTCAGTCGCCGGATGGACCGTCCTCGATCCGCGCCCACCAGTGGTGATAGAGCCGCTCCAACGCCTCGCGCGGATCCTCCACCATCAGCGCCTCCCGGATCCTCGTCGCGTACAGGGAAAAGGACAGCGGCGGAACCCGGTCCACCCTCCGAAACCGAATCGGCATCGAAACCGCCCGCTCCGCGAAGGCCAGCGCGCCGGGCAGATCGAGATGGACGTGCATCGCGTCCCTCCTAGCCTCCCGCATCAACACGTGGTCCGGCTCGTGTTCCATCAGGACGTTGAAGATCACTTCCACCGAGAACTGAACCTTCCGGACCGGCTTCCTGTCCTGGAAGTGATTCCGGTACACCATCAGCCCCGTCTGCGCCGCGTTGCGGAAATGGTGCTTCAGGAGCGCCGACCGATCGAGGCTGCGCGCCAGGTCCTCCGCGAATCCCGCGGGCGCCAGCAATCCGGCCCATCCCGACTCCGGAACCTCCCGGTCGTCCGCCACTGTCAGCACAAACCCGTAGTCGTCCGGCGTCACCACTGCATTCCCGCCCCCTTCCTTGCCCAATCGCGCGGCAATCACCCGCGCGAGCGCGTCGTTGGCGGCCCGGCCGATCAGCGCGTGGAAGAAATAGTGCCGCGCCGGCCGCGAAGCCCGCGCCGTCTCCACCCACGAACGCCTTCCTCGCCCTTGCCTCTGCCTTCGCCCCAGCCCACGCGCCGACCCCTCCCCACCCGGTCCCGCCCCTTCGCCCATGCCACCCAACACGTCCGACTCGTCACCCAAACTCCGCCATTCCTCGACCAGGAGGAAGTCCGCGGTCGGGATCTCCGAATGGTGGTGCTGTGCGGCGTACATCCGATGGATCAAGGCCGCGTTCGCCAGGCCACAGTCCAGCCGCGTCGCAATCCATGCCGCATGCCCGCCCTCCCGCGGGCCCGCCGCCTCGAACCGTCGGCGCAGCTCGTCCCGGAACCGCGCGATCTCGTCCGCGACCCGGTTCGACAACGGAAATTTGTTCGCGTTCCAACGCGGAACCGTCGGCGCCTGGTGGTCGGCCGGTTCCACCACCGCTTCCATCCCCCCAATGCGCACCAATCGAACCGCGCGCCCGCCCAGCATGAAGATGTCCCCGGGACGAAGCATCCGCGTGAAGCCCTCCTCCACGGTCCCCAGGCTCCGCAGGCCCGTCCGCATCCGAACCTGCACGACGCCTTCGCTGGGAATCGTTCCCGCGTTCTGAAGGAAATCCCGCCGGACCGGTCCCTCCGGCGTTTCGAATCCCCCGTCACTCAGCAGGATCCGCCCAAACACTTCCCGATACTGCGCCCTCAACGAACGCCCGCCGCCGGCAAGGTATTCGAGAACATCCCGGAAGTCGGACAGCGTCAGATCGCGGAACACATGCGACCTCCGGACGAAGGCGAAGGCCTCGGCCTCGGTCCAATAACGGACGCAGCCCATCCCCACCAAATGCTGGGCCAGAACATCCAACGGCGCCTTCGGGATCCGGACATTCTCCAGAAGCCGGCCGCGCGCCAGCAACGCCGTGGCACAGCACTCCACCAGATCGTTGAGGTTGGTCGCCATCAGGATCCCGCGGCTCACCGCGTGGATGTTGTGCCCGGCCCGACCCGTTCTTTGGACCGCCCGACTCACACCCTTCGGCGTGGCGATCATCACCACCAAGTCGATCGTTCCGATGTCGATTCCCAGTTCGAGACTGGTGCTGCACACCACCGCCCGCAGTTCCCCCCGCTTCAAACGATCCTCCACCTCCCAGCGAACATCCCGATCCAGCGACCCGTGGTGACATTCGATCTTCTCGGCGAGGTCGGGCAGCGCGGACTTCAACCAGAATGTCGTCGACTCCGCGCCCGAGCGCGTGTTCGTGAAAACCAGGGTGGTTCGATGCCGCTTCACCAGGTCACCCAACTCGCCCACCAACCGGACCCCGGTGAACCCCGCCGCCGGGTAGGGATCGGATCCCAGGGGCGAATGAACCGCCATCTCAACCCGCTTGCGGACCCCGCCGTCCACGATCTCGCACGGCCGATCCACCCCGACCAAGAACCGGGCCATCTCCCCCACCGGAGCCACCGTCGCCGAGAGTCCGATGCGCACGAAACCGCCCGGGCCGACCCCCTCGCGAAGCGCGGAACCCGGCCCTGCGATCCATTCTTCGAGACGTTCCAGGCTGAGACTGAGATGCGCTCCCCGCTTCGACTCCGCCATCGCGTGAACCTCGTCGACAACGACCCACCGCACGCTCCCAAGGGGCGCCCGCCATTTCTCCTGGCTCAGAAGAATCAGCAGGCTCTCGGGCGTCGTCAGAAGGACATGCGGCGGCCGGACCGCCTGGCGACGGCGATCCGCCGCGGGCGTGTCCCCCGTCCTCAGGGCGACTCGGATCGGTGGGGTCCCGCCATACGCCCCGTGCAAGGGCGCCTTGAGATTCTTCTCGAGGTCGTACGCCAGCGCGCGCAAAGGCGAGACATAGATCGCGTGGATCGTGTCGGTGAGGGCGCCTTCCGCATGACGGAGCGCCAGGGCATGAAGAACCGCCAGGAATGCCGCCAGGGTCTTCCCGGTCCCGGTCGGCGAAACCACCAGGACGCTCTGGCCGGCCGTGATTCTCCTCCAGGCTTCGACCTGGGTTTCCGTGGGCGAATCGAAAGTCCGACGAAACCAGGCGGTGACCGGCGAATCGGTCAGCGGAAAAGGAGTCTCATCGGGCACGGCGGATCGCCCTGGAGAATGCGCGCCGACCTTCGCGCTCACTCGCGTCCCATCGAGCCCGCGACCTTCCGGACCCACTTCGGACGTCGACGGGATGGGCCCTCCCATCCCCTTCGAACGGCCTCGGGTGTTGCGGTTCCTGTTCATCGCGGTGACGCCCCGTCGCGGTTCACCTCGGACGATTCCGCCTCGCGGCGGACGTCCCTGGCGGGATCGGGATGGCGCAAGACCGCGCACCCAAGCAAAAGGGCCGCGCCCATGCGAGCGCGGCCCGACCGATTGACTTGATTTGTTGGGTTACGTCTCTGGTCGTTTTGTATCTGGCTTCAACCCGGTCCCGCTTCGCCTCCCGCCCAATCCCCGAGGCGGATGGCTTCCCGGACTTTCCGACGTTCGTACCGGTGTTTCTGAGCCTTCTGGGAACGGCTCTCGATGTTTTTGACGTGATGCCGATGGTGTTGGACCACTTCCACGATCTGTTCGTTGGACTTAGCCATGTTCACTCTGCGTCGTTGAGGGACCTGACCTGAAGGTGCCAGGCTCCGGTGGGTAGGTAACGGAACCGAATCGTCGCCCGGGGAGGGCCTCGGTTCCGTTTAAACCGTCTGTGAGGTTTGAGCTCATAGACGAACTTCACTGCCCTATTAGACCCGGGCCCCGCGCTTTTCAACTCATTTTTTCCTGAGCGTCACCCAAACGCCCCGCGAACACCCCACCGACCGATGGTCATCCGTCCTCCGCGATTTTCCACTTCCGCCCGCGACCCCCGCTCCGCAAGGCTTCGCCGTCGCCCGACCCGACCCGACCCGACCCAACCCACCCCAACCGCGCCGCCACCCAAGCCTCACAGGCCCACCCCCATGACCGATCCCACCCTCGATCTCAGTCGTTTCGCGCCTTCCCATGAGTTCTTCGTCGGGATCGATTCGGATGGCTGCGTCTTTGATTCCATGGAGATCAAGCACAAGGAGTGCTTCGTCCCCATGTTCATCAAGCACTTCGGCCTCCAGCCCGTTTCGAAATACGCCCGCGAAGTCTGGGAGTTCGTCAATCTCTACTCCAAGACCCGGGGCATCAATCGATACCCCGCCCTCTCGAACGCCCTCAACCTCCTCGCCGAACGCGCCGAGGTCCAGGCCCGCGGCGTCTCCGTCCCAACCACCGACGATCTCGATGCCTGGATGGCCCAGGAAACCAAGCACACGCTCTCCACCCTCAAGGCCGAAATCCAGGAACGCGGCAACACCGCCCTCCAGACCGTCCTCGACTGGTCCCTCGCCGTGGACGCCCAAATCCAGGATATCGTCCATGGCGTGCCGCCTTTTCCCGGCGTCCGGGAATGCCTCCAGCAGCTCGCCGGCCGCGCGGACGCCATGGTCATCTCCCAGACCCCGGGAGCCGCCCTCCTCCGTGAATGGTCCGAACACGGAATCAGCGATCACGTGGCCCTCATCGCCGGCCAGGAAATGGGTTCCAAGAAGGATCATCTCCGCCTCGCGGCGAGGGACAAATACCAGCCCCAACGGATTCTCATGATCGGAGACGCTCCCGGCGACTTCAACGCCGCCAAGACCAACAACGCCCTCTTCTATCCGATCATCCCCGGCCGCGAAGACGCCTCCTGGCAACGACTGCTCGGCGAAGGGCTCGACGCCTTCTTCGGCGGGAATTACGCGGGCGACTACGAAGCCGGACTCGTCCGGGAGTTCAACGCCTCCCTCCCCGAGCATCCGTCGTGGTAGCAAGGGGCCTTCCTTGAACGCCCACCCCCCCGAACCCACGACCAAGGGCGTCCCACCCCGGGTCCCAACGTCCCCCGCCCCCAGGTTCTTTCTCCGCCTTCTTGCCGGCCTCCTCGTCTACACCGCTTTCCTGTTCGCCCTCCGGCTCGGCGGCCCACCCAACCTGACCGACAACGACCAGGAACGGCCCGCGTCGTACGTGCTCGACGCCCTCGTCCACGGACAGTGGATCGTCCAGCGGGATTGGACCGGCGACATCACGTCCAAACCGCCCGCCTACACCTGGCTCGCCGCGCTGGCGTCGCTCCTCCTCGGCGGCCCAAGCCTCGGCGCGCTCTACCTCCCCTGCGCGCTCGCGCTCTTCGGAACGGCGGCCCTCGTGGCCTGGATCGCCTCCAGATACCTCGGGCACCGCGCCGCCCTGATTTCATGCGCTTTCCTGCTCGCGAATCCACTGTCCGCAAAGCTCGTCGCCCTCGCCCGGACCGATCCCCTCTTCACCTTCACGGTGACCCTCACCGCCGTTCTCGCCTTTCAAGCGTGGAAAACAGGTTCGGGATGGACCCTCGCATGGCTCGCGGCCGCCTTCGCGACACTGACCAAGGGCCCCCTCGGACTCGTCCTCGGCTTCGCCGGGTTGTTCGCGTGGTTCTGGGAACGGCGACAGGGCGCTCGATCTCCCTTCGCCAGAGGCCACGTTCCCGGGTTTCTGCTCTGGATCGCGCTCTGCGGCGGCTGGTTCGGACTCGCCTGGCTGTCGGCCGGTGACGCCCTCGTCCGAAAAATGCTGGGAGCCGAACTCGTCCAGCACGCCCTGGGCGAACCCGGCGCGTTTCCCGGAACCGGGCTCGTCCTGGCGCCCGCGTACTTTCTGAGCCGTTTCATCCCATGGAGCCTCCTGAGCGTCGCCGGCCTTTGGATGGCGATCCAACGTCCGGAATCGGACCCTTCCTCCCGCCAACTTCAACGCTTCGCGGCGTCCTGGCTGGTGGTGGGGTTGGCGGTTTTCGGACTCGCGGGTCACCAACGTGGCGACCTCATCGCACCATTGATGCCCGCCGGCGCGCTGCTCGCCGCGATTCCGGCCGCGCGCTGGACCGCCGCCTGGACGTGGCCCCGACTCGTCGCGACCTGCGCCCTGGTCGCCCTCGCCATCGGCTGCGGCGCCCAGTTCCAGCACACGCACCGCAACACGCCGATCTTCCAGGAGTCCACCGCCCTTTCCGTCCTTCCCAGTCATTTCATCCGCCTGGGCGGCAACCCCGGTCGCCTCCGTCCCACGGACAGTCCGTACGCCCTTCAATTCCACTTCGGCACTCATCACCCCCCCCTCTCCTGGGAGGCCGCCGCGCGCCATCTCCGGGAATCCCCGGAAAACTCCGTCGCTGTCGTCGACCGCCCCGCGCTCGAGCAAGCCCTCGGACCCGACGCCTTGCGGCTGCGACCCCTGGTCTCCTGGCCATCCGCCCAGGGCGCGACGGGCGAGGTCGTCCGCCTCGAAGCCTCGGGTGACGTTCCCTGACCCGAATCGAGAGGGGGCCACGTGTATCGTGTATCGTCCCCCGTGCGTTTGACACGCCCCTTCCACCCCGTATGCTCGCCGGCCCTATGAATCGGAGTCCGCATGTCGCGGTGGTCGGAGCCACGGGTGCCGTTGGTGTCGAGATGTTGAAGACGCTCGAAAAGCGCCGCTTTCCCGTCGGCAAACTGACGCTTCTCGCGTCCGCGCGGTCCGCCGGCAAAACGCTGCCCTTCGCGGGAGCCGATCATGGAATCCGCGAACTGACACCCGAATCCTTCGCCGGCATCGACATCGCCCTCTTCAGCGCCGGCGGGGATATCTCGCGGAAGTTCGCGCCCATCGCCGCAAAGGCCGGATGCGTCGTCATCGACAACTCCAGCGCCTTTCGCATGGACCCGAAGGTCCCGCTCGTCATCCCGGAGATCAACCCGGCCGACGCGCGGGAGCACCAGGGCATCATCGCCAACCCGAATTGCACGACGGCGATCACGCTCATGGCGCTGTACCCGCTCCACCAGGCGTTCGGCGTCACTCGCGTCATCGCCGCGTCCTACCAGGCTGTCTCGGGGACCGGTCAGAAAGCCATCGAGGAACTCGAACGTCAGGTGCGCGAAATCGCCGAGGGACACCCCGTCACCCGGGAGGTCTACCCGCATCAGATCGCGTTCAACGTCCTGCCCCACGTCGATTCGTTCCTCCCGGACGGCTACACGAAGGAGGAGATGAAGCTGCAGAACGAAGGCCGCCGAATCATGCACCATCCCGGGTTCCGGGCCAGCATCACCTGCGTCCGAGTGCCGGTCTATCGCGCCCACTCGGTCGCCGTGAGCGCCGAATTCGAAAAGCCCGTCACTCCCGAAGCCGCCCGTGAGGTCCTTCACCAGGCCCCCGGCATCGATGTCGTCGACAATCCGGACAAAAACGAATACCCGCTCCCGCTGTATGTCTCGGAAAAGGCCAACTGCCAGGTCGGCCGGATCCGGACGGATTGCGCCCTGGACAACGGCCTCGCGTTCTGGGTCGCCGGGGATCAACTCCTGAAGGGAGCGGCCCTCAACGCCGTTCAGATCGCCGAACTGCTCCTCTGAGCGCCACGCCGGTTCCCGGCCCCGGCAGGCCCCGACCCCCACCCCCACCCCCACCCCCACCCCCACCCCACAGGACCGCCCACAGTTTGGAGGCGCGCCGGGGTACTTCCCGACAGCAACACGGGCCTCCCCACCGGCCTCTCGTTGTGGCTTCATCAGCGGCCCATGTTCGAGTTGCTGGCGACCGACACCCAAACCAAGGCCCGCCTCGGGCGCCTCACCACCGCCCACGGCGTCGTCGAAACCCCCGTCTACATGCCGGTGGGCACCCAGGCGACCGTCAAGGCCATGGATCCCCGCGAGCTCCTCGAGTCCGGAACCCAGATCCTGCTTGGCAACACGTACCATCTCCACGTCCGCCCCGGCCTCGACATTCTCACCGCCGCCGGTGGCCTCCATCGTTTCATGAACTGGGCGCTGCCCATCCTCACCGACAGCGGCGGTTTCCAGGTCTTCAGTCTCGCCAAGATCCGGAAGATCACCGACCACGGCGTCGAGTTCCGAAGTCACCTCGACGGTTCACCGCTGTTCCTGGGGCCCAAGGAGTCCATGCACATCCAGAAGGTCCTGGGTTCCGACATCGCCATGGTCTTCGACGAATGCCCACCCGCGGGGTCCAAACCGAAGGAATACCAGGCCGCGGTCGATCGAACCCTCCGCTGGGCGGCCGAATGCCGGACGCAGCCCCGGGCCCCCGGCCAAATGGTCTTCGGCATCGTCCAGGGCGGAACCCACGCCGCCCTCCGCGAACGCTGCGCCCGCGAACTCGTCGCCATGAACTTCGACGGCTACGCCATCGGCGGCGTCAGCGTCGGGGAACCCGAACCGGAAATGCTGCGGGCGATCGAGATGTCCGAACCGCATCTCCCGGCGAATCAACCGCGCTACGCCATGGGACTGGGCACGCCGGCCCAGATGATCCAGCTCATCTCACGGGGCGTCGACATGTTCGATTGCGTGCTTCCCACCCGCGTCGCCCGCAACGGAACCGCCTACACCCACCGCGGCGCCGTGAACGCCAAGGCCGGCTTCAACAAGGCCGACTTCCGCCCCATCGAGGAAGGCTGCGAGTGCTATTGCTGCCGGACCTTCACGCGCGCGTACATCCGCCACCTGCTCAACGTCGACGAAATCCTCGGCCTCCGGATGCTCAGCGTCCACAACACGCATCTCTACCTGAAACTCATGGCCGAGGTTCGGGAACACCTGCGGAACGGCACCTTCGGCCAATTCTCCCGCGACTACCTCGCCAACTACATCCCCACCAAACGCGTCCTCGCCGCGCGCCGAGCCGAGGAACCCCTCCCTTAGGGGTCAGTTCTTGTTATTGTCGCCTACCGTAGGAACCGGGGTCCTGTGTGGCACCCGGGGCGCGACCGAGGGACGGGTTATCTGGCTTGGCCTGAGTCAAGCGAACCTCGTCCCGAGAATCCCTTTCCTGCTCCCTTTCCGCGTACTCCGTGTGTTCCGTGGTTATGATCTCCTCACTTCTTCTTCCCCTCCTTCGACGGGGCGTCCTTGAGCGAGATCGTCCGGTTGAACACAAACCCGTTCCCCGAAACCGAACCCGCATCCGCGTCGGCACAGAAGTAGCCCACCCGCTCGAACTGGTAGTTCTCGCCCGGAACAGCCGTCGCCAGCGACGGTTCCACCTTCGCCTGGAGCACTTCCAGGGACCGGGGGTTCAGATGCTGGCGGAAGTCGCCATCCCCATCCGGTTCCGGCACCGTGAAGAGCCGGTCGTACAACCTCACTTCCGCATCGATCGCCGTCGCCGCGTCCACCCAGTGGATCGTTCCCTTGACCTTCCGCCCGGCCGTCGGTCCGCCCGTGCGGCTGCCCTCGTCGAGCGTGCACCGTAGTTCCACCACGTTCCCGGCGTCATCCTTCACCACCTCGGTGCAAAGGATGATCCCCAGGTACTTCAGACGGACCTCGCCGCCCGGGCGCAACCGGAAATACTTCGGGGGCGGATTCTCCTCGAAGTCCTCTCGGTCGATGAAAATCTCGCGCCCGAACGCCACCGCCCGCGAACCGGCCGCGGGATCCTCGGGATTGTTCGTCGCCTGGACCTCCTCCGAATGCCCGACGGGAAGGTTGGTCAACACCACCTTCAACGGCCGCAAGACCGCGAGCCGCCGCAAGGCGATCCCGTTGAGGTCGCCCCGAATGCAATGCTCCAGCAGCGCCACATCCGTCAGGCCATCGAACTTGGTGACGCCGATGACCCGGGCGAACTCCCGCAACGCCTCCGCCCGCACGCCCCGACGACGCAACCCCGCCAGCGTCGGCATGCGCGGATCGTCCCACCCCGACACCCGGTCCTCGTTCACGAGCTGGAGGAGCTTCCGCTTGCTCATCACCGTGTAGCTCAGGTTCAACCGCGCGAATTCGTACTGGCGCGGCAGCGCCCGCGGCAGATCGAGATTCCCGAGGATCCAGTCGTACAACGGCCGGTGCACCTCGAACTCCAAGGTGCAGATCGAATGCGTGATGCCCTCGACGTAGTCGCTGAGGCAATGGGCGAAGTCGTACATCGGATAGATGCACCACGACGCCCCGGTCTGATGATGCTCGACGTGCCGGATCCGGTACAGGACCGGGTCGCGGAGCCAGACATTCGGCGACGTCATGTCGATGCGGGCCCGCAGTGTCCGCGCGCCGTCCGGGAACTCGCCCTTCCGCATTCGCCTCAGCAGATCCAGACTTTCCTCGACCGATCTCCCGCGCCACGGGCTTTCCTTCCCGGGCCGGTCCGGCGCGCCGCGGTAGGCGTCCATGTCCTCCGCCGTCAGGTCGCACACATACGCCTTGCCCCGCAGCACAAGGGTCTCGGCGAACTGGTACAACGCCTCGAAATAGTCGGACGCATAGAACGGCTCCAACGCGGCGGACCCGTGACTCGTCCCGCTGTCCTCGGCCGACGCCGCGCCCCCGGTGACTCCCGACTGATGCGGGTCCGTCCGATCATCGCCGACGATGGTCAGCGCCGGCCGCGCGCCCCGCGGTTTCAGGGTCAGCACATGATCGGCCCAACCGTGGATCAGCCAATGAACGTCCTCCGTGATCGAATCGACGTACTCGACGTCCTCCTTCGCCGGATTCGTGTCGTCCATCCGAAGGTGGCACCGTCCCCCGAAATCGCGGGCGATCCCGAAGTTCAGACAGATGCTCTTCGCGTGTCCGATGTGCAGGTAGCCGTTGGGCTCCGGCGGAAACCGGGTGACGATCGCACCGTGACGACCCGCCGCCAGGTCGGCGGTCACGATCTCACGGATGAAATCCCGCGGCTCTTCCGGCGCGGGTGCGGTTGGGGCGGCAATGGGCTCGCTCATGGGCTCGAACAGAACAGCGTCCGAAAGGAACGGACAGTGTGCCGGGCCCTTCGATGTTTCCCAGCCGAAACAGGCGCGTGTTCAACCTCCGTCCCCCAACCGCCGGACGATCGCGTCCACGTCGAAGACACAACCGCCCCACGTTCCGCCGCTCACCGCCTGGAGCGCGGCCCACAGCCTCGTGTCGTCCGGCAACAGGGGATGCCGCGCGAGACCCTCGCGGATGGGTCGCGCCGCCAACGCCGCCGCTCCCGCCTCCCGATCCCATCGGACCTCCCCACCCGCCTCCCCCACGCAATCCACCGACCCCTCCAGCGTCCCACGGTCGAGCACGATCCGGATGACGTCCCCGTCGCGCACCTTGCCGATCGGACCCCCGGCAAGCCCCTCGGGTCCGACATGTCCCAGGCACGCCCCGGTGCTCACACCCGAGAACCGGGCATCCGTGATGAGGGCGACCTGCTTGCCGAACGGCAGATGCTTGAGCGCGCTGGTGAGCTGGTAGGTCTCCTCCATGCCCGTCCCCATCGGACCGCACCCGGTCAGCACCAGGATGTCGCCCGCCTGGATGCGTCCCTCCTTGATCGCCCGGATGGCGGCCCGCTCCGACGTGAACACCCGCGCCGGCCCCTCCTTCCGATACACCCCGTCGGGGTCGACGACCGACGGGTCGATCGCCGTCGCCTTCACCACCGCTCCGTCCGGAGCCAGGTTCCCGCTCGGAAACATCACCGTGCTCGTCAACCCGGCCGCGCGCGCCTTCCCGGGTGGAAGGATCACATCGTCGGGATCCACCCCGTCCAGTTCCCGCAGCAATTCCCTGAATCGCCGGCGCCGCTCCCCCGTTTCCCACGCATCCAACAGCTCGCCCAGAGTCCGGCCCTCGACGGTCAGCACCGACGTGTCCAGCAGTCCGAGCCGGCGCAGATGGCACATCACTTCGGGAACACCGCCCGCCAGGAACACGCGCACGGTCGGGTGATGCACCGGTCCATTGGGCAGGACGCTCACCAATCGTGGAACCCGGGCGTTGACGTCGCGCCAATCGTCCACGGTCGGACGCCTCAATCCCGCCGCGTGCGCGATCGCGGGGATATGCAACAGAAGGTTCGTCGAACCTCCGAACGCCGCGTGGACGACCATCGCGTTGCGAATGGCCGCATCCGTCAGAACGTCCCGTCCGCGAACACCCCGTGTTTCCATGGCGATCACGAGACGGGCCGCGCGCTCCGCGATTTCCAGCCAGACCGGTTCGCCTGACGGCGCCAGCGCGCTGTGCAATGGAGACAATCCAAGCGCCTCCCCCACCACCTGCGACGTGGCCGCCGTTCCGAGAAACTGACACCCGCCACCCGGCGTCGCGCACGCCCGGCAGCCCATCTCCGCCGCCGCCTCCAACGAGATCAGGCCGTGCGAATACCGCGCGCCAATCGTCTGAATCGCCCCGGCGTCCTCGCCCTCCTCCGGCGGGAGCGTCACGCCGCCGGGCACCAGGACCACGGGCAGTTCCCGCATCGCCGCCAGCGCCATCATCATCGCGGGAAGCCCCTTGTCGCACGTCGCCACGCCGATCACCCCGCTCCGCGTGGGCAGCGACCGGATCAACCGGCGGAAAACCTGGGCCGCATCGTTCCGGTACGGAAGGCTGTCGAACATCCCGACCGTGCCCTGGGTCCGGCCGTCGCAGGGATCCGAACAGGCCGCCGCGAAAGGAATCGCGCGCAACCGCCGGAGTTCCTCGGCCGCGGCCCGAACCTGGAGCGCGATTTCCCAGTGGCCCGTGTGGAACCCCAGCGCCACAGGCCGCCCATCCTCCCCGCGCATCCCACCCGCCGTGCTGAGAATCAAAAACTCCTTCCGCCCCAGTTCCCGCGGGTTCCATCCCATCCCCGCGTCCTGCGTCCATCCGAAGAGATCCCCGCTCGGACGGTCCCGCAGGTCCTCCGCCGTCAGGGGCAGAACGCCCGACGGCCCACTCGCCCTCGTCCGGATCCGATACACATCGTCGCGCCCAACTTGTCCTTCCATCCCGGCCTGGTCTTGCATCGCGGTCACCCAACCAGATCCCGGCCCGCCGCGATACACCCAACCCGCATACCGCGCGCCGACCGCGCCCCTCCCGTCATTCGATGCGATGACCGTTCAAAGGATGGGACCAATGGATCGCGGCGACCGGAAAGCCC
>JBFWOK010000098.1:0-25945 GCA_050250555.1 Limisphaerales bacterium
GTCGAGGTTGTTGCGGGTGATGTTTCGGAGCGCGAGATGACGATCGGCGGGGGACGCGGATCCGCGCTTTGACGTGCCGGTCCGGTAGGGTGCGGCGAGGTCGGAGAGGGCGAGCGCGGCGACGTCTTGTTCGGAACGGCGCGCGCTGGGCCGGGTGCGGGATCGGCCACGGGAGGGGGGCGGAAGGGGGGATGCCGGAGCGTGAAGCGAGACGGGGCGCCGTGTTGGGATTCTGATCCGTTGGCGGCCTGAAAGATAGGCGGCGGTGAGGGAGGTGGGGTGTTCGAGCATCGCCGCCAGGGAACCGCGGCCGACGAGGTGACCACCGGCTTCGCCGTGACCGGGGCCGAGATCGATGACTTCGTCGGCGGCGTGCATGATGGCGGCTTCGTGTTCGACCACGACGACGGTGTTTCCAAGGTCCCGGAGCTGGAGGAGGATTCGGACGAGTCGCCCGGTGTCGCGCGGGTGGAGACCCACGCTGGGTTCGTCGAGGACGAAGAGGGTGTTGACGAGGCGGGTGCCGAGGCAGGTGGTGAGGTTGACGCGCTGGGTTTCACCGCCGGAAAGGGTGCGGGTGGGGCGGTCGAGGGCGAGGTAGCCGACGCCCACGGCGTCTAGGTAGAGGAGCCGGGATCGGACTTCGTTGAGCGCGAGGGCGAACGGATCGTTGGCGGCGCGGGTTCCCTTCGGCGCGAGGGATTCGATCACGGCGAGGGCATCTCGAGCCGTGGAGGCATAGAAATCAGCGAGGCTCCGGGACGGCAGGGGTGCGGACGGAGTCGAACGCGGATCGTCGATCCGCCAGAGCAGGGCGTCGGGCTGGAGGCGTCGGCCGGCGCAGGCGGGGCAGGTGGTGTACGCCCGGTACCTGGAAAGAAGCACGCGCACGTGCATCTTGTAGGCCTTCGACTCGAGGTACCTGAAGTAACCGCGGACGCCGTACCAGGCGCGGGGCCATTCGCGGCCCTTGCCGTAGTCGGGGTCGCCTTCGATGACCCATCGCTGGTGTTCTTCGGACAGGTCGCGGAAGGGGACATCGAGGGGCACGCCGTGTTTGCGGGCGCTCTTGACGAGGTCGGCCTGGCTTTCGGCGCCCGTCCCGGTCTGCCAGGGGCGGACGGCGCCGTCGGCGAGGGTCTTGGACCGATCGGGGATGGCGAGGTGGTAATCGATTCCGATGACGCGTCCGAAGCCTTTGCAGGCGGGGCATGCGCCGAGTGGATGATTGAAACTGAAGAGGGCCGGGGTGGGGGGCGCGTACTCGATATCGCAATTGGCGCAGTGGAGGTGCTTGGAGAAGGCGAGTGGTTCGTTCCAGCGGGGTGGTTTCTCCACGCCGGAAGAGCCGGGAAGGAGGACGGTCAATTTGCCGTGGCCGAAGTGGTAGGCCTGTTCGCACGCCTCGACGAATCGCGCGCGCTGGGCGGGCCCGAGGCGGATCCGGTCCTGCACGACATGGAGGGTGGGAGGTTGTCGTTGGACCAGGCGGGCCTCGGCCTCGTCCAGCCGGATGACCTCGCCGTCGAGCCACACGCGTTGGAATCCCTGGCGTTTGACGAGCGCGACCTGTTCCGGAACGGTGAGTTTGGAGGAGAGCGGGACCGAAAAAGTGATGAGCACCTCGATTGGGGAGGCGGTTGGGGTCGGGTTCGAACGAGGGTTCGAATTCGAATCTGTGCTCGTTTTCGAGGAGAGGGCGATGAGGCGGTCCCAGATATCGGCCGGCGATTCCCGGATGACGGGTTTGTCGCACTTGCGGCAGCGCAGGCGGGCGAGGTGGGGCCAGAGGACCTTCATATGGTCGCAGACCTCGGTCATGGTCCCGACGGTGGACCGCGTGGTGCGGACGCTGTTGCGTTGTTCGAGGGCGATCGCGGGGGGGATGCCTTCGATGGAGTCGACCTTGGGTTTGTCCATGCGGTCGAAGAACTGCCGCGCGTACGGGGAAAACGTCTCGATGTACCGACGTTGGCCCTCCGCGTAGAGCGTGTCGAACGCCAGGGACGACTTCCCGGAACCGCTCAGTCCCGTGATGACGACCAGCTGGCGTGGGGTGAGGTCGAGGTCGAAGCCCTTGAGGTTGTTGTGACGGGCGCCACGGATTCGGATGAGTTCGGTCCCCGGTGCCATCGACATGTGCGCGCGACGATAGGAGTCGGAGCGGGCGAGTCAACCGGGGGGAATCGCTGATGTCACTTGGGCATTGAGGAGGACAACCACGGAGCACACGGAGCACACGGAAAAGGGATGCGACGGGAGACGGTCGTTTGTGGGGGCATTCAGGTTCGCGAACCCCAAGTTGCAATCCTCAACCGGCTGGATGGCGCATGGGTTGCGGTCCTTGGGATTCCGCGGGTCGAGCGCTCGTCTCGCCATCACTCCCTCGTTCTCTCCGTGTGCTCCGAGTGCTCCGTGGTTGAATTCTCCGGGAATGGCCGACGGGGGGCGGCGGCTATCTGTCTATTTGGCGATGGCGCGGAAGAAGCCTGGCGCGGGTCCCGTGGAATCGGTGACCGTGGCTGGGGCGCGGAACGTTCCGAAGTCGGTCCAGCCGCGCAGGTCGGTTGACTTTTGCACGAGATAGTCGCGGCCGGATGAACCTTCGAGCGAGAACGTGAGGACTCCCGCGGCGATTCTCGGTTGGCTGAGTCGGGCGGGTTCGGCGGGGGTGGTGTCCTGGGAGATGTCGAAGGCGCGGAGGCCGTGGTTGGTGTCGAGGACGAAGAGGCGATTCCCTCCGAAATCGAGCGATCCGGTGCCATTCGCGTTGGGGACCTTGGGAAGGATGAGCCGCTGGTCGACGAGGACGGGATCGCCGGTGGGGTTGAACTGGTGGAGGAGGACGTTGTCGGGGTTCTCGAGGGCCACGCCGGCGAGCCAATTGCTGGAGGAGTGGTAGGCGATGAAGCTGACGGCGGTGGGGATTTCGGGGGCGGCGTAGGTGCGATCCAGGGTGGCGGTGCCGTCGGCGGGATTGAAGGAGGCCTGAATGACGGGCTGTCCGTTTGCGGTGCCGAAAACGCGGTTGCCGGAGCCGAAGGCGATGCCGAGCCCGAAGGCTGTGCTTGGGGCGTCGGGGACGGTGAAGATCTGCCCGGCGAATTCGAGGCCGTCCGTGGTGGTGAGGACGGCGAACTTGCGCCCCTCCTGCGGGGCGACGCCCCGGGTTCCGAGGAGGATCTGGGTGGTGGCGCCGCTGCCGCGCACATCAAGCGTGTCACCCCAGCGTTCGGCGATCGAGAGTTCGGGTGGCAGCGAGGTGACGACGGGCACGGTGTCCGGTGAATCGTTGTCCCAGCGATAGATCTGGAGGGCGGCGGTGGAGGCGTCGGTGATGAGATTGGCGGCGTAGACGGCGCCTTCGTCGGCGACGCCGATCATGTTCAGCGCGAGGGTTCCTCCGACAAAGACGGGCGTCTCTTCGGCGGTGGTGGTACGGAGGTTGTGCCGATGGGTTCCGGTCGCGGCGTCGAGGACGGCGATGGTGTTGACCGGAGATCGGGACGCGACGAGCAGATTGCCGGTGGCGGGGTTGAAGGCGAGGCCGCGCTGGGTGTTGTCGGAGGTGAGGTACGGACGATCCCCGGGAAGGAGCGTCCACGCGGGTCGGAGGATGCCGGCGTTGAGCGGTTTCCGGACCACAAGGGTGGCCGCCGAACTGACGGCGGGCATGTCGGACGCGTTGGTGATCGTGACGGAGTACGTGCCGGCGTCCGCTTCGGTCACGTTGGTGATCACGAACTGGGCTCCGGTGGCGCCCGGGAGGGGCACGGAGTCGTTGAAAGTCCATTGGTAGCCGAACGGCGGGGTGCCTTGGGCGGCGACGCCGAACGTGAAGGCGCCGCCTTCGTACACGGTGCCGCCGACCGGTTGGGCGGTGATGACGGGAGGATCGACGACGACGGATTTCTCGACCTGGACGGCGATGATTCCGTTGTTGGAATCGAGACCGACCACGGTGTCGTCGCCGAGGGCGGTCGCGGTGGTGCCGTTCCCGTTGGCGTTGGCCCCGAGGAAGGGGACGGGGTCGCCGACGGGGATGAGGCCGGTGGGATCGGAGGCGTCAAAGACGGAGAGCGTGTGGGCGGTGTAATCGGCGGTGGCGAGGCGTCGTGTCAGGGGATCGAACGAGACGCCGGTCGTGTTGAGACTGACGACGGTGGACGGGACGGATCCCAGGAGCTGAACCGAGGCGGGGGCGCCGTCCGCGGCGAGGTTGAATTGAAGGCGATGGAGGGCGTTGCCGCTCGTGGTGGCCCAAAGGGTGTCGCCGGAACCGAAGGCGACTCCGAGACCGATCTTTCCGGCGACGTCGCCGGGACTGGCGATGGTCGTCGCGGTGAAGGTCAGTCCATCGGTGGTGGTGTAGAGGACGATGTATTTCCCGTTGCGCGACGTCTGGACGAGTTGGGTGGCGGCGCCGGCGCCACGGACGGCGAAGTTGTCGCCGAAGCGGATGTCCTGGCCGGAGCCGGGTTCGGCGATGCCTTCGAGGGGATCGCCACTGTAGGCGACGGAGACGGGGGTTTCCGGGGCGTCGTCGGTCCAACGGTAGATGCGGACCGTCCCGATGGATGTCGCGAGGTTGCAGGCGTAGACGGCGCCGTCGGCGGCGGCTCCGACGAGATTGAGAGTGAACGTCCCGCCATTGATCGGGCCTTCTCCGGTTTCGTCGAGGGGACTCAGGATTCGCGGTTCACCCGTTTCCTCGGAGCCATCGGATCCGTCGGTGCCTCGGAGGACGTGGACCTTGGGACCGGCGGCGCGGCTGACGAGGAGGACGTTCTTGGAGACCGGGTTGAAGGCGATGCCGCGCTCGAGGTTGGCGGTGCCGACGTAGAACCGTTCGTCGGGCGCCACGGACCAGAGGGGGACGAGGCTGTCGGCGAGGGCGGGGCGGGGTGCGAAGGCGACGAGGACCGCGACGATCGCGAGGGCGGGTTGGGTCGGGAAGGGATGGGACGACGGATTCTTGATTTTCATGGAGAGGGCCATGGGACGACGACCGAGCACGGCCAAGGCCGTAGCACACCCCTGGGGACAGGTCAAAGGGTGTGGGAACGGGGGAGTTGGAGGGCGGACCGAGCGGCTGCGTCCCCGGGGTTCAGGCGGGACGGACCGTGAGGCGAAGGAACTGCGCGATCGGATGGGGTGTGGCGACGGTGGCGAGCATTCGAATCCAGCCGTTGGAGGCGCCGGAAGAAACCGAAGGAATGGGAACCCACTCGATCAGGTCCGTGGACGTGTGGACTTGGTAGCTGACATCCGGTCGGTTGGCGGGCCGGACGTACACGAGGGAAGCGGTGACGGGGCCCAGGGCCATCTTCGGTTTCCCGGGAACGTAGCCGTCGCCGACCTCGGTGGCGGGGACCTTGGGGTCGAGGCCGAGGGCGTACTTGGTGAAGTTCGTAAGTCCGTCGGAGGTGAAGACGTGGTCATTCGCGGCGACGCCCGTGTTCTCGGACGTGCCGAAATGAGTGAGGCGCCATTCCTCGAGGGGCGAAAGTCCGGCGGCGACGGTGGCGGTCACGGCCGGACCCTGGCCTTCGGAGTTCTGGGCGGTGAGGCGGTAGGATGGCTGGGTGGCGTCGGCGGGAGGGAAGTCGTCGAAGAAAACGGTTTCCGCGCTGAGGGTCGCGAGGGTGACCCAGTCGGCGTCCGAATCGGGACGGCGATCGAGCAGGTAGGCGTCGGCTCGATCGGCGCGGGTCCATGAAAGGCGGACGCTGTTGGGGGAAGTGCGTTCGACGCGGAAGTCTCCTGGGGCGGAGGGGACGGCGGCGGTGTAGTCGGGGGTGATGTCGGGGCCCTGGACGATTCCGATGGGTTCGTAGGCGGCGTATTTGGGGAAGACCTCGCCGAGTTTGGGGTTGCCGAGTCGGCGGATGAGGATCTCGCTGAAGATCTGGCGGTAATCGGTGGTCGCGGCGAGGTCGGCGCCGTCGAAGAGGAGTTCGTTGGCGAGGCCGGGCCAGGTTCCGTAGAGGCCGCCATTGACGTTGCCGCCGAGGATGAGGAGGGGGTTGCCGGTGCCGTGGTCAGTGCCCTGGTTGGCATTCTCGCGGAGGCGCCGGCCGAACTCGCTTTGGACGACGATGGTGACGCGACGGATGGGGGCGTTGGCGTCGCTGGAATCGAGGTCGTTGTAGAAGGCGCTGAGGCCTTCGGAGAGGAGTTGGACGAGCTGCCAGAACGCGCCGGTGGATTGGGTGGCGCCCTGGTTTTCGTGGGTATCCCAGCCGAAGACGTCGACGGTGGCGACGCGGAGTCCGACGTCGAGTTTGATGAGGCGCGCGACGAGTTCGAGGTGTTTGCCGAAGGGTTGGGCCGGGTAGGTGACGCCGGGGGCGGGTTGGTAGGTGGCTCCGGCGTAGCTTTCGACGAGGCCGGCCGAATTGAGGGCCTGGATGCCGGCGCGGTGGACGGCGGAATCGCCGGCGGCGAAGAAGCGGCGGAGGGAACGGAGCTGATCCCCGCGCGCCCAGGAGGGATCGCCGTACTGGCTGAGGCTGAACGTGCTGACGTCCTCGAGGGTGATGGTTTCGTTGCTGCTGAGGAGGGAGGCCGCGGGCAGCTGACCGGCGCTGACGGAGGGGATGAGGATCTGGGCGGGGAGCGAGGGGGCGCTCCGAAGGTGGCGGGCGAGCCAGCCGGTGGAAGTGATCTTGTTGCCGGGGGTGCCGACTTCGAGGTACCGCATGGCGTCGAAGTGACTTCGGCTGCCGGCGCTTCCGACGGCCTGAACGATGGCGAGTTTCCCGGATTGAAACAGTGGATGGAGTGGCGCGGCGGCGGGGTGGAGGCCGAACTGGTCGTTGAGACGGAGGGCGCCGCCGGCTCCGGACGCGGGAACCTGAAGCCTGGGTCGGGCCTGCTCGTAGTAGCCGCGGTCTTCCCCGTCGATGGGTGGGATGAGGCTGAGGCCGTCCATGCCACCGCGGAGGAAGACGACGACGATCACGTCGCGGTTGGAGGACGCGGCGCCGGGTTGGGCGAGGGCGACGGAGGAAATCCGGGAAGCCGCGAAAGCGGCGAGGCCCGTGGAGCAACCGACGAGGAATTGGCGTCTGCTGGTGATCATGGGTTCGGTTCGCCCGGGTTCAGCGCATCATGTTCTCGGGTGCCATCAGGATGAGGCCCAGGAGTCCGTGGATTCTCTCGCGGACAATGTCCTCGGAGAATCCCGGCAGTTTCATCTCGGGATCGCGGCCGCGGGCCATGAAGTCGATGGCCTCCAGGCGGGCGGCTTCGGGAAGCGGACGGCCGAGCAGGCGATGGATCCAGAAGTCGACGATCTCGACCGGGGAGCGGACGTCGGAAGGGATCACGGCGATGGGATCGAAGAGGATGTACTTGCCGGACCACCAGTTCTTGAGATTGACGAGCCAATTGACGGTCCGCCAGCCGCCGACGATGGCGTTGGTGCCGAGCCATTTTTCGGCGACGTCGGGGAAGCCGTCCGGGGTGAGCCAATGGAACGGGGGGTGTCCGGCCTGGTTGGCGAGCCAGACGAAGTAGTCGCTGGGTTCGTCCCCCGGGGCGAAGCTGAGTTGGGCATCGAGGCTGCGGAGGATGCCGACGGCGAAATGGAAGGGACGTTTGACCTTCTGGCCCCAGGTGGTGCGGAACTCGGGGGAAAGGAGGATGGCGCGGGTGACCCGCAGGAGCTGGTCGGGTTCCTCGGCGTTGGCGAGGAAGACGGCGGCGGCCTCCTCGACGACGCGCGCGGGCGGGTTGTCGGCGATCAGGCGGCGCGCGAGTTTCCGGGAGATGTGGCGCGCGGTTCCGGGATGGGAGGCGACGAGATCGAGGACATCATGACCGTCCTTGAGCGAGGCCTGGTCCTGTTTGAGCGCCTTGCCGAGGACGTACTTCCGAAAGCGGTCGTGATCCGGACCGGAGTATTTGAACTCGGCGAGTTCGAAATCGACGGTCCATCCGGTGAGCGCGCGGGTCGCCTCGTACACATCGCTGTCCACGTAGGCGATCGGGCGTCCCTCGCTGTCGACCGGGACCTCCTCCGGATCGCGGACGCCGAGGTAATTCTCGGCGCCGAGGGTGTGAAGTTCGAACAGTTCGCGGGCGAAATTCTCGTTGGGACCGACGACCGTGTTCACGAACAGGTCGAGGTAGTGGAGCATGGGGAAGCTCTTCGCGACGGCTTCGAGGAACACCCGAAAGTTCCCGAGCATGTTGGGACGGATGATGTCGCGGTCGTAGTGAACCCAGAGGGGGCCGATCCAGTAGTTGGGAGCGTAGATGTTGAAGTGGTTATGCCAAAAATCGGCGAGGACCTCGTTGAGCTGGCGACGGCTGTAGACAGCGCGGATGAACGCGGCGCGTTGGGTCTCGTAGATGGGTTGATAGCGGAGGCCGTAGTCGTTGCCGGCGGCGAAGTGATGGTCCTGCCAGAGTTGTTCCCGTGTTTTGGAGAGGGTTGTCAGGCCGGCGGCCACCAGGCGGGCTTCGACGTCCGAATCGTTGATGGACTCGGGGTGGAGTTGCTGTTCGACGTACGCCTCCAGTCGGGCCTCGTCGGTGGCGCCCAGCGCCTCGAAGGATTCGAGGGCGCCTGGACGCGGGCCGAACCCGGCGCGGGACAGGGCGATGACACCGAGGGGCGGGAGTTCGGGCGGGGAAGCGGAGGCGGGCGTCGAACCGGCGGCGGCGTGCAGGCGGGACTTCTTCGCAGCGGGGGCGGGGCTGGGGCTCCGAAGCGGGGACGGGACATCGGGAGTCTGGGCGGTCGCGGAAGCGGACGCGACGGTTTCAGGAACTAGGCCGGCGTCGGATGGAAGACTCATGCGCGGTGCGGTGGTCGTGGGGTGTGTCGGGTAGAATAGTATCCGGCGGGCTCGCGCCCATGGCATGCCCCACCGGCCTTGGAAGGCCGGCTGGGTCCCATAAGGGAACCGGGCGCGGGGTTTGCACTGGATTGGAGTCGATACGTCGGAATGCTGACGGGCGATGCGCTGGTTGGGATGCCTTAGCAGGGTTGGTGGCCCCAGTCCGTTTCCTTCAGGTCATCCTCGAAGCGGGCCATCTGTTCCTCGGGAGTGAGTTCCGATTTCCCTGAAGAGATCGGCTCGACGGGCGGGGAGTTGAGCCCGGATTCGCGCGGTACATCCGGAGTCCCAGGAGCTTCCGGGGCTTTCGGAGCGGGATGTGGCGGTTCGTCAGGGGCGTTGGGTGTCATGAGACCGATGGGTTGGGGTCATCGCGCGTGCGGGGAATTCGAGGAATCGATCCAGGGACAGACGATGGCGGCAAACTGCCTCGGATCGAAGGTCGGCACAAGTTTCGCGGATCCCCCGGATTCCCCGAGTCCGCCGGCTTCGGTCAGAGCCGGTAGCATTGGTTCGCGTTGGTCTGGAAGACAGCCCGCTGGTCCGACTCGGAGGCGCCGGCGATGGCGGTTTGGACGATCTCCACCCAGCGTGGGTACGGGACGGCGAGCGTTGATACGGGCCAGTCGCTTCCGAAGAGCACGCGGCGGTATCCAAAGCAATCGAGCACGTGCAACAGGTAGGGGCGAAGGTCTTCGGCGGTCCAGCGTTCGTGGTCGGCCTCGGTCGCGAGTCCCGAGAGTTTGCACCAGACATTGGGGAAGACCGCGAGTTGCCGGATCTGGGTTTGCCACGGTTCGAGGAGGCGGTCGCGGATTCCGGGCTTGCCGGCGTGGTCCAGGACGAAGGTGATCTCCGGGCATCGCCGGACGAGTTCCAGGACGTCGGCGAGTTGGTGGTGATAGATGCAGATGTCGAATGTGAATCCGTGTTTCGCGAGGCTCTTGACGCCTTGGACGAAGACCGGTTCCAGGCAGAAGCCGGGGTCCTCTTCATCCTGGAGCAGTCGCCGTACTCCTTTCACGAGGCGATGGCGTGAGAGGGCTTCGAGTTCGGGCCGGACGGCGACGCCGCGTTCGAGGGTCGCATGCGCGACGACGCCCCGGATTCTGGGTTCGCGGCGCGCGAGGTCTTCGACCCACTCGACCTCGATCAGGTTCTGGGTGGGAGCGCGACCCGCTTCGACAAACACGATTCCGTCGACGTTCCCGGGAGGCGCCTGCGTCAGGAGGTCGGCGGGTTCAAACGCCCGATCCAGCGCCTTGACGGAGGCGAGCCATGGATACCGCAGGCGCCTTGGGTTCCAGAAATGGACGTGGGAATCGACGATGGGAATCGGGTTCATGGCCGGGGAGGCGTCTTGGGTCGGGGAGATGTCGTGAGAGCGGTCACGGGGTTCCGACCCGGTAGAATCTCGTTGCCCAGGATCCAGTGACGGGAATCCGGACCACGGGTTCCTCGGGAGTCAGGATCACGGGAAGAATCCCGGTCCAGGGTCCGGCCGGGGACGGAGCCGCCTCGATCTGGTACGCGACTCCGGGGCGACCACTGACTTCGAGGTCGAATTCGGCGTTCGCCGGGGAGCGGCGGCGGATCTCAAGATGGGGCGGCGCCTGGACGTCGAGGGAGACGGTGGTTTCGTTGTCCGCGAGGGCTCCGGCGGTTTCGTTGAGGCTCTGAATCGAGACGTGGACCGTGGCGACACCGGCGCGAATGGGGCGGGTCACAACCCGCACCGTTTCATCGATGCCATTCGGGAGACGGCCGAGGGTGAACGCAACGGTTCCGAGTTCCGGGACGGCGCTCCAGGTTCCCCGATCAGAATCCGCTTCGAGAAAGGCGAGGTCCGGCGACAACTGGCAGACGACCCGCACGGCGAGCGCTTCACACGCGCCGCTGGGATGGACTTGGACGCTCACGATGAAGGCATCCTCGTCGGGGGCGGGGGCCGGATCCACGGAGACCTGGGCGGAGAGGTTCAGGTTCGCGCACTGCGAGCAGTCCAGGAGCCACCAGACGGCGTTCTGAAAAAGGCGCTTTCGCTCGGCCAGCGATTGGGAATCCCCTGGGGAAGCGACCTGGAACGTCTGGCTCAATCGGCGAGCCACCCCTTCGACGGGATCGTCCGGGACGGCGATCAGCACCTCCCGGCTGCCGGCTCGCGCGAGGACCCATTCCTCACTCAGTTCGGACCGGGTGCCGACGGGTTCCGTGAAGGGATAATCGAAGTCGGCGACGTCTCCGGCCTTGCCTCCTCGAAGGATGGTTTCAATGGAAGCCGGCAGATCTTCGGAGGTGATGGAGACATGGGGAACCGCGGTCGCGGGAGGTCCGGGGCGCAGGCGGGTGATCTCGATCCAGGTGGCCCGGACGCCTGAATCGAGTTCGCTGGCGGATTCGACGAGGCGATCCCCGATGAAGTACAGCGGGACGCCCGCTTGGGCCACGTGCCGCACGGTTTGAACGTCCTCGGGGCGCAGGGGCCGCAGTCCGCTGTCGTGCCAGATCACAAGGTCGAAGGTCGCCAGGACCTCGCCGGTCGCCGCCGTCCGATCCACGACGACCGCCGGTTGACCCAGTTCGAAGAGGAACTCGCGCAAGCGTTCCACGTCGCCGCCGGGTTCGTCAGTGACCACGACGATGCTGCCACAGGGAAGGGCGACCGCGATCTGGATGGGGACGGACTCCGTGACCGCGCCCATCGAGTCGATGGCCCGGACGGCGAGCAGATGGTCACCCGGATTCGGCGGGCTTCCGTTCCAAACGAAAGGAGGCGATTCGTCGACGGCCACGAGGACGTCATCGACGAAGAACTGGACGGCGGCGACGGGCCCTTCGAGGTCGGACGCGCTCGCCTCCATCACCAGCGGCTTGCCCGGGGCCAGGATTTCGAAGGCGACGGGGCTGGACAGCGTGATGCTGGGTGGCGAGTTGGTGGGCGGGGCGGGATCATCGTCGCGAATGGTGATCGTGACGGTGAGAGTGAGTCGGGGAGCGCCGAGGTCGAGAAACTCGGGGAACTCGAGATCGACGAGGAACGATTCCTCGGGCTCGTCGGCTGCGTCGTCGATGAGCGGCAGCGCGACGACGAGATTCGTCACGCCAGGGGGGAAGGTGATTTGGGTGGCGAGCGGAACGTAGTCGGAACCCGCGACTGCGGAGAGATCCCGGGTGGTGAGTCGAGCTTGGACGGTTTCCCTGGCGGACCTTGAAAGAGTGAGTGGCAATTGCGCCGTGCGATCGCCCTCGCTGGCGTTGACCGGCGACGCCCGAAGCTGCGCGGGCGGGAGGAGTCGGATGGTGAGGGGAACGGAGGAAGCGGACAATCCGCCCTGATCCAGGGCGAGGGCGAGGAGGGTATGGTCTCCGGACGGCGCGTTGGACCACACGAGAGTGTAAGGAGGCGTCGTGACCTGACCGAGGAGGACGTCGTTGGCGTAGAAGGACACCGAAGCAAGCGCGTCCTCCGGATCGGAGGCCTGGGCCGAAAGGGCGACGGGAACCCCGGCGGTGGCCTGGTCGGTTTCCGGAGGCACGGACAGCGTGACGCTGGGCGGGGAATTGGTGGGCGGGGCGGGATCATCGTCACGAATGGTGATCGTGACGGTGAGAGCGGGTTGGGGAGCGCCGAGGTCGAGAATCTCGGGGAACTCGAGATCGACGAGGAACGATTCCTCGGGCTCGTGGGCTGCGTCGTCGATGAGCGGCAGCGCGACGACGAGATTCGTCACGCCAGGGGGGAAAGTGATTTGGGTGGCGAGCGGAACGTAGTCGGAACCCGCGACCGCGGAGAGATCCCGGGTGGTGAGTCGGGCTTGGACGGTTTCCCTGGCGGACCTCGAAAGAGTGAGTGGCAATTGCGCCGTGCGATCGCCCTCGCTGGCGTTGACCGGGGACGCCCGAAGCTGCGCGGGTGGGAGGAGTCGGATGGTGAGGGGAACGGAGGAAGCGGACAATCCGCCCTGATCCAGGGCGAGGGCGAGGAGGGTATGGTCGCCGGACGGCGCGTTGGACCACACGAGGGAGTAGGGGGGCGTCGTGACCTGACCGAGGAGGACGGCGTTGGCGTAGAAGGACACCGAAGCGAGCGCGCCCTCCGGATCGGAGGCCTGGGCCGAAAGGGCGACGGGTACCCCGGCGGTGGCCTGGTCGGTTTCCGGAGGCACGGACAGGGTGACGCTGGGTGGAAGATTGGGAGGGGGCGGTACGTCGTCGTCAAGAATGAGGGCCCGGGCGCGGGCTCGGCTGAGGATCGCGGTATCCGGAGGTCCCAGGATGATTTCGAAGATCTCGTCGGGCTCTTCAACTTCGTCGCAGGCGATGGGGATTCGGATGAATCCGAGCGTTGATCCCGCGGGAAAGAGGACCGAATTGGTCACCCCCGTGAAATCAAGTTCGGACACCGCGTTCACGGACCGGGTCCGGTAGGGGACCGTGACGGAGCGGCCGCTCGCGGTATTGAGCCGGACGCGGAACTCGGCCGAGGTGTCGGGGCCGCCGGGCGAGCATTCGCGCGCCTCTGTGTCCTCGATCGAGACAAGGGGCAAGGGATCATCGTCGACGATGGTTGCAAGCGTCTCGGGAGTTGGAACTCGGGCGGACTGGGGATGCGAAAGAACGAGGAGGAAGGTTTCGTTGTCTTCGTCGAGGGTGTCGCCCAGGACGGGCACGTCGACCTGGCGCTCGAGGACTCCCGGAGGAAAGACCAGGGTACCGGATATGGGGAGGTAGTCCTCGCCACCCACGGCCGTCCCCGGTTCCACGTGGTATTGGACGAAGACACTTTCGATGGGTGGGGAATCGAGGCGGATGACGAAACGCGCCTTTGACGAACCGAAGCCGCCCTCGAAGATCGTCGTCGGCTCCGTCGTCAGCGACGGAAGGTCGTTGTCAAGGATGGTGCCCACGGCCGTGGGTCGGAGGAGGGATGCGCCGACGGCATCCGAGAGGGTGACTTCGAAGGCCTCAGCGGGTTCGCTGGCGCGGTCGGGCCGGATCAGGATCGTCAGGTTCGTGTGGGATGCGCCAGGCGGGATGGAGACCACTCCGAAGGCGGGGATGAAGTCGGTTTGGGCGCTCGCCGTCCGGGGGACGGTGTTGAACGAGGCGATGACGGCGGTGTCGGTCGGACCCATGCGGCGGATGGAGAACACGGCCGCTATCTCCGCAACGTCCCCCTCGGTGACGGTCAGATCGTCGATGACCAGGGTGGGTCCGTCGTCGTTGAGGAGAGTGCCTGTGGCGATGGCTTTCCCGAGGGCGGCGTTTCTGGGTTCGCTGAGGACGAGTTCGAGCGTTTCGTTCGGTTCGAGTTCGTTGTCGGCGACGATGGGGACATGGACCTGGTGCCGGGTGCTTCCGGGGCCGATCGTGACGAAGGTGAGGAAGCCGCTGGTGTTGACGTAGTCGGCGCCTGGGACCGCGGTGAGGCCGCGGGTGGCGTAGTTCACGGTGACGGGATCGAGGGGCGGTTCGCTGAGGACGACATCGAACGTGAGTTGTCGAGGGTTGCCAGGCGAACCCTCCGGGCTGGAGGTGTTGGCGACGGAAACCGTCAGGGGACGGTCGTCGTCGCGGATCACACCGGGTGCGGTTGATGTGCCCAACGTGGCGTTCACAGGGCTTCGGAGGATGAGGAGGAACTGCTCGTCGGGCTCGGGAAGGGCGTCCCCAATGACGCGGACCGTCAGGATGGCCTCGGTCACCCCGGAAGGGATCACGAGGGTGCCTAGGCGCTGGATGTAATCGGAGGCGGGGTCGGCCGTGTCGCCGCGGGTCAAGTAGCTGACGCGAACGGGCTCGAGGGCGGGGCCGGAGAGGGTGATTCGGAAGTCGAGCGAAGATTCGGCGCCGGTCCCTTCCTTGGTGGACACTTCGGCGACCGAGATGATCGGGATCGTGTCGTCGTCGAGGATGAGGACTTCCGAACCGGCGACGTCGAGGGAGGCATTGACGGGTTCCGAGAGTTCGACGCGGATCGTTTCTTCGAACTCGGCCACGAGATCCGCCTGGATTGGGAACTCGAAGTATTCCCATTGGCTTCCGGCCGGGAAGGTCACCGTGCCCCGGGTGGGTGAGAAATCGGACGGTGATTCGGCGGATCCCGGGAAGACCGCGACCTGGACGGTGACGGGCAGTGAACTCGGGTTGGACAGGGTGACGGGCACGCGGATCGTGGTTTGGAAGCCGGTTCCTTCCAGCGCTGTGACGTTTCGGAGCGAGATCTTCGGAAGGTCATCATCGAGGATCGTGGCGAGGGCGACGGGGGTGGTGAAATCGACGCCAGGAGACGGGAGCAAGGCGATGCCGAAGCTCTCGACGCTTTCGCCGAGGTCATCGGGAACGATCGGGATCGGGAGGGTGCTCGCGACCGTTCCGACGGGGATGGTGTGAATTCCCTTCCGTTCGAGGTAGTCCAGGTTGGCCCGTGCGGATCCGGCTCGGGTCTCATAGGCGATCTGAAGAGTCTCGGATGCGGGAGCCGAGAGGGTGATCGGGAAGAAGGCGGTGACGGAACCGCCCGTGCCTTCGCGCAGTGTGACATTTCCGACGGTGACGCGGATCGGCGTCGGAATTTGGGTCGGCGCCGACGTCGGGGGCGCCGCGAGGGATGGAAGGATGGAGGACGCAAGGATCCCCCAGGCCAGGAGAGCGAAGGACAGGGGATTGTGGAGTCGAAAAACTTGGTTCATCCGCCCCTAAACGACGCCGCACGGTAGACCCGCGGCGTGGGTGTGGCGAGGGGGTTTGTTTGGGGAGCCGCTCGCGGGGATTGGCGCCACGACGGGTTTGGCTCAGGGTCGATTCATGTCGAAGGCGGAACGGGTGGCTCACCTCAGGTTGGGAGGAGATGGCGCGGACGGGTTGGATCCCCACTACGCGGGGTGGTTCGCCTGCTTCAACCGGGGCGAGTATTACGAGGCGCACGACGTGTTGGAGCAGCTCTGGCTCCCGGAGCGGGGGCGGCCCAACGATCATTTCTACAAGGCGCTGATCCAGTTGGCGGGGGCGTTCGTCCACCTCCAGAAGGGGCGGTTGCGTCCGTCGGAGGCGTTGTTCCGGCTCGCGGATGCGAATCTGAGGGAATACGGGGAGGTCCACGAGCGACTGGACGTGGGGCGGGTGCTGGCGTTGATCGCGGATTGGAGGAGGGCGTTGTCCGACGGCGGGTACCTGGTGAATCCGCTGGGGCGGAAGGAACCGCCCCGGGTGGAAGCGCTACCGCGGTGAACAGAATACCTCACCGCGGGTGACTGCGTAATCCTGAACATCATGGCGGCGCCGGCGCCCGGCGCCTGCGCACTCTTCGGCATCAATATTCTTCCCGCGGGTGCGCTCTTTCATCGCAGCTTGGATCGCGGCGACGCCTACTCGGCGGCCACCCGGAAAAAGCGAGCGCCATCATCCGGAATTGACAGGGTGATTTGGACGGGTTGTCCGTCGCCGATGTAGGGCGCGCCGACCTGGGTCCAGTTCGATCCCGTCGCGGTGATGCTTGCTTGGACTTGGTATTGACGGCCGGATTCGGTGGACCAACTCAGACCCAACGCACCCGCTCCGATGCGGTTTGCGACGAGATGGAGCCGGGCTCCGCTTCGATCATCCAATGGGCAGGAGCCCGACCGAAACTCATCTCTGTCGGTGAGACCGTCCTGGTCAAGATCTTGGTCCCCAGTTCGCAGGAGATTACCGAACCAGGACAATTCCCAGCCGTCGTCCATTTCGTCGCCATCGAGGTCGCGGAAGGGACTTCCCGCCCAGTCCACGAAGAACACGTCGCTGCTCGCATTGTCGTCGTCCCGGACGAAACCGTCCGACCACGACGCAAAGATGAGGCGTCGTCCGTCCGCGCTCAGGATGGCCAGACCAACGCCATCAGTTTCGTCGGTTCCGTCGCGGACGCGGGCCACCCGGGTTGTGTGGATTCCGACGAGGTCACGGACGAAGATGTCTCCGGCTGAATTGGGATCGTCCGCCACCAGATCCTTGGAAGCGCTCCGGAAGGCGAGGAACCGGCCATCCGCGGAAAAGCTGGGGAACGGGGAGGAGAGGGACTTCGCGAACGACCCATCGGGCGACACCTCGAGTCGCGCCGCGACGCCGGTATCGAGGTCCATCACCCACGTGGCGCGATCGGTCAAACCGGATGGCCCGGCGCCTTCGCGCAAGGCGACCCACCGTCCGTTCCTGGAAATCGCCTCGATCGCGATATGGGCCGCCGCATCGTTGGGCAGTGCGGCCTCCTGGAATGTTGGATCGCCTTCGTCCCGCCATCGGACGCGGGGCGGCGATCCGGCTCCATCGCCGGGTTCGGCGAACACGACACGGCGACCGTCGTAGGTCAGGCTGGCTGTTGATCCGGAAGGGGCTGAGAATTCCTCCGGGACACCCGACATGGGATCCAGCAACACGCCTCGCAGCGGCGCCAGTCCCGAGCGGGTCGCCAAGGTTCGTCCCCCCAGGCCGGCGAGCGCCACGGTGACGCGGCCCGAATCCACTGTGTCGACGAGAAAGTTCCGATTCGCCGCCAGATCCCTGAGGACGACCAATCCGCGTGTCGCCGGTCCATCGACCAGTGATGCGGCGTCGGTGTAAAAGGCGATGTATCTGCCATCCGCGCTGATCCGAAGTTGGGAGACGGTTCGCATTCGCGCGGGCCGGCCATCGGGATTCAAGGCGACGACGCGGGTGAAGCCCAGAGAAAGGTCGCGCACGAAGACCTGCGGTGTCCAAAGGCGGCTGCCATCCTCCAGTTGGAGGATCCAGTCCGCCGTGAACGCGACGAACCGGCCGTTCTCCGAAAGTGCGGCTTCGCCGAATCCGGGTCGCGACGGTCCACCTTCCACTCCGGGCACCGTAACGAGGATAGTCCGCCCCGAGTCCAGGTCGCGTACGAACAAGTCTGGCCGTTGCTTGGCGTCGTTCGCGACCAGATCGTCGGCGGTGCTGGCGAACAGGACCCGCCGTCCGTCGGCGCTGACCCCGCCGGGACTCAGCGTGCTCCGTCCGGAGGCGACCTTGGCCGCGGGTCCCGAACGGGTGGAGAGGACCGAGAGGGAGGCTGATCCAGGATCCGACTCGAACACGTCCGTTGCTCCGTTTCCATCCCGGGCGACGAGTTCCCCGGAGGAACACTGGAACGTCAACCGGCCGTCCGGACCGAACGAGGGTCGTCCGAACTCCATTCCACCGGCGGCACTCCCGATCCCGTTGGTCGTGATCACATCCACCCGCCCGGTCGCCGGCGCGACAAGGTACAGCTGGAATTCCCCGGGTGGAGTTCCCCCTTGCACGAGGTTCGTCGCGGAACTGGTGAATGCCACGCGGGTACCTTGGGGCCCGACGGCCACTTCCCTGGCCTGGATGGGCTGGCCTGTGGCGGCATTGGTCACGGTGATCACGCCATCCAATTCGCGCCACAAGCGGAGCATGGCCGGTTGCCCGGATTGAACCGTCTGCGAGAATCCCAGCACGTCGCCCGTCGGGTCGAAGCTCAATGCGGTGGGTTCGTCCAGCAAAGTCCCGTGAGCGCCGGCGCTGCCTCCCAAAAAACGCGCTCCGGATTCGCCGAGTTCGAGGACTTCCACGATGTTCGTCACGTTCGCGGGTCCCACCGTGCCGACGACCCAGGTCCCGACCGCCAGCCGAGGGCGGCCGGGTGCGAACGCCAGGGACCGCGCCTCCACAGTCGTGCGCGTTCCGATGACGACCGAGAGAAGGTTCATTTCGAGGCGTGTTGTCACGCCCCGCTCCGTGTCCCGCACGTGGACGCCCGAAGGTGCGCCGCCGAGGACGCCAGCCACGACGTTCGTCGAAATGGTCCGAAACGCCACCCACCTTCCGTCGTCGCTCACGGCATAGTCGTCGACATCATGAGCCGTCCCGTCGCGAGCCTCGTTGGAGACCAGGGTCGTCACGCCGCTCGCCAGGTTACTGACGAAAACGTCGACTCGCCCATCGGTATCGGGCGCCGCGGCTTCCAGATTGGTCGCCCGGCTTCCGAACACGACGGTTTTCCCGTCCGGGGTGATTCGGGGCGCTTGACACTCAGCGTCAGCGCCGCGCCCGTCGGGGGCGACGGACGCCCGGATGGTCCTTCCTTCGATCATGTCCCGGACGAAAACGTCGGCGACTTGGTTGGTGTCGGCCTCCACAAGATCGGAGGCGCGGCTGAGAAATGCCACATATCGGCCGTCTCCGGAGATGTCCGGAGCGAAGGAATCCCCGTTTCCGGAAACGCCCGCTGGGTTGACGCTCACCAACCGCGTTTGTCCCGTGGCGACCTCCCGAACGAAAACGTCGCGCCGGAACCCGTTGACGTCCTGGGGGGTGAGATCCGAAGCCGAACTCGAAAAGACGATGAATCGACCGTCCCTGCTGAAGGAGGGCGAATCGGCCTCACCGTTGCCCGTGACCCGGGCTCCGGCCGAGCTAGACGGGTCCGGCGCCGAAATCACCTGGGCGACCCGGGGCTGCGACCAAGCGAAGCCGCCTCCCAGCCAGAACAACGTGACCCAGACCGCCGCCGATTCCATTCGCGCAAGGGGGCTTCTCCCCTTCGTGACCCCGGAGACCTGTTCGAGTCGCTTCATGGGATGGACACGCTCCGGCGGCTCGCGGAGTGCTGGAGGCGCCGCACGTCCGGGTTGTTCGGTTGATTGACGTTGAGCGGGAGGATCAGACCTGGGCGAAGTCCGCTTCGAGTCCGGGCATCCGCCCATCGCCAAACCTCGGCGTGTCCGTCAGCGAAGGACATCGAGGCCCCCCCTTCGTGGCGCATAGCGGGAAAATCGACAAGGACGGTGCGAGTCGCCTGGACCGGGTCATAACCTTCCATGCTGATCAGAAAGCACGCATCGTTCAGGCTCTCCTCCCGCTCGTCGACGAACACGAGGCACTCGGACGGACTCGGTTCCACGATGGAATTCAGATTCGTGTAGATCCTGTATCCGGGAGTCCACGGGAACTGGCGCGCTCCCAAGTAGCCATTCATCGAGACCGATCGGCTCCGCAATTCGCCCGTTCCGGATCGATGACGCGACCCGTCCGCCGGGCAGCGATAAATCGAAAGCGAGTCCACGTAGGGACCCAGCTGGGAGTTCCGCAGCAAGGTCGTGTTCGTGTTCGACGGCGATGCTGTGAAGTCCAGCCAGCCCACCGCCCAGGTCCGGTTCGTGTTCGCGATGCTGATGGCCTCCCCGCCATCCAGATTCCCGGGCAACGTCCCCGAATAATCGTCGGAGTAGATCAACCAGGCCCGGGTCAGTTGGTGGAAGTTGGCCAGGCACCCCTGCTGGTCGCCAACGGTCCGAAAACCGCCCCAGGTCGGCAAAGCCAACAAGGCGAGAAGCCCGATTCCAATCCCGATGGCCAGCGCCTCCAGGCGTGTGAAGGCTTGGTCTGCGCGTCCGCGGCGTCCCAACGATGGTTGGGACGAGGCGATTGGGAGTGGTCCCGAGGTCGGGCCCCGCCGTTTCCGGGCACGGATGGAGGGTGGCTTCATGGTCTGGGCGCGACTGGAATGAGCGCCGCGCAAAGTCGGATAAGTCCCTGGTTTGCGCAAGGCGCGCGATTCGACGAACCACAACCCGGGTGCTTCCCTGGGTTGTGGTTGGTCCCGCGCGGCTTGCTGGACTTCCAGGGCGGGGTTAAGTCTCGGTCATGAATCACGGGAAATGGACCTCGGTCTTCGCCGGATTGTTGGTCTCCGGCTGTGAGGATCCCGGGGGTGGCGGCGCGGCGGAGGTGCGCGACGATCGCCGGGCCCGGGAGGCGATGATTCGGGAGCAACTCACGGGGCCAGGGCGTGACATCACCAACCGGAATGTTCTGCGGGCGATGGCTGAAGTGCCTCGGCACGAGTTGGTGCCGGACGAATGGCGCGACGAAGCGTACCAGGACCATCCACTTCCCATCGGGCATGGGCAGACGATCTCGCAGCCGTATATCGTGGCTTTCATGACCCAGGCGCTGGACCCCCGACCCACCGATCGGGTGCTCGAGATCGGGACGGGATCCGGCTATCAGGCGGCGGTTCTGGGGCGGTTGGTGCGGGAGGTTTTCTCCATTGAGATCGTCGGAAGTCTCGCACGCCGGGCCGCGGCGGATCTTCGGCGTCTCGGGTCCACGAACGTCACTGTTCGCGCGGGTGACGGGTTCCTAGGGTGGGCCGAGGAGGCGCCGTTCGACGCCATCATTGTCACGTGCGCGCCGACGTCGATCCCCCAGCCGCTCGTGGATCAGCTTCGGGACGGGGGTCGGATGGTCATTCCCGTGGGCGACGTGGAGTCGGGACAGGAACTTTACCTGCTCACGAAGCGGGGTGGGCGGGTCGAGCGGGAGGCGGTGCTTCCGGTCCGGTTCGTGCCGATGGTCCGGGCTTCGAAGGCGGCCGGAGCAACGCCGTGATCGTGTGGAAGGTGAGGTGCGCACAACCACGGAGCACACGGAGCACGCGGAAGGGGAGGATAACGGACCCCACGCGGCGGATGGGTAGATTCGGTCGATCCGGTCCCTACTACGGAGCGATGGGGAGCCGCGCGTCTAGCTCCCGCTGATCTTCCAGAGCTTGCCGTCGCTGCGGATGTAGAGGGCGTTTCCGGAGATCGCGGGAGTGCCGAGGATGGTTTCGCCGAGGTCCATTTCGCTGACGAGTTCGCCTTCGGGCGCGCGGGTGTCGACGACCTGGAGCATTCCCTTTTCGTTGGTGGCGTAAAGGAAGGGGCCGGCCGCGACCGGGGTACTGGAGAAGGGGCCCTTGAGACGGAGTTGCCAGAGGCGATTGCCGTCGCGGACGTCGCCGGCGGTGAGGACTCCGGCGTCATTGAGGGTGAAGATGCGGTTGCCGATGACGGTCGGGCTGGAGGTTCCCGGCCGGAGCGTGCCGGCGCGCCAGAGTTGGGTGGGGGCTTCGCCCGGCGCGCCCGGCTTGAGGGCTGTGATACCGAAGGACGGGACAAAGATCACACCGCCGCCGGACGCGGACGACGGAGCCGAGGACGCGCCTTCGGCGTAGTTCCAGAGCTGTTCGCCCGAACGCGGGTCCACGGCGAGCAGGCCCTGCGTGGACTGAAGCAGGACGGCGGGTTTGCCGGTGGAGGAGTCGGTGTGGACGATGGGCGAGGTCCAGTTCGCGCGTTTGGGGCGATCGAGCTTCCAGCGGTTGACGCCTGTGACGGCGTCGATGCCGAGAGCGAGGGATTGGCTGTCGTTTTCGATCTGGGCGACCACGGTGCCGTCGGCGACGACGAGCGACGACGCCATGCCGAGGGAGTTGCTGGCGTTGGGGTAATCAAGTCCGAGGCCGCGGAGCCAGAGGAGGTTGCCTTCGAGATCGAGCGCGATGAGGTCGCTGGACGAGAACAGGGCGAAGACCCGGTGACCGTCGGTGGCGGGGCTGTTGGCGGCCACGCTGGTTTTCTCGTGGCACATGGTGCGGCCGGTGGCGAGGAACTGGCGTTCCCAGAGTTTGACGCCGTCGGTGGCGCGGAAGCAGATCACGTGGAGGCGGGCCTGTTTGGGACCGCTGGAGCACGTGACGAAGACGCGGTCCCCGACGATGACCGGTGAGGAAAGTCCGCGTCCGGGCAGTGGGAGTTCCCATGTGATGTGCTTTCGGGGTTCGAGGGCGGTGGGAAGGACGGCATCCGGCACGGAGCCGGAGCCTTCCGGGCCGCGGAACTGGGTCCAATCGGCGGAAGCGGAAACGGTGGCGGCCGTGATCGCAATTGTGAAGGCCCATCGGGCGCGGGAGAGGGGGCTTTGCATGTTGACCAAAGTGATTATCGACGTGTTGCGACGGGAGCGTTGGACCCGTGAATTGCGGAGGATTCCACCACGAAGGCGCGAAGGTCACGAAGATCACGTCGAAGGCGGCGGGAGTGGATGGACTCCCACGGGTGGGGCTGCGCGACCATTGAGGTCTTCGGGGTTGGGCGCCGGTTCATGGAGAGGCGTTCAGAGGAGGCCATCGACGTTGATTCCGGCGGGTGTGGACCGAATGACGCGGCCGGTGGGATCGGTGATTCGAAGCTGGAACTCCCATTCGACGGTCCAGTCCTCCTTCTGCTCGTTCTGGGTGACCTTGACCAGGATCGCGTTGCGGCCGGGTTTGAGTTGGATGGGGAGGCGGTACTGATCGAGTTCGGCGCCGCGATGGTACTCGTCGCGACCGAAGAGGTAGGCGCCGTTGTACCAGACCTTCCAGCCGTTCTTGGAGCCGAGGCGGATTTCGGCGGCGCGGGGGGCGTCGCTGTGGAATTCGGTGTAGGCGTAGCCGGTGACCTCCTTGAGGGAAGCCACCGCCTTGTTGAAGTCGACCATTCCCATTTCGTGGGTGGATGCGAAGTCCTTCCAGCGGACCTTGCCTTCCTTGCCGTCGTATTCCGCGTCGAAGTTCAGCTCAGTTTCGGGTGCGAAGACCTTTTCGAAGCCGGCGCGGTCCGTGTTGTCGAAGGGTCCGATGACCTTCCAGTTCACGAGGAATCCGAGCTGCTGGACGAGGTCGACGGGGCGGCCGAGTTCCTTCAAGGGTTTGGTGAGGGCCTCGATCTGGTCGGCGTCGCGGGCGAAGACGAGGGCTTGCTGGTACAAAGCCGAGGCGGCGTCCTTGCGGCCGTCGGCGAAGGTGCCGGAGGCGCGATCGATGAGGCGTTGGACGGCTTCGCGGCGGAGTTCGGCGGACGGGTCATCGACGAAACCAGGAAGCAGGGCTTCGGCGGTCGAAGCGTCACCCCGGGCGATGAGATCGAAGGCCAGGCGGCGGGCCTTGGGGTCGTGGGAAGGGTCGAGGAGGAAATCCGCGAGGGCCGGGAGAGGGAGCGACGCGCCTGCTTTGAGCGTGCGATCGGTGATGGCATCGGCGGCGGCGAAGAGCCAGTTGCGGGCGAGGTCATTGGCGCCGTCCATGGCCGAAAGGAGCGCGGGGAGGTGGGAGGCGTCGGAGCGGCTGAGTTCCGCCCAAGCGGCGGTGGCGGCGGTGTTGCCGCGTCCTTCCGGGGCGACGCTTCGGAGGGCGGCGAGGGACGACGCGAGGTCGGCGGACCGGAGGGCGGGGGCGGTGGCGGCGGCGATCAGGATGGGAGCCAAGGTGGCGGCGCAACGCGCGACGCGGGTCCGGTGGAGGCGGGGGGACGGGGAATCAATGTTCATACGCGGCATCGAGCTTCTGGATTCGATCAAAAACGGGTGATCCCGGCGGGGTGCGGGCTTTGACCTGTTGAAAGCGTTCGCGGGCGGCGGCGTGGTCCTTGAGGTTGAGGAGGACGATGTAGTCGAGTTCGATCCAGGCCAGCCGCGGATCCTGGACCTGCTTGCTCCAGGCCTTGAGCCATTTGCCGAGTTCCTCGGCGCCCTGGGATTGAGCCTGGACGAGCGAGGTTTCGAGGAAGGGGGGAAGTCCGGGCAGGCTATCGCCGGAGAAGGCGCCGACGGATTCCGTTGGTTCGACGTATTCCTGATTCGAGTCAGACCGCGATGTCCGATTGTAGAACCCGACGAGTTCCATGAAGAGATAGACGCCGACGAGGGCGATGAATATGGCGATGAGGGCCTTCATTCAGTCGGTGGAGGCGGATGGGACGGGTTAGTCGGATTCGGGGCGATCTGGGATGCGTTCGATACGGGCGCCCAACCGGCGCAGTTTCTCGTCCATGCGATCATAACCGCGGTCAAGATGGTAGACCCGTTTTACCGTGGTGGCGCCTTCGGCGGCGAGTCCGGCGAGGACGAGGGCGGCGGAGGCGCGGAGGTCGCTGGCCATGACCTGGGCGCCGCTGAGGGGGCGTCCACCCTTCACGATGGCGCTGGGGCCTTCGATGCTGATCTCGGCTCCGAGGCGGCAGAGTTCGGGAACGTGCATGAACCGGGCCTCGAAGATCCGCTCGGTGATGACGGAGATTCCGGGGACGAGGAGCATGAGAACCATCATCTGGGCCTGGACGTCGGTGGGGAAACCCGCGTAGGGCTGGGTTGTGATGTCGACCGGGCGGAGCCGGGACCGGCCGCGGGAAACGACGAGGTTCGGTCCCTGGCGTTCGGCGCGGACTCCGGCTTCGCGGAGTTTGTCGAGCACGGCGCCGAGGTGGTCGGGGCGGGCGTTGCGGAGCGTGATTTCCCCGCGGGTCACGGCGGCGGACACGGCGAACGTGGCGGCTTCGATGCGGTCCGGGATGACCTCATGAACGGCTCCGTGCAGTTTATCGACGCCGGTGACGGTGATGGTGGGGCCGCCGACGCCCTGGATTCTGGCGCCCATGGCGGTGAGGAAATTCGCGACATCGATGATTTCGGGTTCGCACGCGGCGCTTTCGATGAGGGTCGTGCCTTCGGCGAGGGCGGCGGCCATCATGACGTTGGCGGTTCCGAGGACGGTGGGGCCGACGCGACCGCCGAGGAAGACCTCGGAACCTTGGAGGCGTTTGGTTTCGCCGAGGACGTAACCGCCGCGGATGGTGAATTTCGCGCCGAGCGCGCGAAGGCCCTTGAGGTGCAGGTCGATCGGGCGTGCTCCGATGATGCATCCGCCGGGGAGGGAGACCCGGGCGCGGCCGAGGCGGCCGATGAGGGGTCCGAGGATGCAGATGGACGCCCGCATTTTGCGGATGAGGTCGTACTTGCCGAATTCGTGGATTTTGTGGGCGTGGATGGTGACGGAATCGTCGGTGAACGCGACCTCGGCGCCGAGGGAGCGGAGGATGTCGCCCATGAACCGGACGTCGCTGAGATTGGGAATTCCTCGAAGGGTGCAGGGTTCGTTGGTCAGCAGGGTGGCGGCCATGAGGGGCAGCGTGGCGTTCTTGCTGCCGCTGATGTTGACCTCACCGTGAAGCGGACGGCCGCCTTTGATCAGGAATGCATCCATGATGGCGGGAGGGAGGTTGCTTGGGCGCGCGGCCGGCTGCATGTGAAATCGCTCAAGAATGTCCGGAGGAACAGGTCGGCGCCGCCCGTCCACCGCGGGTCAACCCTTGAACAAGGCGACGGCTCCGAACCGAGGGGGAGGTCCGGAGCCGTCGCGGGGTCGGAACGAGGGGAATCGTTCCGAAATGGGCGGAGCCGCCCTCGAAGCCTCGATGGCTTCGGGCGGCCCCGGGGCG